>JBFWTF010000122.1:0-7776 GCA_050247995.1 Methyloceanibacter sp. | reverse complement strand
CGCCTCGCCCGCGAGTTCGGGCTCGAGCTCGGCAAGCTCGAAGGCTCGGGGCCGCGCGGCCGCATTGTCAGGGCCGATGTCGAACGCGCCGCCCGCGAGGCAACGGCAACGCCCAAGCCCGAAGCGGCGGCAACGCCGGAGCCTCGTCCGGCCGAGCCGGCGCGCGAGCCGCGCCCGCAGGAACTCGTCGCGCGGCATGAAGCGCCGGAGCCGCGCGGTCTTTCCGACAGCCAGGTGCTCGCGCTCTACCGGCCCGGCTCCTACGACATCATCCCGCACGACACGATGCGGAAGATCATCGCCGAGCGGCTCACGCTCGCCAAGCAGACCATCCCGCATTTCTACCTCGCCATCGATTGCGACCTCGACGCGCTGCTTGCCGCCCGCACCCGGTTGAATGCGCTCGCGCCGAAGGAAGGGCCTCGGGCCTTCAAGCTTTCGCTCAACGATTTCATCATCAAGGCGATGGCCATGGCGCTTCAGGCTGTGCCCGGCGCCAAGGCGAGCTGGACCGAGCAGGGCATCTTGCGCCATCGCGCCTCCGACATCGCCGTCGCGGTCGCGCTCGAAGGCGGCGGGCTGCACACGCCGGTGATCCGCGACGCCGAGCTCAAGAGCCTGTCCGAGATCTCCAACGAGATGCGCGACCTCGCCGCCCGCGCCCGCTCCAAGCGGCTCGCGCCGCACGAATATCAGGGCGGCTCGACCACGATCTCCAATCTCGGCATGTACGGCATCGACCGCTTCGACGCCGTCATCAACCCGCCCCAGGCCTCGATCCTCGCCGTCGGCCGCGGTGAGAAACGCGCCGTGGTCAAGGACGACGCGCTCAAGATCGCGACAATGATGAGCGTGACGCTCTCGGTCGATCACCGCGTCATCGATGGCGCCCTCGGCGCCGAGCTTCTCGCCGCCTTCAAGGCCCATATCGAAGACCCGGTGACCATGCTGGTGTAGGAGCGGGCGCGCGCATGGAACCGGAACTCGCCTTCAGACCCGCCACCAGAGCCGACGCTGCGGCGCTCGCGGTGCTGGTCGATATCGCCGGTGAGGGCCTTCCGGCTCACTTGTGGAGCACGCTGGCCGCGCCCGGCCAATCCGTGCTCGAGCTCGGGCGCGAACGCGCCGGCCGCGACAGCGGCGGCGGCTTCTCCTGGAAGAACACCGTCGTCGCCGAGGTCGATGGCGAGGTCGCGGCAAGCCTCGTCGGCTACCGGCTCGACGATCCTTACGACCTTGGCGGTCTTGCCGAGTTCCCGCCGGTGGTCCAGCCTCTGGTCAAGCTCGAGGCGAAAGCGCCCGGCTCCTGGTACGTCAACGTGCTTGCGACTTTCCCCGAGTTTCGCGGCCTGGGCATCGCCACGACGCTCCTCGCCATCGCCGAGAGCAACGCCAAAGAGGCGGGAACCCCCGCCTTGAGCGTCATCGTCGCGAGCTGGAACGAGCCCGCCATCCGCCTCTATGGCCGCGCCGGCTACGAAGCTGCCGCGACCGAACCCGCCATCCCGTTCCCACGATGCCCCCACACGGGCGACTGGATTTTGATGGTAAAGTCGCTCACGGATTCCGCCTAAGGGAGAGCGCCGTCATGCCAAGGCAAGCCGTCCGTCTCGTGCTCGGGCTCCTCGGCGCAGGCGCGCTCTCCTTTGCGGCCGGCTTTGCCCTGGTGGAGGCGACGGCGCGCATCCCCTGCCGGGGCGAGGGACTTGCCTGCAACATCGATGCCGCCGTCGGCGCCTATGCGGTCATAATCTGGGCCTTGCTCGGGCCTCTCGTCTTCGGCGTGACGCTGTTCGTCGCCCGGAACCGCAAAGCGCTCTTCGGCGCCATGGCGGTGCTGCTGGCGATCCCCATCGCCGTGCTGCTCCTCACCCAGTTCGAGCACACGCGCTATGTCGGCCTCGAGCCCGAGCGCCAGCTCCGCACCTTTCTCGTGTCGTTCGCGCCGCCGGCTTTGGCCGTGCTCGTGCAATATCTCGTCTTGCGGCTCGTCGTCCCGCGGGCGGACGCAAAGGCGTAAGCGATGGCCACGCGCTTCGATGTTGCCGTCATCGGCGCCGGCCCCGGCGGTTATGTCGCCGCCATTCGCGCAAGCCAGCTCGGGCTGAAGACCGCGATCGTCGAGCGCGATCGTCTCGGCGGCGTCTGCCTCAACTGGGGCTGCATCCCGACCAAGGCGCTGCTGCGAACGTCCGAGCTTTATCAGCAGATGCGGCATGCCGCCAATTTCGGTCTCGCCGCCGACAATGTCCGCTTCGACCTCGCCCGCGTGGTCGAACGCAGCCGCAAAGTGGCCGAGCGGCTCTCGAACGGCGTCGCCTATCTCATGCGCAAGCACAACATCGCTGTGATCGACGGCACGGCGCGCCTCGCGGGCCAGGGGCGCATCGCGATTGCGGGCAAGGCGGGCGAGACGCTTCCCGAGGAGATCGAGGCGGCGCACATCATCGTCGCCACGGGAGCGCGCGCCCGGACCCTTCCAGGCCTCGAGCCCGACGGCAGGCTGATCTGGACCTATCGCGAGGCTTTGGTGCCGCAGAGCTTTCCGGCATCGCTCCTCATCGTCGGTTCGGGCGCCATCGGCATCGAGTTCGCGAGCTTCTATCGCAGCCTCGGCGCCGAGGTGACGGTGGTGGAGATCCTGCCGCGCATTCTGCCGCAAGAGGATGCCGAGATTTCGGGCCTCGCCCGCAAAGCCTTCGCCCGGCAGGGGATCGCGATCCACACCGAGACGCGCGTCGAGCGTCTCGAGAAGGACGCCGACGGCGTGACGGCGCATCTCACCAAGCAAGGCGGCGAAGCCGCGACGGTCACCGCGCGCCGCGTCATCCTCGCCATCGGCATCACCGGCAATGTCGAGGGGCTCGGACTCGAACAGCAGGGAATAAAAATCGAAAAGGGCCATATCGCCGTCGACGAATGGTGCCGCACGGCAGCGCCCGGCATCTACGCCATCGGCGACGTGGTGGGACCGCCATGGCTTGCGCACAAGGCGAGCCACGAGGCCGTGCTCTGCGTCGAGAAGATCGCGGGCGTCGCCGGCGTCCATCCTTTGGATCGAAGCGCCATCCCGAGCTGTACCTACAGCGCGCCGCAAGTGGCGAGTGTCGGCCTCACCGAGGATGCGGCAAGGGCGGGGGGCGCGACCGTGAAGATCGGCCGCTTCCCCTATTCGGCCAACGGCAAGGCGATCGCCCAAGGCGAGACCGAGGGCCTGGTCAAGACCATCTTCGACGCCAAGACCGGGGCGCTGCTTGGCGCCCACATCATCGGCGCCGAGGCGACCGAGCTCATCCACAGCCTCGTGATCGCAAAAACCCTGGAGACAACCGAGGCGGAATTGATCGCCGCCATCTTCCCCCATCCCACATTGTCGGAGATGATAGGCGAATCGGTGCTCGACGCTTACGGCCGCGCGCTCCATATCTAGGCCGCCGGCAAGACGGGGGGAGGGCGCCGACCAACCCTTGGAGCAAAGCCATGGATATTATCTATTTTCTGATTGTTGGCCTGATCGCCGGCGTCATCGCCTCTTACGTCATGGGGCGCCAGCAGGATCTCCTGGTCAACCTCTTGATCGGTATTGTCGGCGCCGTCGTCGGCGGGCTTCTCGCCGGGCTGCTCGGGATCGCGGCCTACGGCCTGCTCGGCCAGATCGTCGTCGCCACCCTCGGCGCCATTCTCTGCATCTGGGTCTGGCTGCGCATAAGGTAGTATCGTAGGCCTGACAAACTTGTGAGGAGGTCGACAATGGACAACGCTCAAACCTTGTTCGCGATGCCGGGCGTCGGTTTTATCGGCATGCTCGTCATCGGTATTATCGCCGGATACATCGCCGAGAAGGCCACCGCGAGCGACCACGGCCTCCTCACCAATCTGCTCGTCGGCATCGCCGGGTCCTTCGTCGGCGGCAACCTCGCCTCCGTGCTCAACGTCGAGTTCTACGGCTGGCTCGGCAATTTGATCGTGGCATCGATCGGCGCCGTCCTCATCTTGTGGATTTGGCGCGCCATCAGAGGCCCATCGGCTTAAACCACGGCTTCGAGTATCCATGGTCAAAGTGCTTGAGCGTTCGGAGCGGGGAGCGGCGGCGGCGCGTCATCCGGAAAAGGCGCGGCTGCCCGACACGCCGGTCCTGAGAAAGCCGGACTGGATTCGCGTGCGCGCCCCCGGCGCGCAGGCCTTCGAGGCGACCCGCGCCATCCTCCGCGACCATCGCCTGGCGACGGTCTGCGAGGAGGCGTCCTGCCCCAATATCGGCGAGTGCTGGGCCAAGCGCCACGCGACTTTCATGATCCTGGGCGACATCTGCACGCGCGCCTGCGCCTTCTGCAATGTGCGCACGGGAAAGCCGGGCGCGCTCGATTCCGATGAGCCGGCGCGGGTGGGGCAGGCCGCCGCCGCGCTTCAGCTCACCCATGTCGTCGTGACATCGGTCGATCGCGACGATCTCGCCGATGGCGGAGCGGGGCAATTCGCCGCGACCATCGCCGCCATCAGGGCGGCACGGCCCGAGGCGAGCGTCGAGGTCTTGACCCCCGATTTCCGCCGCAAAGAGGGCGCCCTCGAAATCGTGCTCGCGGCCGTCCCCGACGTGTTCAACCACAATGTCGAGACCGTACCCTCGCTCTACCGGCGCATCCGTCCCGGCGCCGACTACGACCATTCGCTGGCGCTTCTGGCCCGCGCCAAGGCGAAAGCTCCCGGCCTCTTCACCAAATCGGGCATCATGGTCGGCTTGGGCGAGACGGAAGGGGAGGTGATCGCGGTGATGGACGATCTCCGCAAGGCTTGCGTCGATTTCCTCACCATCGGGCAATATCTCCAGCCGACGCGCAAGCACGCGGCCATCGACCGCTTCGTCACCCCCGCCGAGTTCGAGAGCTACAAGCGGATCGCCGAGGCCAAAGGTTTCCTGCTCGTGGCATCGAGTCCCTTGACCCGCTCCTCCTATCACGCCCCCGAAGACTTCGCCCGGCTCAAAGCGGCGCGGTGCGCCTTGTCTGGCGCCTAAGGGGAACGCGCCGGGCCGAACCGCCATGCATGTCTACGAGACCAAGCATCCCGTCGCGCACGCGGCCGACGACATGTTCGCGCTCGTCGCCCGCGTCGAGGACTATCCGAAATTCCTGCCGCTCTGCGAAGCGATCGACATCAAGCGCCGCGAGGCCTGCGACGGCAAAGAGGTGATCGTCGCCACCATGACGGTCGGCTACGGGCTGATCCGCGAAAGCTTCACCACCAAGGTGCATCTCGATCGCACGGCGCGGCGCATTCTCGTCGAGTATCTCGACGGGCCGTTCACGTTCCTGGAAAACCGCTGGCACTTTCAGCCGGCGGGCCCCAAGGCGTGCGAGGTCGAGTTCTATATCGCTTACGCCTTCAAATCGCGCCTGTTCGAGCGGCTGGTGGGGCGGCTCTTCGCCAAGGCGGTGGAACGCTACACCAGCGCCTTCGAGGCGCGGGCCGATACCGTCTACGGGCCGGGCCGGGACGCGCTCGCCTCACGCTAGCGACAGCAGGAGATCGAGCGCGCGTTCGACGCATCTGCGCCGGATTTCCGCCCGGCCGAGATCGCCGAACAGAACGCTCTCGCTGCGCATGGGCTGATCCCGCTTTCCCGCGGCGAAGCAGACGAACCCCACCGGCTTCTCCGCGCTCCCGCCATCGGGTCCGGCAATTCCGGTGACGGCGACGGCGAGGCTCGCATGCGAATGGGTGAGCGCACCGCCAGCCATCGCCCGCGCCACGTCCTCGCTCACCGCGCCGTGACGCTCGATCAGCCAATAGGGCACGCCCAGCGCCTCGCTCTTGGCGCTGTTGGAATAGGTGACGAAGCCGCGTTCGAACACGGCGGAGGAGCCGGGGATGGCGGTCAGAGCGGCGGCGACCAACCCGCCGGTGCAGGATTCCGCCGTCACGATGGTTTCATTGCGATCGCGGCAGGCATCGAGAAGCTTGGCCGCACGAGCGAGAAGCTCCGCATCGATTTCCGCGCGATCGGTCATGGCAGGCGCACCGTCGCCGTCGCCATCGCCGCGATCCCTTCGCTTCGGCCAATGAAGCCGAGACCTTCATTGGTGGTCGCCTTGACGCTCACGTGTCCCGCATCGAGGCCGAGGATCGCGGCAATGCGCTGCCGCATCGCGTCGCGATAAGGCCCGATGCGCGGACCCTCGCAGATGAGGGTGACATCGACATGCACGATGGCGCCGCCGTTTCTCTCGATCAGCGTCGCGGCGTGTTTGAGAAAGAGCTCCGAGGCCGCGCCGCGCCAGCGGGCGTCGGAAGGCGGGAAATGCACCCCGATATCCCCCTCGGCGATGGCGCCGAGGAGCGCGTCGGTCAGCGCATGCAAGCCGACATCGGCATCGCTATGGCCGACGAGCTTCTTGGCATGCGGGATGCTCACGCCGCACAGCATCACCGCATCGCCGGGACCGAACGCATGCACGTCGTAACCCGTCGCGACCCGGATCGTACCGGCATCGCCGCCGCGCGGAGGTTGCAACAGCTCGTCGGCGATGCGGAGATCCTCCGCCGTCGTGAGCTTGCGATTGCTCGCGGCGCCCTCGACCAGCGCGACATCGAGGCCGAACCATTCGGCGATTCCGGCATCGTCGGTGAAGTCGCGCGCCGGCTCCCGTTCGGCCGCGGCACGGTGCGCCGCGAGGATCTGATCGAAAAGAAATCCTTGCGGCGTCTGCGCTTGCCACAAATTCTCGCGCGCGACCGTGCCGGTCACGCGCGCCCCTTCAGCGCGCTTCAAGCTGTCGGTGACCGGAAGAGCGGGGAGGGCGCCCTGATGAACCCTCAAACTGTCGATGACGCGGTCGATGAGTTCGGCGGGCACGAAGGGCCGAGCCGCATCATGGATGAGAACGGAGGCGGGCGCGGCAGCGGCGAATGCCTTAAGACCAGCGCGCACCGAGTCCTGCCGCCGCGCGCCGCCGGCGACCGGATCGCGCAAGCGCGCGGCGAAAGGGGCGGCCGCTGCCCGGTAGAGCTCTTCGTCTTCGGGATGGATCACGACGAGGATGTCGTCGATGCGCGGATGGCGCGCGAAGCCGGCGATGGCGTGGGCCAGCATCGGCGCCCCGCCAATCTGCCAATATTGCTTCGGAAGGGGCGTGCCGTCCGAAGCGCGCATCCCGCGGCCGGCCGCGACGATCAAGGCTGCGACGCTCACGACGACGGCCTCATGAACAAGAAAAATACAAATGATTTCATTGGTTTGTTGCAGTGCGGCAAAACGATTATTGCTCCGCGATTGAGATTGGCCAATATTATGCCCAAGGAAAAGTCATGAATTTTCTTGCATAAAAAATATGCACAGACCGGACGATCCGCCCTTACCGCCGCACCGAGGATACACCGCGTGACAGCCGCGGCCAAAAGACTCAATGGGCGCCCTCTCACCGGCGCGCCGGCGACCGAGATCGCGCTTCTCGGCGCGTTGCCGCATCCGCTCCTCGTCATCGGCGACAACCTCGCCATCGACTACGCCAACACCGCCGCCGAAGATTTCTTCCAGATGAGCGTGAGCGTGTTGTGCCGGCGCTCTCTCACCGATGTCGTCCCTTTCGGCAGTCCGTTGATCGCTCTCGTCGAGCAGGTGCAACGGAACGGGGCCACCGTCAACGAATACGGCGTCGAGCTCGGCTCGTTCCGCTTCGATGCGCCGAAGCTCGTCGATCTATACGGCGGACCCGTCGCCTAGTAGCCGGGCCGCGTGCTCGTCATGGTCCAGCAGCGCAGCATGGCGCAGATGATCGA
>JBFWTF010000121.1:0-7825 GCA_050247995.1 Methyloceanibacter sp. | reverse complement strand
ACCCCTCAGCACCTCGTCACCGTCATCCGCGAACGGTGCGAAGGACGGGGCCCGCGTCTCGCCGAGGACCTCGCCAAGCTCGCTGGCGCCGATTACCTCGCCGGCCACGCCGCCGGCGATCTCGTCGCCGCCGAGCAACGCGCCATTCCCGAAGCGCTGATCACCCATGGCCGCCCGGTGCGCGTGATCGACTTGGACGTGCTGGACGAGCGGGCGCTCGGCGCGCTCATGATGCATTTCATGCTGGAAACCATTCTCGCGGCTCACCTTTTGGGCGTCGATCCGTTCGGCCAGCCGGCGGTCGAATCGGGTAAGATGCTGACCCGCCGGTATCTCGCCGGCGCTCCCGCAGAGGCGACCGATGGCCATTCGTCAGCTGCCGCCAGACCTCGTCAACCGCATCGCCGCGGGTGAGGTCGTCGAGCGGCCCGCAAGCGTCGTCAAGGAACTGATCGAGAATGCGCTCGATGCCGGCGCGTGCCGGATCGAGGTCGCGACCTCGGGCGGGGGCTTGAGGCTCATCCGCGTCGCCGATGATGGCGCCGGCATGGACGGGCGCGACCTTGCCCTTGCGGTCGAGCGCCACGCCACCTCGAAGCTCGCTGGCGGCGATCTCTCGGCGATCATGACCCTCGGTTTCCGCGGCGAGGCGCTGCCCTCGATCGGCGCGGTGGCAAGGCTCACGATTGCGAGCCGCGCGGCCAGCGCCAATGACGCTCACGAGATCACGGTCGATGCCGGCGCCAAATCGAAGCTGAAGCCTTCTTCGCTTCCCGCCGGCACGCGGGTCGAGGTGCGCGACCTGTTCTACGCGACGCCGGCGCGGCTCAAATTCATGAAATCGGAGCGGGTCGAGAGCGCCGCGATCGCCGAGATGGTCAAGCGGCTCGCGCTCGCGCGCCCCGATATCGCTTTCGCGCTCACGAGCGACGATCGCACAGTGTTTCGTCTCGAGGCGTGCCCGCCCGGGCTTCTCGATCACGGTCTTGTCCGCATGGGGCGCATCCTCGGCCCCGATTTCGTCAAGGACGCTCTGCCGTTGCGCGCGGCGCGCGGCAACGTCGTGCTCGAAGGCTTCGCCGGCCTGCCGACGCTGCACCGGCCGAACGCGATGCAGCTTCATCTCGTGGTGAACGGACGGCCCGTGCGCGACAAGTTGCTCGCGGGCACGGTGCGCGCCGCTTACGGCGATCTCCTGCCGCATGGGCGCTATCCCGTTCTCGCCCTGTTTCTGTCGCTGCCGCCCGACGAGGTCGATGTCAACGTCCACCCCGCCAAGACCGAGCTGAGGTTCCGCGATCCGAACGGGGTGCGCTCGCTCATCATCGGCGCTTTGAGGGATGCGCTCGGCGCCGCCGGCCACAGAGCCACGGCCTCGCTGGCGCAAACCGCGCTCCAGCGCATGGCGCCGCCGCCGGGTCAGCCGCGACCCGAGGCTTACGCCGCGCTCGGCCTTGCCGAAGCGGCGCAGGCCCCGCTTGGGCCGCTCGCAGAGCCGAGCGGCGACACGCGCGGCAGCACCGCCGCCGAGCCCGAGACCGCGTCCTATCCTCTCGGCGCCGCGCGCGCGCAGATCAACGACACCTTCATCATCGCCGCAACCGAGGACGCTCTCGTCATCGTCGATCAGCATGCCGCGCACGAGCGCCTCGTGTATGAGCGGCTGAAGCGGTCGTTCGCCAATGGCGGGATTTCGCGTCAGCTCCTCCTCATTCCCGAAGTGGTCGAGCTCGAGCCCGATTCGGTTTCGAGCCTCGGCGCCGCGTCCTCCGAGCTCGAACGGCTCGGCCTCGTGGTCGAGCCCTTCGGTGCAAATGCCGTGCTCGTGCGCGAAGTGCCGTCACTGCTGGGGACGGGCGGCGTCAGGGGACTGCTCGCCGACCTCGCCGCCGAGCTTGCCGCGACCGAGGACGAAAGCGGGGCGCGCCTCCTCATCGACCGCCTCGATCGTGTTCTCTCGACCATGGCCTGCCACGGCAGCGTGAGGGCGGGGCGGCGGCTAGGCCCAGAGGAGATGAACGCGCTCCTTCGCGACATGGAGGCGACGCCCTTCACCGGGCAATGCAATCACGGCCGCCCGACCTATATCGAGCTCAAGCTCGCCGATATCGAGAAGCTGTTTTCCCGCCGCTGAGCGCGCGCCGTGAAGGGGAGTAGGGGCTAGACCCGCTCGCTCTGGAGATTTTCGCTGACGCAGGCGGCGAGCTCGGCGATGGCGGCCCTGGTTCCGGTCAGCTTGAAGCTGATCTTCATGGTGCGTCCCTCGACGGTCAGCACCTTGCCCTCGCGCAATCCCTCGATGACGGCGGCGGAGTTCTCGAGCGGCATGACGATGCCGTGGATGTCGATGACCTTGGCGATCGTCCGGATCGGCGCTCTCTTGTCGATATGGAGCGCCACGTCCTCGCTGCTTCCGATCGGGAAGCGGTGCCGCTCGTCGGCGAGGACGAGGCCCCATTCGTACCGCTTGCTGATGACGAAGCCGACCAGCAGCCCGCTCGCGGCCTGCGCCGTCATGGTGCAGTCGGAGAAGCGCCCCTGCGCATCGAAATTGGCGTCGCCCTGCCAGACGCCGGAGATGAAGGCCGCGTTGACCGCGCCGGAAAGCGCAAGCCCCGCCGCGAGCGAGGTGGCGGAGAGCGCGGCTCTCCTTCTTCTTGAGGTCATCATGGGTCCCGTCGGGCGCTTTCTGCCATTTAAGCACGGATGGGGCGCGCTTCCGGATTAAGGGCGAAAATGCCTTAACGGGCGGCCCTGGCAATGGCGATCGCGGTGTCGCCGTAGCGCCGCCGGTCGATTTCCTCGAATGGCGCGGGCCATTCGACGGTCTCGTCCGCACGCTCCTCAAGGACGGCGACCGCGCCGGGTGTGGCCCATCCGCCCTCCGAAGCCGCGGCGATCGCGCGCTCGCCCAATCCCTTGCCGTAGGGCGGATCGCAGAAGATGAGGTCGAAGGGCTGGAGCGTGCCGGCTGGCCCGAGCCGCGTCGCGTCGCGCCGCCAGATCTTGGTCGCGCCGGTGAGGCCGAGGGCCTCGACATTGCGGCGGATGGAAGCGCGCGCCTCGGCGCTCTCCTCGATGAACAGCGCGAAGCGCGCGCCGCGCGACAAGGCTTCGAGACCGAGCGCGCCCGATCCCGCGAAGAGGTCGAGCACGCGCAGACCCTCGAGGTCGAGACCTGGAGCGCCATGGGTGAGCACGTTGAATAGCGCCTGGCGCACGCGGTCGGAGGTCGGGCGCGTCGAAAGCCCCTTCGGCGCCTCGATCTTTGCACCCCTGAATTTGCCGGCGACGATGCGCATGGCTTACCCCGGCCGCTTCCCCCGCGCGGTCGGCTGCTTCCTAGCCTCGCGCAAGCCGAACGCCTCGGCGAGCTTCGCCCCGAGCTGATCGGCGAGCACGCGCCGCTTCACCTCTTCCACCGCGCCCTCGGCGAGATCGCCGAGCGCGAACGGCCCGAACGACACGCGGATCAGCCGGTTGACGGTGAGCCCAAGATGCTCGGCGATGCGCTTCACCTCGCGGTTCTTGCCCTCGCGGAGCGAGATGGTGAGCCAGAGATTCGATCCTTGCTCGCGATCGATGCGCGCCTCGACCGGGCCGTAGCGCACGCCGTCGATGGTGACGCCCTCGCGCAAGCGATCGAGCGCGTCTTGGCTGACCCGGCCATGGGCCCTGACCCGGTAGCGCCTGAGCCAACCCGTGCTCGGCAGCTCGAGATGCCGCGCCAGCGCTCCGTCGGTGGTGAGCAGCAGCAGACCCTCGGTGTTGAGATCGAGCCGCCCCACCGAGACGACGCGCGGAAGGGAAGGGGGCAGGGCCTCGAACACCGTCTTGCGCCCTTGCGGGTCCTTGTGGCTGGTGACGAGGCCGCGCGGCTTGTTGTAGCGCCACAACCGCGTGGCCTCGGGCGCGGGCAGGGGCTTGCCGTCAACCGTGATCTTGTCGCTTGGGGTCACAACATGCGCGGGCGTCGCAAGCACCGTTCCGTTGACCGCGACCCGTCCCGCCGCGATCAAGGCCTCGGCGTCGCGGCGCGAGCAGAGCCCGGCCTGGGCGATGGCCTTGGCGACGCGCATGGGGCCGCCGGCCTTTGGCAAAGGGGGCGCCGCCCGCCCCGTTCCGCGCGGGGCTTGACGCTTGCTGTGCTTGACCCCCAACCTGCTTCCCATGACCTCGAAGCTTGCAGATGAGGCGATGTCTGGCAAGGTCGCGCGCCCCATGGACCTCGCGCTCGAAGAGGCCGAGCGCGCCCGCGATCGCGGCGAGGTGCCGGTCGGCGCCGTCGTCGTCAGCGCGGGCGGCGAGATCTTGGCGCGCGCCGGCAACCATACGCTCGCGCTCCACGACCCGACCGCCCATGCCGAGCTCCTCGCCATCCGCGCCGCTTGCGCCAAGCTCGGCAACGAGCGGCTGGAGAGTTGCGATCTTTACGTGACGCTGGAGCCGTGCGCCATGTGCGCTGCCGCCATCTCTTTCGCCCGCATCCGTCGCCTTTACTACGGCGCCGCCGACCCCAAGGGCGGCGCGGTCGAGCACGGCCCGCGCTACTTCACGCAAGCAATTTGTCACCATACGCCGGAAGTCATCGGCGGCATGGGCGAGACCAAGGCGGCAGCCCTGCTCAAGGCGTTCTTCAAGGGCAAGCGCTGAGCGAAGGCGCGCCTACTGAAAGCCTTTCGGCCCCCAACCCGGCTGCGGCCCGCCATAGAGGCCCGGAGGCCATTCGGTGTTCTGCGGATAGAATCCCCGCTGGAGCGCCTGGTTCTCGATATCGCCCGGCGCGTAAGGCACAAAGCCGAAATAGAAGCTGTAACCGCCGGGGCGGCCGGGATTGTAGTAATAGGGATAGATGGGGGTGCGCCCGCGCCGGTAGATCTTTGCCGGCTCCACGACGGACGCCCCGCGCTCGGCGCCTGCGGTCACGAGCGGCATCGCGCCGGCGCTTTCGCTCCCCGCCGCGAGGCCAAGGCCCAAGGCGAGAGCGGCCGATCCGGCCAAGGCTATGGCCGTTCGCTTCGCGCGCGGCATGATCTGAGGCATGTCGTGGTTCTCCGTATCTGGATTCGAAACCGAGCTTAGAGAGAGGCGCTGCCCCCCGCAACGCGCCGAGGCGGCCAGTTCACAGGCTTGCGTGTAACCCAAGAATGGGGCGCCGGCGCGGCCGCCCCGCGAACGCCCTCCGCCGGGAAAACCCGCCCCCCTGGAGCCAGTTACCGCGGGCGCGGCGAAGTTGTATGATGGGCGTTGTTGCCGGCTGAAAAATCCATGCGTCAAGGGAGGTTATAAATGTTCAAGTCATCGAGCTTGCTTTCGTCTCTACGCCCGTTCGTCATCGTGCCGCTCGCGGCTTCCGGCCTCGTCTTGGCCGGCTTGAGCGCGGCCGCCGCCGAGGAAATCGAGGTGGTCGAACACGCCACGACCGACGCCGTCACCGACACCGGCGCCGAGGGCGACAGCGCCGGCGACATTCTCACCTTTGCCAACGAAGTGTTCGATGCCGAGGACAAGAACAAGGTCGGCACCAATCAGGGCATTTGCTTCCGCACCGTCGTCGGCAAGGCTTGGGAGTGCTTCTGGACGATCTCCTTGGATAAGGGCCAGATCACCGTCGAAGGTCCGTTCTACGATGCCGGCGACTCGGTTCTCGCCATCACCGGCGGCACCGGCGAATACGCCGAGGCCGAGGGCGAGATGGCCTTGAGCGCCATCGGCACCGACGGCAAGGCCTATCGCTTCATCTACAAGCTGAAATAGCCAACGGCATGCGTCCCGAGCCTTTAAAGCTCGGGACTCGTCCTCACGAGCCGCGCGCCACCGCGCGCCAGCCGATGTCGTGGCGGAAGAAACCGCCCGGCCAGTCGATCTTGTCGATGGCGGCGTAAGCGCGCGCCTGGGCCGTAGCGATCGTGCCGCCGCGCGCCGTCACGCCGAGCACGCGCCCGCCTTCGGCGAGGATGCGCGCGCCGTCG
Organism: Methyloceanibacter sp.; assembly: GCA_050247995.1. GTDB lineage: Bacteria > Pseudomonadota > Alphaproteobacteria > Rhizobiales > Methyloligellaceae > Methyloceanibacter. The sequence continues at coordinate 1,853 of JBFWTF010000121.1, read as the reverse complement.
CGCCTCGTCCCGGCGTGGAAGATCTGAACGTCAGGGTCGAGCCCCGCTTCATCGAGCCCCTTGATCTCCGAACCCTTGGCGTAAGCGCCGGGATAGCCGCGTGCGGCCATGACCACGCACAGCGCGGCCGCGTCATGCCAGTCAAGCGCGGCATCGCCGAGCTGCCCGTCGGCCACGGCAAGGAGGGCGGGCAGGAGATCCGACTTCAGCCGCATCATCAGGACTTGGGCCTCGGGATCGCCGAAGCGCACGTTGTATTCGATGAGCTTCGGCGCGCCGGAAACGATCATGAGCCCGGCATAGAGGACGCCCTTGAACGGCGTGCCGCGCTCGTTCATGGCGCGCACCGTGGGCAGAACGATCTCCGCCATGACGCGCGCCGAGAGCTCAGGCGTCATGACCGGCGCGGGCGAATAGGCGCCCATGCCGCCGGTATTGGGGCCTTGATCGCCATCGAAGGCGCGCTTGTGGTCCTGCGCGGCCGCAAGCGGTAGCGCCGTCACCCCGTCGCTCAGCGCGAAGAAGCTCGCTTCCTCGCCGTCGAGGAATTCCTCGATCACGACTTCGTTGCCGGCGGCGCCGAACGCGCCGGAGAAACAATCGTCGATCGCGCCTGCCGCCTCCTCGCGCGTCGTGGCGATGACGACGCCCTTGCCGGCCGCGAGCCCGTCGGCCTTGACGACGACGGGAAGTTTCTGCCCCGCGGCATAGGTCTTGGCCGAAGCCGCAGCGGCGAAGCGGCGATAGGCGGCGGTGGGAATGCCGTATTCGGCGCAGAGATCCTTGGTGAAGCCTTTGGAGCCTTCGAGCGCGGCCGCCGCGCGCGACGGTCCGAACGCTTTGATCCCGGCAGCCGCCAGATCGTCGCTGAGCCCCGCGACGAGCGGGGCCTCGGGCCCGATCACGACGAGCCCGATCGCGTTCTCCTTGCAGAATTCGATCACCGCGCCGTGGTCGGCGACATCGAGGCCGACGCATTCGGCGACCTGGGCGATCCCGGCGTTTCCCGGCGCGCAATAGAGCGCATCGAGCAGGGGGCTCTGTTTGAGCTTCCAGGCGAGCGCATGCTCGCGGCCGCCGCCTCCGATCAAGAGCACATTCACGGTTTGCCACGCTCCGCTTGTGGGGGGACGCCGAGGCGAGGTAAAGCTGACGCCCTTAAGGACCGCTGCTTAGCACGCTGAAGCGGCCCGCGCGAAACCGGATGATCCGGAACCATGAAAGAATCAACAGAAGCCGCCGGCAATCTCGTCGAATATAGCGTGTCGGAGCTTGCCTTCGCCCTCAAGCGCACGGTCGAGGACGCGTTTGGATTCGTGCGCCTGCGCGGGGAGATTTCGGGCTTCAGGGGCCAGCACACCAGCGGCCATTGCTATTTCACGCTGAAGGACGACAAGGCCGCGATCGAGGCCGTGATCTGGCGCAGCACCTACCAGCGGCTCAAATTCAAGCCCGAGGCCGGGCTCGAAGTCGTGGTCAGGGGCCGCGTCACCACCTATCCCGACCGGTCGAAATATCAGATCGTCATCGATCAGCTCGAGCCCGCCGGCGCCGGCGCGCTCATGGCGCTACTCGAGCAGCGCAAGAAGATGCTCGCGGCCGAGGGCCTCTTCAGCGAGGAGCGCAAGAAGCTTCTGCCCTTCCTGCCGCGCGTCATCGGCGTCGTCACTTCGCCGACCGGCGCCGTGATCCGCGACATCCTGCACCGCCTCGCCGACCGCTTCCCGGCCCACGTTCTCGTTTGGCCGGTCAGGGTTCAGGGCGAGACCTGCGCCGTCGAAGTCTCGGCCGCCATCCTCGGCTTCAACGCGCTCGATGGCGGCCTCATGCCGCGCCCCGACCTCATCATCGTC
>JBFWTF010000120.1:0-7835 GCA_050247995.1 Methyloceanibacter sp. | reverse complement strand
GGCCCTCAAATCCCAATGCCGCATCACCAGGATCGACTTTGACGAAGCGGGGACGCCGGCCCTAATGATTTGCCCAGGTCTTTCCCGGCGCCCTCGAACGCGCCTCATGTTGGCTCTCGATCGGGTTCTTCGGCCTGTTCGGCCGCTCGCCCGAACTCCGGGAATTCGACACCGCTCTCCGCTCGGTCGATCTCCACCCCAAGCTCGTGCCCGAGGCCGTCAAGCTGACCGCCGTCAATCTCGTGCAGGAGCGGGTTTCGGGCCGCGCGCCGGAACGCCAATCCTACCGGGAAGCCGCCGAGATCATCGCCTATTGCATGACCGGCGGCGAGGCCTTCGCCGCCGCCAACGACGCAAGGCTCGCGGCCGCGGTCGAGGAGCGAATCGAGGCGGCGCTCGCTCACGGCACCAGCCTCGATGCCAGGCTCGTGCTTCTCACCTTGCACGCAAAGGTGATCCAGCCGAGCGTCGTGAGCGATTTTGGGCTTGAAAGCGGCGATTGAATCTTGGCGCGCGCCGTAGAGTTGCCATACTGAAACGGTCGAAAGGGCCCGCAAAGGCGCCTCCACCCCCTCACCCCTTCGGTCAATGTCCGCGATCATCTCCGTCAAGAACGTGTCGAAGACCTACGCCACGGGTTTCGAGGCGCTCAAGGACGTGAGCCTCGATATCGAGAAGGGCGAGATCTTCGCTCTGCTCGGACCGAACGGCGCCGGCAAGACCACGCTCATCAACATCATCTGCGGAATCGTGACCGCGAGCGCCGGCAAGGTCACGATCGACGGCCACGACATCGTCAGCGATTACCGCGCCGCGCGATCCCTGATCGGGCTCGTGCCCCAGGAGCTCACCGCCGACATGTTCGAGACGGTGTGGGCCACGGTGAGGTTCAGCCGGGGGCTATGGGGCAAATGGCCGGACCCGGGCCATATCGAGAGCGTGCTGAAAAGCCTCTCCCTGTGGGACAAGAAGGATTCGAAACTCATGACGCTTTCGGGCGGCATGAAGCGCCGGGTCCTGATCGCCAAGGCTCTGTCGCACCAGCCGACCATCCTCTTTCTCGACGAGCCGACCGCGGGCGTCGATGTCGAGCTGCGCAAGGACATGTGGGAGAATGTGCGGGCGCTGCGCCAATCCGGCGTGACCGTGATCCTCACCACCCACTACATCCACGAAGCCGAGGACATGGCCGACCGGATCGGCGTTATCGATCACGGCAAGCTGATCCTGGTCGAGGACAAGGCCGAGCTGATGCACAAGCTCGGCAAGAAGCAGCTCACGCTGCAACTGCACCATGCGCTCGATGCCATACCGCCCACGCTCGCGGGACATCACCTTGCGCTCGCCAATGGCGGGAGCGAGCTGATCTATACCTACGACACGCAGGGGCCCCGCACCGGCATCACCGGACTCCTGACCGATCTCGCGCAAGCTGGAATCAGGTTCAAGGATCTCGATACGTCCCAGAGCTCGCTCGAGGACATCTTCGTCGATCTGGTGAGGCGCGACCGATGAACTTTCCGGCAGTCGCGGCGATCTACCGGTTCGAAATGGCGCGGTGGGGACGCACGTTCCTGCAAAGCATCGTTTCGCCCGTGATCGCGACCTCGCTCTATTTTGTCGTGTTCGGCGCGGCCATCGGCTCGCGCATCACCGAGATCGAGGGGGTCGAATACGGCGTCTTCATCGTGCCGGGCCTGGTCATGCTCACCCTCCTCACCCAGAGCGTGGCCAACGCCTCGTTCGGCATCTATTTCCCACGCTTCACCGGCACCATCTACGAGCTTCTGTCGGCGCCGATCTCGGCCTTCGAAATCGTGCTCGGCTATGTCGGAGCGGCGGCCACCAAGTCGATCCTGCTCGGGCTCGTGATCCTCGCCACCGCCTGGATGTTCGTGCCGCTGAGGATCGCGCATCCAGCGTGGATGGTCGCGTTCCTGGTGCTCACCGCCGTGACCTTCAGCCTGCTCGGCTTCATCATCGGGCTTTGGGCCGACGGCTTCGAGAAGCTCCAGCTCGTGCCGCTCCTCATCATCACGCCGCTCACCTTTCTCGGTGGCACGTTCTATTCGATCTCGGTCCTGCCGCCCTTCTGGCAGACCGTCACCCTGTTCAATCCGGTGGTGTATCTCGTGAGCGGCTTCCGCTGGAGCTTTTACGAAATCGCCGATGTCAGTCCGGCCATCAGTCTCGTCATGATCGGGGTCTTCCTCGCCATTTGCCTTGGCGTGGTGTGGTGGATCTTCAAGACGGGCTATCGCTTGAAGAGCTGAGGCCAGTATTTCCGAGTGGACCGGGGCCTTTCTCGGAAATTAAATTCTGCCCACCCCTCCTTTTTCCCAGTCATATCGCCTATATTAGCTTTGTAGTCCCCCCTATCACGGCTGCGGAAATATTTCTTGATGAACCGAATTAGATGTTCGACGAAAGGTTTTGCGTGATGACGGCATTCGATTACACCGCTTTGGCCGAGCTTTATCCGGCCCGCAGCTGGAAGCGCAGCGCCGGACGTGTGACCTACAAGCGCTTCGAGGTTGCGGCAGAGGCCGTACGCTTCGCCATTGAGGAGCTTCCGCCCGAGTTTCTTCTCGGCACCTATCTTGAGGTCGAGGAGGAGCGATTCGACAGCCGGCAAATCCGCTCGCTTTACGAGAGCGCGGACTATCCCCTCCCCCGCGGGACCGCAGGCAATGGCAAACCCAAACCGAAGCCCGCTTCCCGAAGGCGCAGGTAATCGGCGCTGATAGGGTTCAAGGAGACGCGGGTGCAGACTTACGTCGCGGAGATTGACGGCCGGGCGATTTTCGCCTTTCGCGCCGTCGATGACGCCAACGCGCAAGCGTGGCTCGACGTCCATGCCGTCATGCGGCACGCGCTCGAGACGCTCCAAAGCAATGGCCGCCGCATTTGGAACGGGCAAGCGCCGATCCGCGCGCGCAAGGCGCGCCCCCATGAGGCGACGATTTGGAGCAATTTGAGCGGCGAAGTCGCGGTTGCGGACCCGCGTGAAGAAATCGACAGCATCATGGTGTGGCTCATTCCGACGTCGAACGGGCGACACGTCGGCGACGCTCGCTAAAAACCAACGAGCCGCTCCCCGAAGGAAGCGGCTCTGATTTTACCTCAGTCCGTCTGTTGTCCGGTTGAGGACTAGACGATCTCGAGTTTGCCTACGGCAGTCTTGCCGCTGCGGCTGTCTTGCTCGGTGTCAAAAGAAACCTTCTGACCTTCGGCGAGATGGTTGATGCCGGCGCGCTCAAGCGCCGTTGCATGCACAAATACGTCCTTGCCGCCATCCTCGGGCTCGATGAAGCCGAAACCCTTTTGTGCGTTGTAGAATTTCACAATACCCTTGTTCACAGGGGTCGTCCTTTCGCTGTCGTCGGTTGCAGTTATGTTCAAGACCGAGCTTACGCGCGGCCCGAAACGTGTTGTCGATGCTTGGGAGGGTCTGAACCTGCGCCCGGCTAACAGCGAAGGCGTAACGGCCACATTGTCCGGCCAATCGTCGATAGCAATGACATAAGCGTGAGGACCGGCAATTGCAAGGCCAAATATACGCGCCGAGACGGGGCGCGTGCTAAGGTCGGCCGCAATGAGGGAACGTTCAGGCGATAAGGATGAGAGCAAGGCGGCGGAAGCGCCGCAGCTCCAGCGCACCATCGGGCCGACGCAGATGGCGCTTTACGGCCTTGGCAGCATGCTCGGCGCCGGGATCTACGGGCTGATCGGCAAGGCCGCGGGCCAAGCCGGGAACGCGGTGTGGCTGTCGTTCGTGGTGGCGCTCGTGGCCGCGCTTCTCACGGCGCTTTCCTACGCCTCCCTCGGCTCGCGCCATCCGCGCGCGGCCGGAGCCGCCTACGTCACCGAGCGTGCCTACGGCTTTCCTTTCTTGAGCTTCATGGTCGGGCTTGCCCTCGTCTGCTCGGGGCTCACCTCGATCGCGACGCAGAGCCAGGTGTTCGCCGCCAATATCGCCGCCCTGTTCGGCCTCGAAAGCGTGCCGCTGTCATGGCTCGCGCTCGGATTCCTGCTGATCCTGACCGGCATCGTGTTTCGCGGCATCCGCGAATCGATGTGGGTCAACGTGTTGTGCACGCTGGTCGAGGCGGGCGGGCTCGTGCTCGTCATCATCGTCGGCGCGTCCTATTGGGGATCGGTCGATTATCTGGAGACGCCGGCGCAGCCCGGCGGGGATCCGGCCGCGCTGCTCATCATGCAGGCGGCGGTGCTTGCCTTCTTCGCCTTCATCGGCTTCGAAGACATGATCAACGTCGCCGAGGAGACGCGCGACCCGGAGCGCACGGTGCCGCTCGGGCTCATTCTGGCGATGGCGGGGGCGGCCCTGCTTTACATCGCCGTTGCGGTCACCGCCGTCTCGGTCGTGCCGTGGCAGGAGCTGGCGCACGCGCCCGGGCCGATCACCGCGGTGATGGAGCGGGCCGCCCCCTCCATCCCGCCCCTCTTGTTCACCGCCATCACCCTGTTCGCCGTGGGCAACACCGCGCTCGTCAACTACGTCACGGCCTCGCGGCTCATCTACGGCATGGCGCGTCAGGGGTTGTTGCCCCAGCGCCTCGGCGACGTGCATGCGTCGCGGCGCACCCCGCATCTCGCCGTTGCCGCGCTGTTTCTCGTGCTTGCGCCGCTGGCCCTTCTCGGCACGATCACGGAACTTGCCGCGGCGACCGTGCTCCTCCTGCTTCTCGTCTTCACGGTGGTCAATGGCGCGCTCTTCGTCCTCAAGGGACGCGACGGCGAGAGGCACGGCCGCTTCGAGATTCCGCGCGTGATCCCGGCGCTCGGCGCATCCACCTGTCTTATTCTGATCGTGGTGCGGGTTGCGACCGGCGACTGGCGCGCGCCCGCGCTCGCCGGCGCGCTCCTGTTCGGCGCGTTCGTCCTCCATGTCTTGATGCGACGGAAGCGCTAGGTTCTCGATCCGCCCGAGAGTCGGTGCGGCGGATGGCGCTGGTCGCCCCGCCGGTTCAGCCGGCGCACATAGGTGATGGTCGCCTCGGGGCGCTCGGCCTTCACTTTGAGCGCCGCGACCAAGGCATCCTCGGCCCTGACCACGAGGCGGTCGCCCCTTCCCGCTACCGTGATTCCGACCGTGTATTGCGACTGCATGAAGAAGGCTCCCCGAAAGGCGCATGATGCAAGGACCGGCGCGTGAAGCCTAGCAAAAGAGGGAAGCTAAGCCCACGGCGAAAGCTTTAGGTGGGATCGGGCTATGGCTGGGCGGCGGCAAAGCCCGCGGCCGGCGCTGGGGCGGCGGAGCCGACCGTGCTCGGTTTCGGCTGCGCCTGCGGCTTGGGCTTGGGTTCGACCGCTGGCGCGGTGTTGTCGGCGACGGCCTCCGGCCTCGCCTCGCTGCCAAGGAGGGCGGCGGCGACGGGGGGATCGATCCGGTAAAGATCGGCGTGAGTCGTGACCTTGCCTTGATCGTCCGCCACGGCGGTGAAATAGGCGGTGAGCACGCGGACCCGGTGGTTGAGCTTGACCCCGCTGTTATAGCCGCTCGCAAGCAGCTTATCGACTTCGGCCTGCGGCATGTTCTGGTCTTGGGCGAGGATGACCGCGGCGATCTTGCCGGGATTGCCCACGCGCGGACAATGGTGCCCCTCGGCGCGCACCTCTTTGTCGAAAAGGCCCTTCTTGATGGTGTCGTGCATATAAACGGAATAGGGGTTGGGATAAACGAACTTCACCTTGCCCAAAACGTTCTTCGGGCTCGGTGCTTGCCTGAAGCTGATCGCGGCCATGTTCACCGAGGTCCAATTGATCGAGCTCGGATCGACGCGCTTGCCGTTATAGTACACGTTCAGCTCATGCTTCTTGAGGACGGCGGTGCCGCCGCCGAAGAAGCCGCCCCCTCCCCGCAAACTCGGCAGCAGATTTTCCCTGACGATCGTCGGCGGGACGGTCCACTCCGGATTGAACACAACCGATTGCAAATCGGCGGCGAAGACCGGCGTGGCGTATTTCAGTTCGCCGACGACAATCTTGTCGGCATAGACCGGCTTGCCGTCCCTGACCACGTGAACGTCGAAGGCGGGGATGTTGAGCAAGACATAGAGCGAGCCGAGGTCTTCCGGCATCCAACGCCAGCGCTCCATGTTGACGACGATCTTTTGCGTCTTGGCGGATTTGGCGCCGGCCTCGCCCTCGCCGCGCGCTTTGACGAGAGCCTGACGCAAGAGCTGGAACTGCTCGTGCTTGGGATGCAACGACTGAAGATAGATGTCGGGCTCGCCGGCGGCGGCAATCTCGGTCAACACCACCTTTGGATCGCGCAAGGTCGGCGTCATGCCATAGAGCTTGCTCAGCCGCGCGGGATCGGTCCTGCCCCCGCGGGCGTGGCGCGCATATTTCAAGACGGCGAGATCGAGCTCGATCTCGAAGCGCGCCTGGTCGTCGACGGAGGAAGGCAACTTGCCGGAAGAAGGCAAAGAGAAGGTCGCGCTCGAGAGTCCCCAATCGTCGGCACCGAGAATTTCGTCGATGGCGTCCTGGCCCTCGCGCGAGAACCCCATATCCGTCGTCCATACCGGCTCGCTGCGCCCATTGTAGAAGGCGAGAAGCGCGGCGAGATCGTTCGGGTTCGCTTTCGCGCGCAAGGCGGGATCGGCGAGCTGAGCGCGAATGGCTTCGACCACCGGCGTCGCCGCGGCAGGGATCGCAACGGTCTGAACCGTCGTGGTCGCGGGCGGCGTTCCGGCAGGTTCGGTCGCGCCCTCGGCGGGAGCAGAAGCAGCGGCGGGACCGGCCGGAGCGGGCATGGCCTCGGGCTGAGCGGCTTGTTCGGCGGGCGTTGCGCCGCCCGCGTTCGGATCGGCGGCGTCTTCGGCGGTCGCGGTCGCTTGCGCGAAAGCCCGCGTTCCGATCACCGCACCGAATAGGAGAATTGGGGAAGCCGCGGCAAGGGCGGCTACCCAGAACCGACCACGCATCTCCCAACCCCTCGTAACCAAGCAATAAGTTAATCCCAGACTGCCGCAACGACCAACAGGATTCCGCCCCGGGCGGAAAAACGGCAGCGAAGGCGGAAACGTCTCCGGCTGTTTCGGGAGGCCTTTCAAGGCGATGGCGGCAGCGCCTCAGGGCCTTGAAGTGACCTTCCGATCGCCTATACTCTTCGTGAGAATTGCGGAGGCCGGCCTTGCGCCGGATGTTTTAACGACCCATATATGCTCATTATGAGCATTATTGTCGCTGGAGATCGTTCCATGACGCGGCCCCATGACGGTGCATCGCTCGGCGCGGGCAAAACGCCGCTGGTCCCGAGCCCGAGCCTTCTCCCCGACCTCGCCTATACGCCGGAGGTCGCGCGCGAGACGGCGCATCTCTACGAGCGCGTCGCGCGCGTCATTCCGCCGATCGAGTGGCCGGGCTTCGCCCCCTACATCAAGGCCATCAACGATCTCAAGCGCGCGCGCAACGCCGTCGTGCTGGCGCATAACTACATGACGCCGGAAATCTTCCATTGCGTCGCCGACGTGGTCGGCGACTCGCTTCAGCTTGCGCGCGAGGCCGCCAAGACCGACGCCGACATCATCGTGCAGGGCGGCGTGCATTTCATGGCCGAGACCTCGAAGCTGCTCAATCCCGACAAGATGGTGCTGATCCCCGACCTCAAGGCCGGCTGTTCGCTCGCCGCCTCGATTACCGGCGCCGATGTGCGCGCCTTGCGCGAGGCCTATCCCGGCGTGCCCGTCGTCACCTATGTCAACACCTCGGCCGAGGTTAAGGCCGAGTCCGATATCTGCTGCACGTCGTCCAACGCCGTGCGCGTGGTCGAGTCGCTTGGCGTCAAGCGCGTGATCCTCATTCCC
>JBFWTF010000119.1:0-7906 GCA_050247995.1 Methyloceanibacter sp. | reverse complement strand
CACAGCCTTCAGGCCCTCGCGCACGATGGCCTGCGCCAGCACGGTCGCCGTCGTGGTGCCGTCGCCGGCGGTGTCGTTGGTCTTGGAGGCGACCTCGCGCAGCATCTGCGCGCCCATGTTCTCGAACTTGTCCTCGAGCTCGATCTCCTTGGCCACGGTCACGCCGTCCTTGGTCGAGCGCGGGGCGCCGAACGATTTCTCGAGGATCACGTTGCGGCCCTTGGGGCCGAGCGTAATCTTCACCGCATTGGCCAGCACGTCGACGCCGCGCATCATGCGCTCGCGTGCCTCGGCCGAAAATTTCACGTCTTTCGCTGCCATTTCACTTCGCTCCGATTGTCTTCTTAAGTTTGCAGGGGGGGTGGGGGTTAGCCGAGGATTCCCATGATGTCGGACTCCTTCATGATGAGGAGTTCCTCGCCGTCGATCTTGACCTCGGTGCCGGACCATTTGCCGAACAGCACCTTGTCGCCGGCCTTGACGCCCATGGGCTGGAGCTTGCCGTCCTCGCCGCGGGCGCCGGGGCCGGCCGCGATCACCTCGCCGGTCTGCGGCTTCTCCGCCGCGGTGTCGGGGATGATGATCCCGCCTTTGGTCTTGTGCTCCTCCTCGAGCCGACGCACGACCACGCGATCGTGCAAGGGTTTGAATTTCATGGATTTTGCTCCGCGAACTGTGCTTGAAAAATTAAGGATTGTGCCGGATTGGCACTCAAGCGAAGCGAGTGCCAGCAGCTCGCCTGGAGATACTGTCGCCCCCTTGCTCTGTCAAGGCGCGGGCCGGGAATTTGCCCGCCGCGGCCTCGCCTTCCGGACGCTCGGCGGGACGCGGTTTGACGGGGCGCCAGGGTAGCCCCCGGCGTGCGCGGCGCGATCCCGCCGCGCGCCGCCTCGATCGCGAATGGCGCGGGCGATGCGGTGCATGGCTTGGTTTCGCCGCAACGGACTGCTATCACACGACAAGCGGCGGCGAGATTGCTGTTGCCTTGTAGGGGGCTGCCGCAGCATGATTCTCACGCGAGGGTGACAAATTGGCTCGCACGACAGTCATGGCCGCGGGGCAAAGCGGTTCCTCGGGAGGCGTTGCCATGCTCGACGTGATCGTGCTGATCGCCATGGCGGTCACGGCGGCTGCGTTCGCCGCCGGCCTCATTCTCCATTCCGGCATTGCCCAGATCCCGGCGCTGATCGCCGCCGCGGCGCTCTATATGGTCATGGCCGCTTCGTACCTCTTGATGGCCCGGCCCCAGAAATCCGGCGGCGGCGCCGGTTCGGACCGCATTCTCGAGCTCGAAGCCGCGCTCGAGGTCATCGACAAGGACCTCCAGCGCATCGACAAGGTCGAAGACGATGTGTCCCGCCTCGACCTCATCACCGACCGCATCGATCGGCTCGATCAGGCCGTGAGCGATTACGGTTCCGGCAATCGCGGCGGCGGTGCGAGCAATTTCTCCGACCTCACCCAGGAGATCGAGGCGGTTCATGCCAAGATCGAAAACCTGCGGGCCGATCTCGAAGGCGAGGCGAGGAGCCAGCGCGACAAGATCGCGAGCGACCTCAAGGGCCTCGAGACCATGATCAAGCAGCTGTCGCGGGATTTGATCAACGCCCCCGACATCGCGATCGCGCCGCGTGAGGAGGTCGTTTCGGCCCCGGCGCCGCTTGTCGAGATCAAGAAGATCGAGCCCGAGACGGCCGCGGACGAGGGCGCGCGCGCGGCCCTTCCGGAAGAAAAAGAGAGTGAAGCCCAGGGCGTCACGGTTACGGTGATCGAGGTCGAGGAGAGCGAGGAGATCGTTCTCGAGGCGGGCGAAGACGAGCCGCCGATCGGGTTTCTCGGCGAGCCGCCGCGCCAGGAGAGCCAAGTCGCCCAGGGCGCCGAACCGGAACTCGAACCCGCCGATACGGCCGGCATCGGCGATGCCGAGATGCTCGAGATCATCAGCCAGGCGATCGAGGCCGGCCGCGTCGATCTCTATTTGCGTCCGACGATGAAGCTGCCCGAGAGGAAGCCGTGCTACCTCGAGGCCTTCACCCGCATCAGGACCAAGACCGACTCCCTGATCCGTCCGCGCGCCTATCTCGCCGCGGCGGAAGGCGCCGGCATGATGCCGCTCATCGACAACGTGCTTCTGGTCAAGAGCGTCCAGACGCTCAGGCGTCTCGGCACCGCATCGCCGATCAAGGGCGTGTTCTGCAACGTCTCGACCAGCACCTTGCTCGATCCGGAGTTCTTCCCGGAGCTGGTCGAGTTCATGGAGGAGAATAGCGGTCTCTGCGAGAACCTGATCTTCGAGGTCAGTCAGAAGGCGATCTCGGGGTTCGGTGCGGCGGAGTTCGGCGCCTTCGAGACTCTGGCCGCACTCGGTTTCGGCTTCTCGCTGGATCACATCGCCGATTTCGATCTCGATTTCGTCGGCCTGCGCGACCGCGCCTTCCGCTTCGTCAAGGTGGACGCGCCGACCCTGCTTCGTGCCAAGGACGGCGCGCCGTTCTCCGCCGCCGACATGAAGCGCGCGCTCGACGATTTCGACATCAAGTTGATTGTCGAGGACGTCGCGGACGAGGACACGGTGGCGAGGCTGATGGAGCGCGGCATCGAGCTCGCCCAAGGCGATCTGTTCGGCAAGCCGAAGCCGATGAGCCCGGCGCTATTCCGTGAGCTCGAAGGCGCCTAAAGCAGAGTTCGGGAAAGTTTCTTCCGCTCTCCCCTTGGGGGAGAGCACACGCGCCTCTTGGCGCGTGGTGAGGGGTAAGCAGGCGAAGCCCGCGTCGAAACAAGAACCCCTCACCCTTCCCGCCATGCGACTTGCGCAGAGCTGCGCTCGCGCAAGATCGCGGCGGAACGCCCTCTCCCACAAGGGGAGAGGGGAAGTCTTCATGCCTTTCGGCGACAAGCTATTCGGGGATGAGGCCGTCCTCTTTCAGTTCCTTCTCCTCGATCTCGCCGGAGCCTTTGCCCTCTTCCTTGGGCGGCTCGGTGGCTTGCGGGGCTTCGCCTTCTCTGCCGACGGCGGCCGGAGGCGGGGTGATGTCAGGGCGCAGGTCGCGCCAGACTTCTTCGTTCTCTTCGTCTTGAACCGGAACGAGGAGCGACGGGCCGCCATCGAGGGAAAGCGGAGAGACGGCATAAGCGGGGCAGGCGAAGAAGACGCCGCCAAGCGCTAACGCCGCACCGATCTTGATCAAAGGGTGCACCATTGCTTTGGGATCTCCATGAGGGGCGAAACGCCGCTCAAGCCTCGTACGCGTTCTCGACTCAGGCGGCTTGCCGCCACTCTACCGCAAAAGCCGATTCGCCGTCATCCTGACGCGCGGGCCGGAAGCCGGCCGCGCGCAGGATCGGTAAACGCAAGGTGTAGGCCGTCTCGGCGCGCTTCGGCATGGCCGGGCGCGGGGGAAAGCCCGCGCTTGACCCCTCGTGCCGTAGTCTCTAACCGAGCGGGCATGACCGTCGCCGCGCGCGATATCCCCGTCCTCGATTCGATCAAGGGCCTGGCCCCGCGTTACCGCGCCTGGCTCGTCGATATCTGGGGCGTCATGCATAACGGGCATCGGGCCTTCCCGCGCGCGGTTGCCGCCACGCGCGCCTTCCGCGAGGGCGGCGGCATCGTGGTGCTGCTGTCGAACTCGCCCCGGCCGAGCCCTTCCGTCCAGGAGCAGCTCGGCCGTCTCGGCGTTCCCGGCGACGCTTATGACGCGACCGTCACTTCGGGCGACCTCACCCGCCACGAACTCGGCAAGCACAAGGGTGCGGCCGTGTTTCATCTCGGCCCCGAGCGCGACCGGCCCATCTTCGCCGGTCTCGATGTCGCCCTCGGCGCGCCCGAGCAGTCTGAGCTCGTCGTCTGCTCCGGCCTGTTCGACGACGAGACCGAGACGCCGGACGACTATGCCGCGCTGCTCCGCGCGCTTGCCGCGCGCAAGCTGCCGATGATTTGCGCCAATCCCGATCATCTGGTCGAGCGCGGCGACCGCCTCGTCTGGTGCGCTGGCGCGCTTGCCGCTTCTTACGAAAAGGCTGGGGGCAACGTCGTTTATGCTGGCAAGCCCTACCGTCCGGTCTATGACCTCGCCTTCGAGACCGTCGCCAAGCTCGCGGGCGCCGCCGTGCCGAAGGACGAGATCCTCGCCGTCGGCGACGGCGTTCACACCGACATCGCCGGCGCGGCGGGCGCCGGCATCGCTTCGGTGTTCATCGCGAGCGGCCTGCACCTGCCGGCGAATAGCGGCGGCGAGGCGGGGGGCGACGTCCTCGATGCCGCCCATCTCGATGCGCTCTTCGCGCACACCAATCCGCGCCCGGTCGCGGCCATGCGGGCTCTCGTCTGGTAGGACAGGACCGGGACTCACTCGGTATTGCGGTGCAGCAACGGCTTCGCTAGGGTCCCCCCGACCAATGAACAGGGAAGCAGGAACACGCATGATGACGACGAACGGCAACGGGGCGGGCATCCTCGGCCACGGTTACTACCTCGAAGACCTCTCCGTGGGCATGGAGGCGAGCTATTCCAAGAAGATCACCGAGCAGGACATTGTCGCCTTCGCCGAGCTCTCGGGCGACGTCAACCCCGTGCATCTGAGCGACGATTTCGCCTCGCGCACCATCTTCAAGAAGCGGATCGCCCACGGCTTCCTCACCGGGAGCCTGTTCTCGACCGTGCTCGGGACCAAGCTTCCCGGTCCCGGCTGCATCTATCTGTCGCAGAGCATGAAGTTCAAGGCGCCGGTCTATATCGGCGACGAGGTCGTCGCCACGCTCCGCGTCACCGGGCTCGATCCCGACAAGGGCCGCGCCACGCTCGCCTGCGACTGCTCGGTCAACGGCAAGACCGTGCTCGAAGGCGAGGCCGTGATGATGGTCGATCGCCGCACACCGCGCCAATAGGCTCCGAAGGTCCGCGATGGAGATTGTCCGCTTCTTTCGGGACGTGCCGGAGAAGCTCAAGGGCGCCGCGCTTGCCATCGGCAATTTCGACGGCGTTCATCGCGGCCATCAGAAGGTTCTCGGCGAGGCGATCGCGATCGCGAAACGCGAGGGACGCCGCTCGGGCGCCGTGGTGTTCGAGCCGCATCCGCGCGAGTTCTTCACGCCCGGGACGCCCTTCTTCCGCCTGACGCCACTCGCTGTGAAGCTCGAGCTGTTGCGCGCGCTCGGCCTCGACCAGACCTTCGTCATCACCTTCGACGCGGCGCTGGCCTCTCTGAGCGCCGAGGCGTTCGCCACCGAGGTCGTGGCGCAAGGGCTCGGCGCGAGCCATGTGGTCGTCGGCCACGATTTCTCCTACGGCAAGGGCCGCACCGGCACGACCGAGGAGCTTGCCCGGCTTGGCCGCGCGCTCGGTTTCGGCGTGGACGTGGTGGCGCCGGTGGGCGAGGAGGGCGCCACGTTCTCCTCGAGCCGGATCCGCGAGCAGCTCCGCCAGGGGGAGGTGAGGCAGGCAGCCGTCGAGCTCGGCTATTGGTGGCGCGTGCGCGGAGAAGTTGGCGCGGGCGCGGGCCGCGGCAAGGGTCTCGGCTTCCCGACCCTCAATTTGCGTCTCGCCCCGGGGCAGGACGTGCGTCATGGCATCTATGCCATGCGCGTGGACCACGATGGCGGGCGCCATCATGCCGCGGGCTATGTCGGCAGCCGTCCCACCTTCGGCGCGGGCGAGCCCTTTCTCGAAGCTTATCTGCTCGACTTCTCCGGCGACCTCTACGGGCAGGAAGTCGATGTCGAGTTCATCGAGTTCCTTCGTCCCGATGCCACTTTCGCCGCGGCGGACGAACTTGCCGCGAAGATGCGCGAGGATTCCGATCGCGCGCGCGCCGTGCTTGCGGAAATCGACAGTCACGACCCGATCGCGCGTTTCCCTCTCGCCCGCGCCCTCGCCAAGCCCGCCCCTCACGCATTGACCTGAGCCGCATTCGCCCGATGGACATCAAGGCCCTGGCCTGGGCGGAAAGCGATTGCTAGAACGCCCGCGGGGCGCGCAGGACCGAATCGAGACGCAAGCGATCATGGCAAAGAGCACGAAGAAGAAAAGGACAGCCGCCAAGGCCGCGCGCGGCAAGGTGGGCGCGGGAGGCAAGGCGAAGTCGCGGAAACCGGCCGCGGCGCCCAAGCGCAAGCGCTCGGCTACGTCCGCGAAGGCAGCCAAAGCCAAATCGGCCGGGGCAAAATCCGTAGCGAGGCGCGCCAAAGCGCCGGCGAAGCCCAAAGCGAAAGTAACCGCGGCGAAAGCGGCGGCGAAGCCGAGGCGCAAGGCTCCGGTGCGTCCAGCCAAGGCGAAAGCCAAAGCCGCGCCCCCGCGCCCGAGCGAGACCCCGGCGGGGCGGCCGCAGTCCCTCGTCGCGCGGATCGAAGCGCTGAAGCCGCCGCAGGTCGGACGCGAATGGAGCGAGACGCTCTTCCTGCCCAAGACGGATTTCCCCATGAAGGCGGGGCTACCCGAGCGCGAACCCGAGCTGCTCAAGCGATGGGAGCAGATCGGCCTCTACGACCGGCTGCGCGAGGATGCGCAAGGGCGTGAAGCCTTCGTGCTCCACGATGGGCCGCCTTACGCCAACGGCCACATTCATATCGGCACGGGCCTCAACAAGATTCTGAAGGACGTGGTCGTCCGTTCGCATCAGATGATGGGCAGGGACGCGAATTTCGTCCCGGGCTGGGACTGTCACGGCCTTCCCATCGAGTGGAAGGTCGAGGAGGAGAACTATCGCGCCAAAGGCCAGGCGAAGCCCGACCTGTCCGACCCCGACGCCATGATCGCCTTCCGCGCCGAGTGCCGCGCCTATGCCGAGCACTGGCTCGGCGTGCAGCGCGAGGAGTTCAAGCGCCTCGGCGTCGTCGGCGACTGGAAGCATCCCTACACGACCATGGGCTTCGACGCCGAGGCGACCATCGCCGCCGAGCTGATGAAGTTCGCCATGAACGGTCTGCTCTATCGCGGCTCGAAGCCGGTGATGTGGTCGGTGGTGGAGCGCACCGCTCTCGCCGAGGCCGAGGTCGAATATGAAGAGATCGAGAGCCCGTCGATCTACGTGAAGTTTCCGGTGCTGAGCTATTCCGGCACCGAATTGGATATCGGCCCCAATGACGATGAGTTTCTCATCCCCGCCGAGATCAAGCATGCCGCGGTTCTCATCTGGACCACGACCCCGTGGACGATCCCCGGCAACCGCGCCGTCTCCTTCTCGAAGGACATCGACTACGGCGTCTACGCGGTCACGCAGGCGCCCGACGACAACTGGGCCAAGGTCGGCGACCGGCTGATCCTTGCCGACAAGCTTGCCGAGGAGGTGTTCGCCGCTGCGCGCGTGACCTCGTGGCGGCGCTATGGCCATATGCCCGCCTCCGCGCTTCAAGCGTTGACGCTCGCCCATCCCTTGCGCGGGCGGGGCTACGATTTCGAGGTGCCGCTGCTTCCCGGCGCGCACGTCACCGCCGATACCGGCACCGGCTTCGTCCACACCGCGCCCGGCCACGGCACCGAGGACTTCGAGGTGTTCGAGGAGCATCGCGCCGCGCTCGAAGCGCGCGGGCTCGCGACCAAGACCCCCTTCACCGTCGATGAAGCCGGCTTCTTCACCAAGGAGGCGCCGGGCTTCGAGGGCAAGCGCGTGGTGGACGACAAGGGCAAGTTCGGCGACGCCAACCCCGCCGTGATCGCCGCCCTGACCGAAGCTGGCGCGCTGATCGCGCGCGCGCGCCGCAAGCACGATTACCCGCATTCCTGGCGGTCGAAGAAGCCGGTGATCTTCCGCGCCACGCCGCAATGGTTCATCGCCATGGATAGGCCTGCCGGTCTCACCCCGCCCGCGCCGGGGGGATCCGATACGCTGCGGCGGCGCGCGCTTGCGGCGATCGACGCCACGCGCAGGGTCCCGCCGCAAGGCGAGAACCGCAACACCGGCATGGTCGA
>JBFWTF010000118.1:0-7932 GCA_050247995.1 Methyloceanibacter sp. | reverse complement strand
TCTAACCGCGCCGCGGGCTTGTTCCGCTCGCCTCCCTCCCGCACGATGTCGGACAACGCGCTACGCGCCTCCTCGCAAAGGCACGCATCATGGCAGCGGACAAGGACGCGACCGGAGAAAACGCGCGTGAGGACGCGCGGCGCAATTACGCAATCCTGCTGGGGCAGGGCATTTCGACCGGCGCCGCTGGCGAACTGACCAGCGTGCAACTGGTGTTGCCCTTCCTCTATACGACAGCCGGCGCGCCCGTGTTCTTCGCCGGGCTCTTGGTGCCGATCTCGACTGTGGCGAAGAGGCTCGTACAGATTCTCGTCGCGCCTCTCGTCAGCGCCGCACGCGCCAACCGGAGACTGATCGCTTTCGCGGATCTGACGCTCGCCGCCGCAATTATTCTCATCAGCCTCACATTCGATGTCGTCGGCGTCTACTGGCTGGTACCCATTTTCCTCGCGGCGGTCTTCGTCATCGGCGCCGCCAATGGCGTGAGCGGTCTCGCGTTTCAGGATTTGATCGGGCGCGTTCTCACGAGCGAGCGCCGCGAGCGATTGCTGTTCACCCAATCGAGCCTAGCTGGCCTGATCGTGGTGATCGTCGCCGTTGGCTCGCAAGTGATCTTTACACCTGGAACGACCGGCGTCGCGCATCAAGAACTGATTTGGCTCGGCATTGCCTTGTTCGTGTTGTCGGCCGTGGCGATCCTTGCCGTGCGCGAACCGGTGAAGCGCGCGCCGCGCGCCGAGCGTGAGACGCTTGATGCGCGCACCCATGTGGCGGCGCTCCGCGACAGTTTTCGCATGGCTTTCGCGCTGCCCTGGTTCAGCCGGTTCATGGTCGCTCGCACGCTCTATCTCTCGGTCGAGCTCGCGATCCCGTTCTTCTCGATTCACGCCGCGTCGTTCCACGGCGACAGCACCAGCGGCCTCAGCGCCTTCGTCATCGCCGCGAGTCTCGGGCTGATGGCCGGTGGCTTCGTCTGGCCAAAAATCGGCAAGGGCTCCATCGACCGAATTTTGGTTCTTGCGGCGGTCCTGACCTGCATCGGCGGCGTCCTGGCGGTGGCCATCGAGCTCAGCCTCCTGCCGCAGAACGTCTTTTGCTACGCGATTGTCTTCGTGCTGGTCAGTCTCGGCGCGCAAGGGACCAAGAACGGCCGGACGCTCTATCTCCTCGGCATGGCGACGGATGCCGAGCGGCCCTTCTGCATCGCCGTCGCCAATGTCACCATCGGCCTGGTGGCCATCGCTTTTGGCGCGCTGCTCGGGGTCTTGGCCAGCCTTCAGGGCGTCGTCTGGGTGATCCTCGCGCTGATCCTCCTCAACGTTCTGGCCGCCTTCTACACGTCGAGACTGCGCGCCGCCCCGGCGGGATCGGGGTAGGGCGCGGCTCCTTATCGAAGGCGCCTTGAACGAGGGCCGTCGCGGGAACCGGCGAAATCCGCACCGGTGCCCGGTGGGGCCGGAGATGCTAGGATTGCGCCGCTTTCGTCCCGTGCATCCCCGGAGGTCAGCAATGCTTCAGCTCACGCCGCCAAAGACCATCACCTTCCTGATTTCCGTTGCCCTGGCGGCCATGGCCGCGATCATTCACTACGCCCATGTGCCGATCCCCTATACCCACAGCGGGTTCTCGATCCTGTTCGCCGCCTATGCGGCGCTGCTTGCCGGCAATTTGCTCGAAGGCGTATAGGTTCGGCCGGAGCACAAGGCGGCGGGAATCGATCGCAAGGGGAGGAGACAATGCGGCGCATCGTACTTGCGGTCCTGGGATCGGTCAGTGCTGGTTGCGTGGCCCTTGCCGCCGGAACGCAGGATCAGGACACGGCAAACATCCTCGCGGCCCAACTGCGCGACCAAGGCTATGTTTGCGACCAGCCGAAAAGCGCGGAGCAGGATGCTCAAGCCTCGAAGCCGGACGAAGAGGTGTGGGTCGTGCAATGCGAGAACGCGAGATACCGCATGCGCCTCCACCCCGACATGGCCGCCGACATCGAGCGGCTCGACGGCAATTAGTCGCGGCTTTCCGCTCTGACGGCATCCAGCTCGTTTATCGCTCTCGCGTGGCCGCGCGCGGCCCGGATCGCGCCAGCGATCCGGGCCTCAAGCTGCGTGCTGCCGCGCGATTGCGGATCCTAGCGATCGCCGTAGAGGCGATGATTCGCGCGCTTGGCCGCCGTCCGTGTGGCGTTCGGACCGGCGAAGCAATCGAAGCTGCCCTTCACGCCGAAGGGCGAGTAGTAATAGGGCCGCCCGCCCTTCCAGCCGAGACCGTAGCCGCCTTCGACGCAATCGTCGCGGCTGCCGGCGAGCGCCGGCTCAGCCATCGCAGCCGTTAACGGCACGATCGCCGCCGCCAAAAGAAAAATCGAAAACTTCGACATCGCGCTTTGCTCCTTGAGGGGTGCAGGGGTTGAAGACGCCGCTCTTTGCCGGCGCCACATGAGCCGATCATGCCAAAGCCCGGGAACACGCAGAAATCACGATATTGCGACGCTAGGCGCGCGCACGATGCCGCTTCTCGCCACAATTGGTGTAGGCTCCGCGCATGGCAATGCTCCTTGCGCTTCACGTGCTTGCCGCCGTCGCGTGGGTCGGCGGCATGTTCTTCGCCTATGTGGTGCTGCGTCCCGCCGCGGGTCCGCTCGAGCCGCCTGTGCGTCTTGCGCTGTGGCAACGGGTCTTCGGCCGCTTCTTTCCTTGGGTCTGGGCCAGCATCGCAATCCTACTCGCGAGCGGCTACACCATGCTTTTTCTCGGCTTCGGAGGGTTCAAGGGCGCAGGGCCCCACATCCATGTCATGCAGGCGACCGGCATCGTCATGATGCTCTTGTTCCTGCATCTCTTCTTCGCCCCGTGGCGCCGGTTTTCCGAGGCCGTGAAAGCGGAAGACTTCGCGAGCGCCGCGCTTTCGCTCAATCAGATCCGCCGCATCGTCGCCATCAATCTCGTGCTCGGCCTGATAACCGTCGCCGCCGGGGCGAGCGGCCGTTTTTGGCCGTGACGATACGAAGAGGCATCGCGCGGGGAACCATGAACGTCCTTCTCTGGCTGGTTGCCGTCTATCTTGCGATTTGCGCCGTGGCCTATTTCGGCAGCCGCGCCTTTATCTATTTCCCCGATCCCGCGCGCATTTCCCCCGCCGAGGCCGGGCTTGACGGCGTGGCCGAAGTCGAGCTTGCGGCGGCCGACGGGACCAGGCTCGTCGCCTGGCATGCGCCAGCGCAAGGAGAGAGGCCGACGCTACTCTATTTCCACGGCAATGCCGCCAACGCCGCCAATCGCGCGGGCAAGATCGCTCTTATGCGCGACGATGGTTTCGGCGTGTTCTACCTCAACAATCGCGGCTATGGCGGCTCGCAGGGCAAGCCGACAGAGGCGCACAACGTCGCCGATGCGATCGCGGCTTACGACGAGCTTCGGCGGCGTGGCGTGCCGGCTGAAAAGATTGTTGCCTACGGCGAGTCGCTGGGATCGGGCCATGCGGTGCGGCTCGCCGGCGAACGGCCGGTCGCGGCCGTTGTGCTCGAGGCGGCGCTCACCTCGACCGCGGATGTCGGCCGTTCGATCTATTTCTTCCTGCCGCTCGGCCTGTTGATGACCGATCAATACAATGTCGAGCGCCATGTCGGCGCCGTCACGGCTCCGCTGCTCATCCTCCATGGCGAGGAGGACGAGGTGATCCCGGTCGAGATGGGGCGGCGCATCTACCGCGCCGCCAAGGCGCCGAAACGCATCGAGACGTTTCCGCGCGGCCACCACAACGACCTCTTCGACCACGGCGCCTGGGACAGGATGCGGGAGTTTCTGGAGTCGCTGGGCAAATGACTGCCAGCCAAATCCGCCGGGGCACTCAGGTGCTGCGGTTGCGGAGGCCGAAGACGGGGATCGCGCCCTTGCCTTTGACGTCGAGATCGCCGAGCGCTTCCGCCTCGAAGGCCGAGGCGATCTGCTCGAACACCTCCTTGGTGGTGGCGACGCTGCCGGGAGAGCTCATGCCGACCATGCGCGCGGCGACGTTGACGGTGTCGCCCCAAATGTCGAACTGGTAGCGCTCCTGACCGACGACGCCGGCGACGACCGGCCCGGCATGAACGCCGACCCTGACTTCCCAGCCGAGATGGGCGTCGATCAGGGTCGATGTCATCTCGAGTCCGCAGCGCACCGCGGCTCCCACCGGATCGTCAACCTGATGGAGCAATCCGGCCACAGCCATGAAGCCGTCGCCGATGGTCTTGATCTTCTCCAGCCCATGCTTGGCGGTGATCCGCTCGAAGATCACGAACAGCGCGTCGAGCCGCGAGACCACCTCCTCGGGCTCGTGCTTGTCGCAATAGGCGGTGAAGTTGGTCACGTCGCAGAACAGCACCGCGACATTGTCGTAACGCCGCGGAATCACCGTGCCGATACTGCGAATCTCGTCGGCCGCCTTCTTCGGCAGCAGGGCGTGGAGGAGCTGATCGGCCTGGTTGCGCGCTTCTTGCGCCTCCGTCAGGGCCTCTTTCAGCGCAAGCTGCGTGCGCACCCGCGCCAGGACGATCGGGGCGGAGAACGGCTTGTGGATGTAATCGACGGCGCCGACGTCGAAGCCCTTCTCCTCGTCAACCTCCTCGGTCTTGGCGGTGAGGAAGATGATGGGAATGTCGCGCGTGGCGGGATTGTCCTTGAGCCTGCGGCACACCTCGAATCCGTCCATGCCGGGCATCATGACATCGAGCAGGATGAGATCGGGCTTTTCGGCGGCACCGGCGATGGCAAGCGCCTTCTCGCCGTTGGTCGCCACCTTGGTGCGGAACGAGTCCTTGAGCACGCCCGATACGACCGCAACATTGGTCGGCGTGTCGTCGACGATCAAGATCAGCTTCTTTTCCGGTCCGGACATTTATTTTGCTTCCAGGTCGAGAGAGAGCCGTGTGGCAATGCCCGAGAGGCAGCCAAGCGCGGCATCGAAGTCGAATTTGCCGACATGGTCGGTCAGCGTCCTGATCTCAGCCGGTGTGAGCACACCGGCAAGACGCGGCCGGACATCGATGATGAAATCGGCGGCCTCGCCATCGTCGTTCTCGAGCAGCCGCTTCAATCTCCCGAGCGGCTCTCGGACGGTTAGGGGATCGCCGGCTTGACGGCCTGAACCGTTGGCTGCCGCCTCGTCGGGGAGGGCGGCGCGAAGCTCGGCGAGCAGGGCCTCGAGCGAACGGGTCAAATTCTCCACTTCTTGCCCCGGATCCTTGCCGCGCTTGATCGCAGCCTCGGCGTGGGAAGCCGCCTGGGCCAACCCGCTTGCTCCGAGCGTGCCCGCGACGCCTTTCAAGGAATGGGCGATGCGTTCGGCGGTCGCCATATCGCCTTTGGTGAGGGCCGCGACCAGGGCCGCGCTCGTTCCGCTTTGCTGCTCGGTGAATTTGCGCAAGAGCGTCTCGTAACGCTTGCGGTTCCCGCCCGTCCGTTTCAAGCCGGCGTCAACGTCGATGCCGGGAACGGCAAGCTGCTTGCCGCTCTCCTCGCTCTTTTTCCGCTGCGCGGGCCGGCCGCGCGCCGCGGCACCGTCGCCCTCGCTTCGCTGGATCCAGTGCAGGAGCACACCGAATAGCTGGTCCGGGTCGATCGGCTTGGCGATATGGTCATTCATGCCCGCCTCGAGGCAGAGGTTGCGGTCCGCTGCCATCGCATTGGCGGTCATGGCGATGATGGGAAGCTTTTCGAAGCGTGGATTGGCCCTGATGACGCGCGTGGCCTCGATCCCGTCCATCACCGGCATCTGCATGTCCATCAACACGGCGTCGTAGTCATTGCTCTGAATCATCTCGAGCGCGACGACGCCATTCTCGGCGAGATCGACGAAGGCTTCCGCGTCCTCGAGCTGGCCAATGGCCACTTCCTGGTTGATCTCGTTGTCTTCGACGAGAAGAATCCGCGTGCCCCGCATGCGGTCGATATCGAGGATCGGGATGGAGGGTGCGCTCTCGAGCTGGCCGCTGTCGGCGCCGAGGGCCACCACAGTCGTGTCGAACAGAATCGACGAGGTGACCGGCTTGATAAGTACGTTTTCGAAACCGATCTCCTCGGCCTGCTTCATGACCTCCTCGCGCCCGTAGGCCGTCACCATCACGAGATGGGGCGCGGGATCGAGATCGGACAAGGCAAGGATCCGCTTGCCGGTTTCGATGCCGTTCATGCCGGGCATCTGCCAATCGATGAACGCGATCTCATAGCCGTTCCCCGCCTTGTCGGCCTGGCGGATCATCTCGATGGCCTCTTCGCCCGAGGCGGCTTCATCGGCCTCGAGCGACATGTTGGCGAGCATGGCCGCCAGGACGGTACGAGCATGCGGGTTGTCGTCGACGATGAGCATGCGGCGGCCGCTCAGGTCCGATTGGAGGAGGCGCGGGCGCAAGCTGGCGACGCCCTTGCCGAGCCGGGCGGTGAAGCGGAACGTGCTGCCTTTGCCCGGCGCGCTCGCAACTGAGACTTCGCCCCCCATCAGTTCGGTCAGTTGCTTGGCGATGGCGAGCCCAAGACCCGTGCCGCCATATTTGCGGGTGGTCGAGGCGTCGGCTTGTTCGAAGGCCTGGAATAGCCGCGCGATCTGCTGCTCGGTCATGCCGATTCCGGTGTCGCTCACCGAGAATTCGACGAGCTGGCCGTCGGCGTCGTCCTCCAGGACGCGGACCTTGACGGCGACCTCACCGCGATCGGTGAACTTCACCGCGTTGGTGCAGAAATTGATCAGAATCTGGCCGAGCCGGAGCGGGTCGCCGCGGAAATGGGCCGAGACCGTGGGCTCGACCTCGAAGATGAGTTCGAGCCCCTTGGCCGAGGCCTTCTCCGACATCAGGTTCCCGACATTCTCGAGCACCTTGTCGAGATCGAAATCGATCGTCTCGATCGAAAGCTTGCCGGCCTCGATCTTCGAGAAATCGAGGATGTCGTTGATGATGCCGAGCAGATGCTGGCCGGAGCTCTTGATCTTGCACACATAGTCGCGCTGGCGCGGCGTGAGGTCGGTCTTGAGCGCAAGATGCGACAGGCCGATGACGGCGTTCATCGGCGTCCGGATTTCATGGCTCATATTGGCGAGAAAGGCGCTCTTCGCCTCGCTTGCCTCGAGCGCCGCGGCGGTCGCCTTCTTCAACTCCTCCTGCGCCGCCTTGAAGGCTTGCTCGGCGGCTTTGCGGGCGTCAATGTCGCTCCAGGAGCCCACGACTTCGACGGGGCGGCCGTCCTCGTCGCGAATGAGATGCTGCTCGTCGCTGACCCAGCAATACGTGCCGTCCTTCTTGCGGAAGCGATATTCGGCGTCATGGTCGCCGCGCCGGAATAGCTCGACCTGCTTCGCCTCGATTTCGGGCAAGTCCTCGGGATGGACGCGGCTCCGCCAGAAATCCGAGTCCTTGAGGTATTCGTTCGGCGTGTAACCGAGCATCGTCCCGATACTGGCGCTGACATAGGTTGGCGCGTAGTCGCCGGTCGCGGCGAAGCTGTAAACGACGACGGGGGCGGCGCGGAGCAGGAGGTCGAGCCGTTGCCGCGCGCGCTCGCGCGACTGTTCGGCCTCCTTCCGCTCGGTGATATCGGTCCACGAGCCCACGATCTCGACGGGATCGCCTTTGGCGTTCCGTACCACGTATTGTTCGTCGTACACCCAGAAATACGTGCCGTCGTTCCGGCGGATGCGGTATTCGATCGCGCGCTTGTCGCTCTCGAACATCTGGTCCACCCAGGTGTTGATGCGCGGGATGTCGTCGGGGTGGACGCGATCGCGCCAGAGGTAGGGATTGTCGAGATATTCGCTTGGCGTGCAGCCGAACAGCCGGGTGACGCTGTCGCTGACGAAGGTCGGCTGATAATCGCCGCTGGCCTCACGGCAGTAGATGACTGCCGGCGAGGCGTTGAGCAGGACGCTCAAGCGTTGGCGCGCGGCTTGCTCGGCCCGGTCGGC
>JBFWTF010000117.1:0-7936 GCA_050247995.1 Methyloceanibacter sp. | reverse complement strand
ATGAAGCGCGCGACATTCTCCTTGTTCCAGCCGTCGATCGTCTTTTTCTTGGTGACCTCGAAGAGGTAGCGGTTGCGAAGGTCGCGCCATGCGTCCCCTTCGAGAATGGGGCCGGTATACTCGACGATGCATGCCCCTTTCGGAATGGGCTCGAGCGCAAACAAGCCGCGCCCGGCACGAGCGCGTTTGACTCCAACAGAGTATTTACCGGGAGTGAAGCGCGACGAAGTCATGAAGGAAGAAATTTTCTTGGAAACAACTTGGCTCTTGGGCGGGAGCTGGGCGCCGAAGGCGGCCATCGAAAGCGCGCTCGGCGCTTAAGCTGTTTCACGTGATTCCTCAAGCTTTTTCGCGCGGCCAGTTTTGATCCGGTGCTGTCTTGGATTCCCAGGCGAACGCTAACGCCGCGGTGCCACCTCGCAGGTGCTTCGCGGGCCTAACGTTGCAACGGCGCCTCGGGTTTGTCGGCGGGCACCTGAACCAACCCGTCATCTGTCAGCGTCTTCAGGAAGGCCACGATCGCAGCCTCCTCCTCTTGCGTCAGTCCGAGATTCCCGAGCTCGGCCTTGTTGACGGTCTCGGGGACCTCAGGGGCGGGCCAGCCGGTGACGCCGAAGCCGGGGTCGGTGGCGTCGGGCACCTGCCCAAGCGTGTCACGGGTGTTGTAGAAACGGACGATCTGCTCAAGCGTCGCGAAGACGCCGTTGTGCCCGTAGGGCGCGGTCAGCTCGATGTTGCGGAGCGTCGAGACTTTGAACTTGCCGTTCTGCGACCCATCGGGGTGCTTTTCGGCAATGTCAGGACGCCCGCCGAGGCCCAGGTCTGGCGGGAGCT
The DNA here is from genome assembly GCA_050247995.1 of Methyloceanibacter sp. Taxonomy (GTDB): domain Bacteria; phylum Pseudomonadota; class Alphaproteobacteria; order Rhizobiales; family Methyloligellaceae; genus Methyloceanibacter. The sequence goes on along the minus strand of JBFWTF010000117.1, from coordinate 7,102 downwards.
TGTCCACGCCGTGGAGCGCGGCGATCCGCGGATTCACCGGGATGCCGAGATTGTCATAGGTAAAATCGGTGAACAGCGCGAAGGGGTAGTCCTCTGGCGGGTCACTCAGGTGACAGTTGGCGCATTTCGCTTTCCCCTTGAACAGCTCGAGGCCGAGCTTCTCCTGCTCGGTCAGGTCGATCTGGCCGGCGACGAAATAGTCGTATTTGGAGTTGAACTCGGCGAATTCGTCGGTCGGTTCGAATGAGCCGATCGCGAGGCCGTATTTCGGGTACACCCAGTCTATCTCCTTCCACTTCAGATCGACGCCATAGAGCCGGCGAAAGGCCTCGAGATAGACGGGGTTCTCCGCCAGGCGCTCGAGGACGGCCTTCTTGTCGGGCATCGCCATCTCGAGCGGATTGAGCGGAGGACCGATGGCCTGGTCCGAAAGGGAGTCGGCGCGGCCATCCCAGAACTGTCCGCCGACATAGGACCCATCCGCTTCGCTCCAATGGAAGGGCGGGCTAAAGGTCGCATAAGCGGAGATTTGGGCATTGCGGAGCCCGAACGTCCCCGGCTCCGATCCGGGTGAGACGGGCATCCCCACCGGATCGGCGGCGCTGCGGGGATCGGCGAACCCGGCCGAATGGGCGTGGCAGGTGACGCAGCCTATGTTGCGGTTGGCCGAGATGTTGAGGTCGTTGTAGAGCAGATGACCCAACTCCACGGCGTCGGGCGGAGACTCCCGCAGCGGCAGGTACGTGGGCGGTGGCGTTGCCGCCGTCTCGGCGAGCGGAGAGGACGGCGCCGCCCCGAGCCCTATGAGAACGACGGCGGCCGTCGCGCTCATCGCAATTGCTACCGCCCGCAACTCCCACCTCCAGGCAATCTTGACCGAGATGAGTTGCTTAAGGATCACCCTTCCTCCGCTTCGATCGAAACACACCATGCCCACGCCGAGCTGTCAAATTGCCATCGCGAACGGCTGGGCGCGTCCGTCAAAATAGGAACCAGATGAAAACGCTCATGGTGAGCAGCGAGCCGACTGTGCTGATGAACAAGGCCGAGGCGGCCTCTTTGGCAGCCACCTGATACTGCACGGCAAGCATCACGCTCACCACGACCGACGGCAACGCGATTGTCAGCACCGTCTGCCCCAGCAGCGGATCGTCATAGCCCAGCCACGCCATGGCGCCCAGAACCAAGGCGGGCTGGAGGATGTTCTTGACGAACACCACGAACAGGACCGGCCCATTCACCATCACCTTGTAACCGGCGAGGATGATGCCCGACGTGAACAGCGCGACACCGGCCGATGCCTGGCCGAGGAGATCGAGCGAGTCGGCAAACACCTTGGGGACGGAAACGTTGAGCAGCACCATGATGATGCCGAGCAACGGCAGCCACACGACCGGCTGTTTGAGCGCGTCGATGATTCTGTCGATAGCGGTAGCGCCGGACCGCGGGGATGATGCGTCGGTCGCCGATGTGCCCTGCCCTGCCCGCACCGGCCGGCTGCCTCCGGTCTCCAATGACAGGGTGATGATGGTGACCGGCACCAGCGCCAGCACGATGACGATGCTGGAGATGGCGATGGGGATATCGGCTCCGTTGCCGTAGAAATAGCTCAGTACGGGAGCGCCGACGAAGGCGCTGCTCGGCGCCGAGGCCGCCAGAGCCCCGATCGCGCACATGCCGGCGCCGTAGCGCAAGACGAAACGGCCGAGCAGGAAGACCGCCGTGTACGTCCCCATGATCGCGACCGCCAAGATCGCCATCAGCGGGACGGCCGTGAGCAAATCGCTCCGGTCGGCCTGCACCACGCCGACGAACAGGGAAAGCGGCAATGCGTAGCCGATCACCATCCGGTTGAGGACCGGCACGTCTTCTTGTTTGAAGTCATGATGGCGCGCGGCGAAATAGCCGAGGACAATCGTGATGACCGCGGGGAGCAGCGCCCCTAGAATCTGGTCAGGCATGCTGATCCTTCGCGCCTGCTCCACCGCGCCCCGCGTCCAATTCCGAAACGGCGGCTCGATGAAGAAACGAAGAGAGCGCGCTGAAACGATCCATGTGCTCTTTGAGTGTCGAACGGAACGCGGGGGCGTGGACCCAAGCCGCAACGCAGGGCGCAAGACGCGCTCAAACCCGTCCTTAGGCGGATTTCCCGCTTGTTTTGCCAGGGTAACAAGGCAATGCCTTGGCGGCAAACGGATTCGATTTGCGGCGGCGCCGACACGCGCGCCTCGGCCCGGCACAAGGCTTGAAGTTGCCCGCGGATCAGGGCTAAAGCGGATGCGCCTCGGTCTTCATCCTGCTGTGAGACGCTCTGCTGGTGGCTAAAGCTGGAAAAATCAGCTTCAACGACGCCAAGCTTTCCCTTGAGCATCCGCTTCGCTCGGTCAGCCTTCGTCCCTTGAATACGTTGCGGCCGCGCCTGACCCGCGCCGTCTATCTCGGCCTTTACCGGCGCTACCGCCCGCGCCGGTTCCATGCCTTCTGCGTTGGCGCGCTCAAATCCGGTACCCACTCGATCGCTGGCATGCTCATGCATCGCTACCGATCATCGCATGAGCCCCGCGCTTCGGAGTTGATCGGCGCGGTGCTGGCCGCTTCGCGGCAAGAAATCTCGCGAAGCGACCTTCTTGAGCTTGTCCGCCTTCGCGACAGGTCTCTGTGGCTCGAGATGGAGGCCTCCGCCTTCAGCGTGCACGTTCTCGATCTCCTGGTGCAGGAATTTCCCGATGCCCGCTTCATCCTCACTATCCGCGACTGCTATTCGTGGGTCGACTCCGCGCTGAACCATCAAGCCGGCCGCAAGCTGTCCGAGCCCAATGAAACGTTCCTGCGTTATTGGATCGCCCCCGGCAGCGAATACGCGCCCGCCGAAACGGTCTTGAAGGAGAACGGTCTCTATCCCTTGAAGTCCTATTTCAGGGCCTGGGCGAGCCACAATCAGCGCGTCCTCGATACCGTGCCGCCGGACCGGTTGCTGGTCATCCGAACCAATGACATCTCAGAGTCGCCGGAGCGCATCGCGGCATTCTTGGGCGTTCCCGCGCACATGCTCGATCGCGACCGCGCGCACAGCTTCCGCACGCGCAAGAGGTTCGACTTTCTGTCCGCCATCGATCGGGACTTCGTGAGGGACGCGGCGCAAGAGAGTTGCGAGCCGCTGATGACGCGCTTCTTCCCCGGAGCATAGCGACGGCGCGCTCTGGCGCGCCGCCGCGGAGGCAAACCGCCCCTATGGCTCGCGGAAGGCGATGAACCGGCTCATGGGATAGCTGCCGACACCGACCTTGCGGTTCCCGCTCTTGCCCGCGTGATTGCCCGACACCAGGATCACGCGATTGCCCTTGACTTCCTTCACGACGCCCACATGGCCGTTCATCACGCCGATCGCGCCCGGCTTCGCGGCCGTCGGCTTGCCGTATTGCGCCCAAGCCCGGGCGAGGTTGGGACCGCCGCCTGCCCACATCGCCATCTGCCGTCCGCACCATTGGTGCGACCAGCCGGTCGGGTTGGTGCCGATGTCGCGCATCGCGCGCGCGAGCAATGAAGGTGAGCCGGTCTTAAGCACGTCATGATCGACGTAGTAGCGCAAGTCCGCGTGAGCCGTCGTCGATAATCCAAACGCCATAATGGCGGCGGCGATCAAAATACGCATCGTCGTCTTTCCTTTGATCTGAATTGAACGGTGATTGGTCGCCCGGCCGTTGGGGCCGTCCAGGTGCGTTGTCGTTCGCGCTCTTATCCTGGCCGCTCTCGCCCCGCCGGCGCGCGAAAGCGCCGGTCGGAAGTGATGAGACGTCTCCTCGCCAAACTGTTCGCTGCCGGAGCGCGCGATGTCGTCAGAGCCGGATCATCGCCGCCGCAACAGAGGGCGCGTTATCCGCGGCGATAGGGGTGTTTGTTTGACGTAACCGCGGCGGCCCGTTCCTCTTTCCGAACGCACACGTGACAGAAAAAGGGCCGCAAGACCGCGCGAGGCGGCCGCGTCCGGCGCGCGGATTCGTGCTTCCTGCGCACGCCGACAGGACGCCGGACCCAACCCGCGCTGCAAGGAACCGCTAACCGTAAGGTTTCATCGCGCGTGCAACACGGGCCGCAAGGTCCGACCTTCGGCCCGCGCGAGTCGCATCCGGCGCTCGTCGCGGGGACAAAAGAGGCCAACATGACGAGCATCTGCCGTGTAATCCTTGCCGCCGCCTTGGTTGCCGCTCCAACCCTCGCATGGGCCGGCGTGCATGAACTCGCCCGCGAGCCGAGCGGCGTCGACACGCCGGCGCCGGAAGCGTCCCCGCCCGCACAGCCGTCGAAAATGATCACGATCTATACCGCCAAGACGATCGTCACCGAGGATCCCGGCACGCCCACCGCGGAGGCCGTGGCGGTGATGGACGGGAAGATCCTCGGCGTCGGCACCCTTGCCGAAGTTCAGGGTTGGGTCACCGACGAGGAGGTCACGATCGACCGCCAGTTCGAAGACGCGGTGATCGTCCCCGGCTTCATCGAGGCGCATATGCATCCGCAGATCACCGGCGTGCTTTGGCTCGGGGTCTATGTCGGCCGCTTCGACCGCACCGCGCCCGACGGCACCCTGGTCAAGGGGCTCGAGACCAAGGAGGCCGTGCTCGCGCGGCTGAAGGACGCCGCCGCCAAGATGGCGGCGGACGGCAGCTGGCTCGTGGCTTGGGGCTATCAGCCGGAGTTCTACGGCAACTCACCGCTGACCCGCGCCGATCTCGATCCGATCTCGAACGGCCATCCCATGATGATCGAGAATCTCTCGATGCATATCTACTATGCCAACAGCAAGGCGTTCGAGATTGCCGGGATCGGTGACGACACCGACATCGTCGGCATCGTCAAGAAGGACGGCAAGCCGACCGGAGAGATCGAGGAGATCGAAGCGGCTCTCGCCTTTGCCGCGAAGCTGCCGCCGCTCGACGACAAGACGATGCTTAAGGCGACGCGGGACGCGGCCGCGCTGGCGCATCGCGTCGGCGTCACCACCTTCGCCGATCTTTCCTTCGGCACCCTTCCCGGAGGCTACAAGGCGTATCAGGCCGCCGCGGCCGACCCCGATTTTCCCGTGCGCATCGTTCTCAACCCGGTCATTCAGGTTTTCCAGAAACCCGAAATCGCCGCCAAGGGCGGTCTCGACGCGCTGGTCGCCTGGCACAAATTCGATAACGATCGTCTCAGCCTCGGCGGCGTGAAGTTCGTCGTTGACGGATCGATCCAGGGCTACACCGGGCTGTTTCAGTGGCCCTACTATTACAAGACCTTCGCCAACGGGATCGCCAACATCTCCCAAGACGACCTCAACAAATGGGTCGCCGAGGTACACAAGCGCGGCCTCCAGTCGGTGATCCACACCAACGCGAACGAAGCCACGGAAATGGCGCTCACCGCTCTCGACCTGGCGCAGCGGCAATATCCCCAGCCGGCGATCCGCGACCGGCTCGAGCATAACCAATACGTGTCGCAGAGCCAGCTCCTGAGGATGAAGGCGCTCGGCGTCGCCACCAACCTCTTCACCAACCACATCTACTATTGGGGCGACCTGCACTATTCGACCTTCGCCGGGCCCGACCGCGCCGAAGACATGGATCCGGCGGGAAGCGCCGAGCGCTTGGGCATCCCCTACACCATGCATTCCGATGCGTCGGTGACGCCGGTCGATCCCCTGTTCTGCATGTGGACGGCAACGGCGCGAAAGACCATGTCGGGGCGGGTGCTGGGCGAAAGCGAGCGCATCACCGTGCCGCAAGCCTTGCACGCCGTGACGCTGGGCGCGGCTTACCTGCTCGGCCAGGACGACAAGAAGGGCTCGATCGTCAGCGGCAAGCTCGCCGATTTCACCGTGCTCGACCGCAACCCGCTCGACGTCGCCTCGCCCGACGAGCTCAGGGAGATCAAGGTGCTGGGGACGGTGATGGGCGGCAAGGCCTTCCCCGCCGGAACTCTCGGCACGGGACGCTGATAAGCGGGGCCGTCGCTACGCTAATGGCGCGCGGGCGAGACCGGGAACATCAGCCCACTCGCTCGGGTGCGAGCGCGGCTCCAGCCCCCAGGCGGTCAGAACGTCAGGCATGACCCGGGGTGGAGGCTCGGAGCGTTCGAGCGCGTAGAGGCGCGGCGCAATAAGCTCCACGTATTCGGCAAACGGAATTGGCTTTGCCATCGCCCTGATTTCTTCCGGGGTTATTGTCTTGGTGAACGGAAACGGACGCAACCCCGTGAAGACCTCGTTCAACCCGGACTTTCTCCTGACGGAGGCGAGACCCGCCGCGGCAAGCCCAAACGCGCCGTCACCGATATCGCCCACCAACCCCTCGAGCCAATCGAGATAGAAGTCCACCGTGGAGGCTGAAATGAAACTGGTCTGACAATTGACGGCGTCTTTAAGGGAATCGATGTCGAGCGTATCGCGCAAGGGCCAGATCAGCTTGCACACACGGGGGTCGCCCAAGTGCAACAAGGCGCCGAAAGCTGCGCCTTCATTTTGCAGCGCGCCGGTGGCGATCAGTTCGATAACTTCTCTGACCTCGCTCATTGGGTCGTCGGGCGGAACCGGGGCAAGGCTCAGGTAATCTATGACCGCTGTCGCAACGATCATCCTGTCGTCATCGCCGACAACGAAAGGCAAAAAAGCATTGGGGGAGACGAAATCGACATTCTCGACCATGCCCGCGACATGGCCATAGACCTCGCTCCGGCGTTCGACCGGCACCGGCAAGAAATGCTTACAATAGAACTGCTTCAAGTCGGGTATCGTCGCCGCATCGTTGAAAATGCCATAGCGAAGAATTTCACACAGGACGATATCGTCGAGCGTCGTCAGTCCATCCCAGCGCTCCCGTGGATTGTCGCGGAGCACGTGCTCCATAAAGCGCCGTGGATCTGAAACGAGGAGTGATTCCATCGCGAACTTCCGCGTCGGAGGAGCGCCGGAGGCGCTGCCGGACCTCTCCTTCTACAGGGTCTCTACCGGGAGAGTCATGGCCGGGCGGGAGTGGATCGAATGGCTCTATGTCCGACACTGATGAATCGTTTCGGGGATTCAGGCCATTACGCAGGCCTGCTGCGGGGCCTCCGGCCGGAAGCACCT
>JBFWTF010000116.1:0-7988 GCA_050247995.1 Methyloceanibacter sp. | reverse complement strand
AAAAACATCGTTCATCGAGAGACTACGAGTGACGAGTACGCCAACATCAATCGCCCCGCATAAGAAGAAAGCATTCATCGCATATAGATCGCGATCGAATGTTTGGTCTTTGGAGTTCCACTCGAGATCGAACGCGACTTTTCCTTTGACGTAGTCGATTTTATGACCATCGAGGTACTTCTCTCGCTTAACAATTCGGTTGCGCAGCTCCATAACTGGCTTGCCGCTCTTGGCCTTACGAACCTCCTCCCGCCAGGAAAGCGTGACGGCCAAATCAGCGCTGATGATTGTCTCATGCCATCCGAGCGGGCGAAGTGTCTTTGAGAATTCCTTTGGTATTTCGGATTCGTTTCCGCCGGCGCGACGGATCATTTTTGTCGTAATCGCAAATGTCCGAAGAGCGTGCAATATGTCGGCGAATTCCTGCTGGCGGCTCTCCGCGAGAATGACGGCGGCATTCCGGTAGCTGATGACTTCGTATTTTTCGCAAATGTCCCTCGGCACCTTACGCTCAACGGTATCGTAGGGGTCCGCTGCGTCGTTCGGAGCCGAAGCTACATCGTGGGGTGAGGTTTCCCCCTCGGTCTCGTCGTCGACCTCTTCCTCGCCCCCAATCATGGGGCTAGGCTATCGGACCACACGAAAACGGGTCAACCCTTGCCCTTCGGCTGGAGGTCGCGCATGGCATCGGCCATGAGCCAGGCGATCTGCTGCGCCTGAATGCCGAAAGTCTGAATCTGGGTCTGCGCGTAGCGGGTCTGGAGGGTCAGCACCTCCTGGATGTCCTTGGCGCGGGCAAGGTCGCTCGCGAGCGCGAAGGAGCGCTCGGCGTTCTCCTTGGCGAAGGCGACGGCCTTGTCTTGCACGGCCTTGAAGCCCGTCATCGTGTCGGCGCCCGGCGAATCGGACCAGGCGGTCATCGCCTTCGTCATGAAGTCCATGAACTGACCGTAGGCCGCGCGCGCCTGCTCGACATTCTTCTCGGCGAAATCGCGAAGCTCCGGGGGTATCTCGAATGACGGCTTTTCTGCCATGAGTTCCTCTCAAATTTTAAGAATTGCACGAGCGCCCGCGCTGCACTCCTCTTCAGACTATCGCATTCTAGCGCAATCTTGGCGGGAGGGGGGACGTTTGGTTAAAACGCGGCGCTTTTGCCACGCTTTTGGGTGGCGAGCCGGGGCAAGCGTGCTAGAACCTCCTTCTGTCAGAGAGGGATCATCGCGCATGACATGCAATCGTACCGGAGCGGGCGTCCTCGTCTTCGCACTGCCGCTTCTGTTCCTGGCGCCGTCGGCGGCGCTGGCGCAGGCGGGCACCATCACCAAGGGAATGCAGAACAACTGCGCCAACGACTATAAGAAATTCTGCGGCGATTACGGGCTGCAAACCGCGGCTCTGAACCTGTGCATGAAGAAAGCGGGCCCGAGCCTTTCGCCGGCCTGCGTGCAGGCGCTCGTCCAGGCCGGAAAGATTTCGCAAGCGGATGTGGACAAGATCAAGGCGCAGCTGGGGCGGTAGAAGAACCCCCTCATGCGGCTGCGTTCAGCCGGCCCCGCCCATGCATCGCCCCACCCCGACCGACACAACAAGGATTTCGACCATGAAGAGATTTCTCCGCTTGAGCGTTTTCGCGGCCCTGGCCTTCGCGAGCACGGCATCGGCCCAAGACTGCGCCAAGATCACCGCGACCGGCCACCCGCAATATCCGGTCGTCGCCTTCAAGGACGGCGAGGCGATCGCAGGCGCGGCGCCCATGCTGGTCGAGACCATCGCCAAGAAACTCAACATTCCGCTCGAGTCCAAAGCCATGGGCTCGTGGGCCGACGCGCAAGCCGCGGCCCGCGACGGCACCGCCGACATGATCTTCGGCATCTATTACAACGACGAGCGCGCCCAATATCTCGACTATGTGCAGCCCGCCTTCATGTATGACGACGTCGCGGTCTTCGTGCCCAAGGGCAAGGCCTTCGACCTCAAGAGCCAGGACGACCTGATCGGCAAGAAGGGCGTCACCAACGAGGGCGAGAGCTACGGCGACGCGTTCGACGCGTTCATGAAGGACAAGCTCGACGTGACCCGCACCAACGGCATCGAGGAGGGCTTCAAGCTGCTGCTCGACGGCAAGGCCGACTATCTCATCGCGGGTTACTATCCCGGTCTCGCCGAGGCCGCCAGGGCGGGCGTCAAGGACGAGGTCGAGGTCCTGGACCAGGCGCTGGTGACGGCCGAGATGTTCGTCGCCTTCTCGAAGAAATCGCCATGCGCGGGATTGGCCGACAAGTTCGGCCAGGGCATCATCGAACTGACCACCGACGGCAGCTTCGACACGATGCTGAACGACGCGACCGCGAAGTGGGATTCCGAACGGGGAAAGCCGTAACGGCGCGCGCGCCAGCCTATTCGGCGGCTGCGGCGACCGGTTCGAGGCCGGCGAGATATTTCTCCGCTTCGAGCGCCGCCATGCAGCCGAGCCCCGCCGCGGTCACGGCCTGACGGTACACGTCATCGGCGACGTCGCCCGCGGCGAACACGCCGGGCACGTTGGTCGCCGTCGAGTGCGGCTTCACCAGAATGTAGCCGGACGGCTTCATGTCGATTTGACCCTTGAACAGCTCGCTCTGGGGCGCGTGCCCGATGGCGATGAAGATGCCGTCGGCGGGGACCTCGACGATCTTGCCGGTTTGCGTGTTCTTCAGGGCGGCGCCGGTGACGGAGAGCGGGTTGTCGATGCCGAGCACCTCATGCAGCTCGGCGTTCCACATCACATCGATCTTCGGATGGGCGAACAGGCGCTCCTGAAGGATCTTCTCGGCCCGGAGCGAATCTCTGCGGTGCACCAGCGTCACGTGGCTGGCGATATTGGCGAGGTAGAGCGCCTCTTCGACGGCGGTATTGCCGCCGCCCACCACGATCACCTTCTTGCCGCGGAAGAAGAAGCCGTCGCAGGTGGCGCAAGCCGAAACGCCGTAACCCTTGTAGCGCTCCTCGGACGCGAGCCCGAGCCAGCGCGCCTTGGCGCCGGTCGCGATGATGAGCGTGTCGGCGGTGTAGACGGTGCCGCTGTCGCCCTTGAGCGAGAACGGGCGCCGCCTCACATCGGCTTCCAGTATGTGATCGCGCACGATCTCGGTGCCGACATGCTCGGCCTGCGCGCGCATCTGATCCATGAGCCAAGGGCCCTGGATCACGTCGGCGAAGCCCGGATAGTTCTCGACATCGGTCGTGGTGGTCATCTGGCCCCCGGGCTGAATGCCTTCGATGAGAAGGGGCTTCAGCATGGCGCGCGCGGTGTAGATGCCGGCGGTATAGCCGGCGGGGCCTGAGCCGATGATGATCACCTTGGCGTGACGGGTAGCCATTATTGCCTCTGCTCGGCGAAGGACTGACAGGTAAGCACAAGCGGCCGAAGCCGCAACCCGGAGCCGGGGGGTCGCGAATTACCCTTTCGTTTCAAGCCCTAACGCGCGGCGGATGGCGCCCGCCACGCGCTCGGTGTCGTTGATCGGCGCGTAAGTCCACGATTCGAGCCGCCCCTCGAAGGGCCGTGTCGCGCCGCGCTCCCGCATCAGGCGATGGAAGCGGGCGAGCCTGGTCGAGCGCCCTGGAAGCGCCTGCACGTAGACGGGCTTGCCGGTGCCGGCCGCCTCCGTGACCATGTTGACCGAATCCTCGGTGACGACGATGGCGTCGGCGAGTCCGAGAAAGGCGAAATAGGGGTTGTCGCCGCTGCCGTCCCAGACGAGATGCGGCACGTCCTTGACGGCGGCGGCGAGGGAAGCGAGCGAGTCGGGCCTTGTGCGGCGCGAGGGCGTGACGAGAAGGGACGCGCCGTTCTCCCTGGCGAGTGCCGCGAGCTCGGCGCCGAGAGCGGATGCCGCCTCGGGCGGAAACTTGAAGGCCTGGCTCTCGCCGCCGAGCAGCACGGTGACGCGGGGGTGAGGCAGCGCCGCCACGCGCGGGCCGAAGCGTTTCGCCTCCTCGGCGATGCGGCTCGCAGTGACGCTGTGCACGGCGCCGAAGGTCACGATCACGTTCGGCCGCTCGTAATCGTCGTGAACCGGCGCGGCGATGAGATCGAACAGCCGGGCGGGGACTTTCGGGTTCTGGATATGGAGCGCGAAGGCGTGGGGGTGGGAGAGCCGCTTGATCGCGAGCGCGATCGGGACGCTGCGCCGGCCGATGGAAATGATAAGCCGCGGCCACGGCGGCTCGAGCGGCACATTGGCGGCGACGAAGCGGAGGAGAAGCCGCGGCGGCACGAGAAGCTGCAAGGGCGCGGGAACGAGCCGCATCGCGCCGGTCACGGCGACCCGCCGCAAGGAGAAGGGGAGACCGACGGCCTCGGCCACGGCGATCCCTTGCGCCTCCATGCCGACCGAGCCGTCGGTGACGATCCAGGTCTCTCCGCCCCCGGGCGGCTTGGCTGGCGCGGGCCTGGTAGCGGCAAAATTTCCGGAACGGTTTGCGTTCAATTTCTTTTCGATTCTTTTGGCTAAAAGACCTAAAATTGCGCGAGAAGGGTCGGGAGAGCGCCCCAGCGGCGTCTTCCTAGCCCGCGATACCTTCCACCGTCCAGGGAGAGAGACCGATGCGCTCAGCCAGGCTCGATGCCACCGACTGGCGGATTCTGCACGCGTTGCAGGCCGACGGCCGTATCACCAATGTCGACCTGGCCCGCAAAGTCGGCATCTCGGCGCCGGCGTGCCTGCGCCGCGCCCGCGCGCTCGAGGAGGCGGGCATCATCAAAGGTTTCACCGCGCTCCTGAACGACAAGGCGCTCGGCTTCGAGGTCACGGCCTTCGCCATGATCCGCCTGCACAGCCAGGCCGAAGCCGATCTCGTCGCCTTCGAGGAGAGGGCGCGGAGCTCGCCCATCGTGCGCGATTGCTACATGCTGTCGGGCGAGATCGACTTTATGTTGCGTTGTGTGGCGCCCGATCTGACCGCGTTCCAGGACTTCATCATCCACGAGCTCACGGCCGCGCCCAACGTCGCGAGCGTCAAGACCTCGCTCGTCATTCGCGCCTCCAAGCATGTCGAGGGCGTGCCGGTCGAGCTTGCCGCCAAGGCCGGCGCCCCGCGCGCGCAGGCCCGCGGGCGAGGCTGATGGCGATCCTGCCGAGATCATGACCCACCCCAACAATCCCATACTCGTCGAGGTGACGCGGGGGAGCGTCGTCGAGAGCCGTCATACCGGGGCGGTCGCCATCGCCGATGCGGCCGGCGACCTCGTGCTCGCGCTTGGCGACGTGGCGTGCCCGGTGTTCCCGCGCTCGGCGGTGAAGGCGCTTCAGGCCATCCCGCTGGTGGAGAGCGGCGCGGCGGACGCATTCGGGCTCGGCGATGCCGAGCTTGCCGTGGCGTGCGCCTCCCATAGCGGCGACCGCGTGCATATCGAGGCGGTGCGAGGCCTGCTCGGAAAGGCCGGGCTCGATGCGAGCCACCTTGCCTGCGGCGCCCATTGGCCGGTCGGCGAAGAGGCGTTTCGCGACCTCGTGCGGGGCGGGGCGCGCCCGCTTCCGATCCACAACAATTGCTCGGGCAAGCATGCCGGCATGCTCGCCGCTTGCGTTCATCTCGGCCTCGATCCGCGCGGCTACGAGCGCGCCGACCACCCTTTGCAAGCCATGATCGCGGGAATCATTTCAGAGACTTGCGGATCTGCGTTGAGCCGCGATGACGCCGGGGTCGATGGCTGCTCGGTGCCGACCTGGGCGCTGCCGCTCAGCTCTCTTGCCCGAGGCTTCGCGCGGTTCGGCAGCGGCGCTGGGCTTGCGGCGCCGCGCGCCGAGGCGGCGGCGCGGCTCGCCCGAGCCTGTTTCAAGCACCCGGTTTTGGTGGCCGGGGAGGGGCGCTTCGACACCATCGCGATGCAGGCGCTCGCGCCTCGCCTGTTCGTCAAGGGCGGCGCCGAGGGGGTGCATTGCGCGGCGCTGCCCGCGCTTGGGCTCGGCATCGCGCTCAAAGTGGATGACGGCGCCAAGCGCGGCGCCGAGCGTGCGCTGGCCGAAATTCTTGCCGCCCTCATCCCCGAGGCGCGCGCCGCGCTCGCCGCTGAGCTCGAGGGCGAGGTCCTCAACTGGCGGGGTTTGCGCGTCGGAGAGGCCGTGGCGAGCGCCGACCTGATGCAGGCGCTCGCCGCGATCAAGACCGTGCCGCGCCGCAAGGCGAGGGCGCCTTAGTGCTATTTGATCTCCCAGGTGGCCTTGTGGTTGACGATCAGGGCCGAGCGGCCGCCGGCCGCCTCGTGCAGTTCCGTCACAGTGTAGGGCACCGTTCCCGTGATGCCTTTGTACTTTCCGGTGCCACCTATCATGTAGTGGTTCTTGTCGTCGAAGGTCGTGAAGACGTTGTCGCCGTCTTTGTCGGTTTCAACGCAGCTTCCGTTGAAGCGAAGCGTCTCCCCGATCGAGCTCCAGTGACAGAGGCAGCGAACGGACATATCATTGAACGGACCTTCTCCTTTGACGTTGCGGGTGATTCCCGTGCTGTCAACGATGCCGCCGGTGCCGGCCCCGCCATCGATTTTTGCCAAAGTGTTATCGACATAGTACGTGTCGTATTCCGCGCTGCCGGTTCTTGGAAACTCCGCAGCCGCTGCCGGAGCCGCACAAAGCGTGAGCGCGACAGCTATCGAAGAGAGCATCGACTTCATATCGGTCTTCCTTTCTTGGTTTGAGTTCCGCTGAGATTGCGCTCTTGTTGCGCGCCGGCGAGCCGTTTCAGTTCGCAGGATTTTGTGCAGGCTCGGGGACAATCAGATCTTCAGAAGCCACGATTTGCCACTTGCCGTTGCGAAGGACCCAAGTGTCGGTCCAGACGAAACGACCGCGGAGCGGCGTGCCGGTTCGCCGCACCCAGGACTCATTTCCTTGCGCCACAGCCGTGTCGTCGCCGAAAAAGCGAACCTTCACGTCGTTGAGACGGCTGGAGACGAATTCCTTGGGAGCTTCGCGCGTGTCGGCGACCATCTTGGCCTTCTCGTAGAGATTGCCATCGGGATCTATTCCCAGAAAATCGTCGGCGAGAATGCGCTCCAGCACGGTGGCGTCGCCGTTGGTCAGGGTCTCGGCCCATTGGCGTTCACTTTCGATGATGTAGCGCTCGACGTCCGCCGTGCCGGATTGTTGCGCCCCGGCGCCCCAGAGAGTGCATATCGAGGCGATAGTCACGACGAGAACCGACAATTTCGCTTTCATATGTTCCTCCCTGACCTCGGCATCCGCCAATCTGCGTTCTCTGTCTGATCGTCGGGCGATCAGCGACGATCATCCCCGAAGCGTGACAGGCCGTGCCCCGTGGTCCTAGTATGTAACAGTAAGAAGGTGCGCCGCCGGATGGCGGCTTGGCGCTTGCTAGGGAGTTGAGCGTGACAACGATGTCGCTCAATTTCGGGAACTCATCCGATCAGAAGGCCATTCGTGAGCAGCTGGCCCGCATCCTCCGCAGCCGCCCGTTCGCGCAAGCGCGGCGCATGCAGCGGTTCCTGGAGTATGTCGTCAATGAGGCGCTAGCCGGCCGGAATAACCGGCTGAAAGCTTACAACATCGCTTTGGAGGTCTTCGACCGTCCCGAGACTTTCGACCCCATCGTTGATCCCCTGGTGCGGGTCGAGGCGGCGCGGCTTCGCGAGAAGCTTCGCGAATACTACGGGACCGAAGGCCAGGGCGATGCCATACACATCGACCTGCCGAAGGGCGCGTACACACCGCACATCGCCTTTGGTCAGCCTGTTGCGGCTCGGCGTTGGACGCCCCGTGGATTTCCGGCTGTCTCCCTCGCCGCGGTCTTGCTGGCGCTGCTTGCAGGTTTCACCGCTTGGAAATGGTGGACTCTAACCGCTTCATTGCCGGAGAAGGCTTCCATCGCGGTCTTGCCGTTCGACAACATTGGAATGGATTCCAACTGGGATCGCTTCGCCGACGGCGTTACCGAGGATATCGTTACAGACCTGTCTCCCTCGAAGGACCTGTTTGTCGTCGCCCGGA
>JBFWTF010000115.1:0-8122 GCA_050247995.1 Methyloceanibacter sp. | reverse complement strand
CTGATAGGGGCCGACCTCGACGGTGATGGTGTCGAAGAATTCGTCCGGCGCGATCTTGAAGCCGAGCGAGGCGAGCCCGTCGGCGAGACGCACCGCCTTCCGGTGCACGCGCTCGGCGATGGCTTTGAGGCCTTTCGGCCCGTGGAACACGGCGTACATCGAGGCGATGACCGCAGGCAGCACTTGCGCGGTGCAGATATTCGAGGTCGCGGTCTCCCGCCTGATATGCTGCTCGCGGGTCTGGAGCGCGAGCCGATAAGCGCGGTTTCCCCGCGCATCGACCGAGACGCCGACGATGCGGCCGGGCAGGGCGCGCTTATAGGCGTCCTTCACCGCGATATAGGCGGCATGCGGGCCGCCATAGCCCATCGGCATGCCGAAACGCTGCATCGAGCCGATGGCGATATCGGCGCCCATCTCGCCGGGCGGTTTCAGCAGCGTGAGCGCAAGCGGATCTGCGGCGATCACGGCGAGGGCCTTCGCGGCATGGAGCCTATCGATCAGGGCCGAGAAATCGTGGAAGGCGCCGCACACGCCGGGATACTGGAACAGCGCGCCGAACACCTGCTCGGGGTCGAGATCCTTGAACGGATCGCCGACGATGATCTCCCAGCCCAGCGGCTCGGCGCGCGTCTTGAGCACGGCGATGGTCTGCGGCAGGCACATCTCATCGACAAAGAAGGCATTCGCCTTTGACTTGGTGACGCGATGGGCGAGGGCCATCGCCTCCGCCGCCGCGGTCGCCTCGTCGAGGAGGGAGGCATTGGCGACATCGAGCGCGGTGAGATCGGAAACCAGCGTCTGGAAGTTGAGCAGGGCCTCGAGCCGCCCTTGGCTGATCTCGGCCTGATAGGGCGTGTAGGCGGTGTACCAGGCCGGGTTCTCGAGGATGTTGCGCTGAATCGCCGGCGGCATGATGGTGCCGTGATAGCCCTGGCCGATCAGCGAGATGAGCACGCGGTTCTTCGCCGCCGTCGCCCGCATGCGGTCGAGGATGCCGCGCTCCGACAAAGGTTTGCCAAACTCGAGCGGGGTTTTGTCGCGGATATCCTCGGGCACTGTCTCGTCGATCAGCGCGTCCAGGCTCGGCGCGCCGACCACGCGCAGCATCTCGGCCATCTCTTCCGGCGAGGGCCCGATATGGCGGCGATTGGCGAAGTCGTAAGGGTCGTAGGTGCTGGGGGTGCTGGGGGAGGCCATCGTGGGCTCGGCTCAAGCGATGTGCTTCATATAGGCATCCTCGTCCATCAGGGCATCCATCGCGCCGACATCGGCGAGCTTCATCTTGAAGAACCAGCCCTTGCCTTGCGGGTCGGCGTTGACGAGCGCCGGATCGTCAACGATGGCCTGGTTGACCTCGACCACCTCGCCCGTGAGCGGCGCATAGACGTCGGACGCCGCCTTGACCGATTCGACTACGGCCGCGCCGTCGCCCTTGCTGAGCTTGGCGCCCGGATCGGGCAGTTGGACGAAGACGACATCGCCGAGGAGCTCGGCCGCATGCGTTGTGATGCCGATCGTGGCGACGCCGCCGTCGAGCTTGAGCCACTCATGATCTTCGGTGAACTTCAGCATTCGTCCTCCTTGCCGCTAAGCGCGCTTGTATTTCGGCATGATAAAGGGAAGCGCGGTCACGGCCAAAGGCAGCCGCTTGCCGCGGAGTTCGGCGAAAACGAGCGTTCCGGGCGTTGTTAGCCTCGCCGTGACGTAGCCCATTGCCATCGGGCCGTCGAGGCTCGGGCCGAAGCCGCCGGAGGTCACCGCGCCGATCGCCGTCTTCGCGTCCGCTTCGGCATAGAGCGACGCGCCGCCCCGCACGATCGCGCGCGCCTCTTGGCCCTGTCCCGCCGGCCGCAGCCCCACCCGGGCGCGCGGCGCCCCTTGCGCGATCTGTTGCAGAATAATGCCGGCGCCGGGAAAGCCGCCCTCCCGCGCCCCGCCGCTCCGGCGGGATTTCTGGATCGCCCAATCCAAGCCCGCCTCGACCGGGGTCGTGGTTTCGTCGATGTCCGCGCCGTAGAGCGGGAGTCCGGCTTCGAGCCGGAGCGAATCCCGCGCGCCCAGTCCCGCCGGGGCGACGGCCGCATCGGCGAGCAGTTCCTCGGCGATCTCGCGCGCGAGGTCCGGGGGGGTCGAAATTTCGAAACCGTCCTCGCCGGTATAGCCCGACCGCATCACGACGCATGGCGCCCCCATGATGGGGAGGGTGCGCGCCTCCAGAAACTTCAAGCTTGTGCAGTCCGGCGCGAGCCGCGCCAGCGCAGCCTCGGCTTGCGGGCCTTGAAGCGCAAGAAGCGCGCGGTCGAGCATCTCGACCTCGCATGTTTCGCCCAACGCGCCGGCCACAAGCGCGTAATCGCCGTCCTTGCAGGCGCCGTTGACGACGAGAAGGAGATGGTCGCGGCAATTGACGGCCATGAGGTCGTCGCGGACTCCGCCTTGCTCGTTGGTGAAGTAGCTGTAGCGCATGCGCCCGGGCTTGAGGCCGGCAAGATCGGCGGGAAGGATACGCTCGGCGGCAAGCGCCGCGTCCTCCGGCGTACCCGATTTTGTCCGGACCACGATCTGCCCCATATGCGAAACATCGAAAAGCGATGCCGCCACGCGGGTATGCAGATGCTCCTTCAACACACCCGCCGGATATTGGACCGGCATGTCGTAGCCGGCGAACGGAACCATGCGCGCGCCGAGCGCAAGGTGAAGACCGTGCAAGGGGGTAAACCTAAGTTCCGATGTTGGCGGCTTGGCCATCTGGGGATTCATGCAGATACTTTGCGAAGAGTCGAGGAGGTCGCCGGTGCTGTGCAAGGAGAGAGGCAAAAACTCTGAGGTTTAGAAACGGTCCTCCGCCCGGTGCGTCGGACATGTCGTGGCGAGCCGGAAGAGGATGGCGGCGAGCCCGGTCGCAACCCCGACGAGCGGCGACACCAGCCAGACCGTCAGCTGGCGGCCCTCATGGAAAAACTTGAGATCAGGGACTGTCCAGCGCTTGAGGATCGTGAAACGGTTCACAGATCTATGCGCCATAGTGCCTTAGCAATTCGCGCCCGCGCTTCATGAGCAAAAGCAAAATCGTTGTGAGAGCCGCGATTATGCTGTCGAGGAACTGTGGTTGTCGCGACGACTCAAGTATCCTAAGCTTGCCATTAGTGCAGAAGATGCCAAAAAAGGGGGGACATCATGTCGGCCGCTGTCATCAATTTGATCATTCAGATCATTGCCGGTGTTGCCGCGGGCAACGCGGCGGGAACGGCGATCGAGAAGGCGCAGGTCGGCGCCCTCGCCGGCACCATATCCGGCGCGCTCGGCGGCGTGGCGGCGGGCCAGACCTTCAGCGCACTTTTCCCCGAGTTCTCCGGGGTCACGGGCGGCGTCGGTGCGGCATCGATGCTTGCCCATCTGCTCGTCGGCGGCTTGGGTGGTCTCGTGCTGACCATCATCGTCGGTCTTATCAAGAGCCGCAGCTAACGAGGGCGGGGCGCCGTTCGCTTCCATGCTGATCGACGGCGTCATGCTACTGTGGTTTCTGCTGACTGCCTTGTCGGTCGCCTTTGTCGCCATCGATGTCCGCAACACGCCGGAGCATCCGGTGATGAAATGGGCGTTCGTCCTGTTCACCGCCTATTCGGGCCCGCTCGG
This sequence comes from Methyloceanibacter sp., assembly GCA_050247995.1. Lineage (GTDB taxonomy): Bacteria > Pseudomonadota > Alphaproteobacteria > Rhizobiales > Methyloligellaceae > Methyloceanibacter. The sequence continues at coordinate 4,483 of JBFWTF010000115.1, read as the reverse complement.
CGCTTTCCTCTATGTGCTCGGCTGCCGCGAGCCTCTGCCCGGCCTGCACGACCAATATGTGGCGGCGCGCTGGCGCCAGGCGCTCGGCTCCACCATGCATTGCGTGGCGGGCGACGGCATCGGCATCCTGGTCGGCGCGGTTATCGGCGCGCTCGTCGCGCTGCCCGTGGCTGCGGATATCGCGCTTGAATATCTGCTCGGCTTCGCCTTCGGCTGGACGATTTTCCAGGCGCTGTTCATGGGTGAGATGTTCGGCTCTTACTTGCGCGCGCTGAAGGGCACTTTCACCGCCGAGCTCCTGTCGATGAATTGCCTGATGGGCGGCATGATGCCCGTCGCCGCGATGGCCTTCGCCGGTGATGCCGCGGCGCACGATCCGGCCCAGCCGCTGTTCTGGTTCCGCATGTCGCTGGCCTTGATGGTGGGCGCGGCCTTCGCCTTTCCGATGAATTGGTGGCTCGTGGCCCATCACCTCAAGCACGGCATGTTGACGGTGCGGCCGAAGGGGGAGGCGGCGGCGATGCCCGGCATGGAGAAAAAGATGGCAATGGCAGCATCGACCGGATCGGCCATCCATTCGCCCCGTCCGCCCGTTTGGGTCATGGCCGCGATCTCCTTCGCGGTGCTCGCCGCCGGCGTGACGCTTGCGCTTGCGCTCGGCCACGGCCACTGACGCCTGACGCCATTCGCCGATCGGTCTCACGACCGCCAAGCTGGCGACGCGCAATGCCGCCATCCCGCTCGGACGCATGGCGCCGCCGGACTCTACTTCCGGCGCTCGGCCGGGGGCGCTCCCTTCAGGACCGTCCGCGCCGCCGACCAGGCGCGTGACATGGCGCGCTTCAGCGCGACGCCGTCGGCCGCGAGAATCCTGACGAGGTAGCCCGCGCCTTTCGGCAGGTCCGATATCCCGATCGCGGCCCCGTCGTCGTCCGGCCGAATGCCGCGAAGCGCCTCGACGAGGGAAGGTGAGGGGAGGGCGAGGCCCGCGACGATCATGGTCCCTTGCGCGGCATAAGAGCCGGAGATTCCCGGGCACCCGCCGCCGAAGCTGCCGCCGTCGACTTTCAACCGGTCGATGGCCAAGTTGCGCCCGGCCGCGTCGGCGATGACGATCTCGCTCGCGTAGTTGGCAAATGTCCCGCCCCGCCCGTCAGGATCGTGACCGAGGAAGGAGTCCGAGACGAGCGCGACCGCATCGCCGTCGAGACTCACCTCGACCCTCGAGGCGCAACGCGATCCGGGAAACAGGATCTGCGGGTCGGGCAGATATTCGAGATAGGACTTTGGCGCGCAAGCGATGCGCGCAACGAGGCGCGCGGCCCCCTCGGGCATGGTGTGAACGACGGTCGGGCTTTGGGTCGAGACATGCGCCTCGGCGCTCGGGGCGACTTCCAACCGCATATCCAGCCGGTCGTCCTCGTAGAGGCCCCCCGAGCAGGACTGGAGGTAAAGCGTGGCAAGCCCCGGACGCTCGGCGTCCTGATAGAGCGCGCGGCAGACATGGAACGGATAGTTGGCGTATTGGCGCGCAAGATAGGTGCGGCCCCCGCCATCGGCGGCGAAGGCGAGGTCGAGCCGGCCGGAGACGAGCTTGCGGCTCGAGCCCGCCGAGGTCTCGGCCCCGGATGATCCGTCAGGCGGCAAAGATGACATCCTCGATGAGACGATCCACCACGGCATCGACCCCTTCGCCCGTCTTGCAATTGGTCAAGAGGACGGGGCGCCCGCGGCGCACCTCGTTCGCCTCCTTGACCATGAGATCGAGATCGACTCCGACCAAGGGCGCGAGGTCGGTCTTGTTGATGACGAGCAGGTCCGACTTGAGAATGCCGAGGCCGCGCTTGCGCGGAATGTCGTCGCCGCCGGCCGTGTCGATGACGAACAGCCAGTAGTCGACGAGCTCGAGCGAAAACGTCGAGGCGAGATTGTCGCCGCCCGATTCGACCAGAACGGCGTCGAGACCGGGGAAGGTCTGAACCAGGCTTTCGACCGCCTGGATGTTCAAGGTCGGGTCTTCCCTGATCGCCGTGTGCGGGCACGCCCCGGTCTCGACCGCCAGCACCCGGGCGGGATCGATCAGGCCTGAGCGCTTGATCCTCTCTGCGTCTTCCTGCGTGACGATGTCGTTGGCGACGATACCGACCTCAAGATTGCGCGCGGCCATCGCCGGGATCAGGCGCTCGACCAGCGCCGTCTTGCCCGAGCCGACCGGGCCGCCGATGCCGATGCGGGCGACGCCCGGCAATCTAGCGTGAGCCGCCTTGGCGCCGGGCATGTTGCGGCGTTCGCTCATCGCAGCATGTATTTCTGCGCGAGCGGCAGCACCTTGGCCGGCTCGCAGGTGGCAAGTTTGCCGTCGACATAGACATCGAAGGTCTGCGGATTGACCTTGATGGCGGGGCAGGCATCGTTGTGCAGCATATGCTGCTTGTTGAGCTTGCGCGTGCCCTTGGCGGGAAGCACGGGCTTGGCGAGATCGAGCCTGCCCGAGATATCGGCCTCGATCGCCAGCGGATTGACGAAGCAGGCCGACAGCGCCTGCTTGGCGCGCCCGAACGCCCCCCATTGCGGGCGCATGAGCAAGGGCTCGCAGGTCATGAGGCTCGCGGCGCTGTCGCCCATCGCGCCCCAGGCGATGAACCCGCCCTTGACCACGATCTCGGGCTTGATACCGAAGAAGCCGGGACGCCACAGCACGACGTCCGCGATCTTGCCGGGCTCAAGCGAGCCGATGAAGGCGTCGATGCCGAAGGTGCGCGCGGCGTTGATGGTGTATTTGGCGACGTAGCGCTTGATGCGCTCGTTGTCGCCGCGCCTGGTCTTCTCGGAAGGGAGCCGTCCCCTCTGGTCCTTCATCTTCGAGGCGAGCTGCCAGGTGCGGCAGATCACCTCGCCGATCCGGCCCATGCCTTGGCTGTCGGAGCCGAGCATGGAGATCGCGCCGATATCGTGGAGTATGTCCTCCGCCGCGATGGTCTGCGCCCTGATGCGGCTCTCGGCGAAGGCGACATCCTCGGGGATCGCCGGGTTGAGGTGATGGCACACCATCGTCATGTCGAGATGCTCGTCGAACGTGTTGACCGTGTAGGGATTGGTGGGATTGGTCGAGGAGGGCAGGCAGTTGATCTCGCCCGCCACCCGGATGATGTCCGGGGCATGGCCGCCGCCGGCGCCTTCCGTGTGATACATATGAATGGTGCGGCCCTTGATCGCGGCCAGCGTCTCCTCCAAGAACCCGCTCTCGTTCAGCGTGTCGGTGTGGAGCTGGACCTGGAAGTCGAGCTCGTCGGCGACGGCGAGGCAGGTGTCGATCACCGCCGGCATCGAGCCCCAATCCTCGTGGATTTTCAGCCCGATGCAGCCTCCCGCGATCTGGTCGAGGATCGAGCGCGGGCGCGAGGTGTTGCCGCGGCCGAGGAAGCCGAAATTGATCGGCCATTGCTCGGCGGCTTGCAGCATCTTGCCGACGTTGAAGGCGCCGCCGCAATCGATGCCGACGGTGATCGGACCGAGCGAACCGCCGATCATGGTGGTCAGCCCAGAGCCGATGGCGTGCTCGCAGAGCTGCGCCGAATCGAAATGCACGTGCACGTCGATGCCGCCGGGTGTCGCGATCAGGCCCTCGGCGTCGCGCACCGTGGTGGCGGCGCCGACGATCAGATTGGCGTGAACGCCGTCCATGGTGGCGGGATTGCCCGCCTTGCCGATGCCGACGATCTTGCCGTCCTTGATGCCGATATCGCCCTTGACGACGCCGACCACCGGGTCGATGACGAGCGCATTGCACAGAAGCATGTCGAGAGCGCCCATGGCGCTATCATAGCCCGGCGTCAGCCCAAGCCCGTCGCGCAGCGTCTTGCCGCCGCCATGCAGGCATTCTTCGCCCGGGACGGCGAAATCGTGCTCGACCTCGGCGAGAAGCGAAGTGTCGCCGAGACGGATCGCGTCGCCCGTGGTCGGGCCGTACATATGGGCGTAGTCTTTGCGGCTCATCTTTGCCATGGGTCACGCTCCCTTGAAGCCGCGGGCGCGGGCGCGGGCGAGCGCCTGGACGCGGTTCTCTTCGCTGCGCCAATTCCCTTCGGTGAGGGCGTTCAGCCCGAGCAGCTCGCCCGTGCCGCCGAACTCGGTCAGCACCACCTCCTTCGACTCTCCGGGAGCGAAGCGCACGGCGGTGCCGGCCGGAATGTCGAGATGCATGCCGAAGCTCTGGGCCCGGTCGAAATCGAGCGCCTTGTTGGTCTCGAAGAAATGGTAGTGGCTGCCGATCTGCACCGGCCGGTCGCCGGTATTGACCACTTTCAGCGTGACCTTGCGCCGGCCCGCGTTGAGCTCGATGTCGCCGTCCGCGGCGATGATCTCGCCCGGCACGACGCCAACCTCCTTGCGCTTGCCCGGGCGGATAGGGTCGTGGATGGTGACGAGCTTGGTGCCGTCGGGGAAGGTTCCCTCGACCTGGATCATCGGCATGAGATGGGCG
>JBFWTF010000114.1:0-8135 GCA_050247995.1 Methyloceanibacter sp. | reverse complement strand
GTGAATGCCGAGCGACACCCTAAACAAAATGCGCCGGTCGAGCTCGATCATGACCGCCGTGACGAGGATCGACGCGGCGGGGTAGGCGGTCGCGGTCCAGTTGCCGTGCGCCCGCGACAGAATCGCTTGGACCGCAAGGAGCGCAAGGATGGGCAGGGAGAAGGAGAGCAGGAGCGCTTTGCCGGAATCGGCGGGCCCGCGGATTTCGCGCCATGCCGTGCGCAGGAGCACGACGAACAGGATTGGACCGAAGACGCCGAACTGAACCACGATGTAATCGGCGAGGCGCAGCGGGTGAATGTAGGGATACTGCCAGCCGATATTGGACTGGGTGTGGTGGAGCGTGGGAAAGTCGTGCTGCGCGTTCCAAACGACATTCGGGGCGAACAGCGCCGCCGCGATGAGCGCGGCTGCGACGGCGCGCCCGCCCTTGAGCGCCGCGCGCGCGTCCCGGCTCACCAGCGCGTGGCAGGCGATGCAGAGAACGGCATAGATCATCGCCTGTTTGGCGAGGAGGCCGAGACCGATGGCGACGCCAAGCAGAACGGCGAAGCCCATGGTCTTCTGCTTCACCAGCATGACCCAGGCGTAGAGCATGATGCTCCACAACAGGACCAGGGGCACGTCGGTGGTGATGAGGAGGGAGGAGTAGGAGACGCCGGGCAAGGTGGCGAAGACGATGGCCGACCAGAAGCCGACGCGCGCATTGTAGAGCGCGCGTCCGGCCAGGTAGATCATGATCGAGGTCGCGGTGTAGAGCACGGGCGAGGCCGAGCGGATGCAAGCCTCGCCGTCGCCGCACAGCGCGCTCGCGCCGCGAATGACCCAGGCGATCATCGGCGGTTTGGAGAAATAGCCGAAGTCGAGCGCGCGCGACCAGGTCCAGTACTGCGCCTCGTCGAGCACGAGATCGGTCGTGGCGGAATAAACGGCCGCGAGCCTCACGACGAGGAGGGCGCCAAGACAGAGCGTCAGGCGGAAGAGATAGTCTTTGTCCGGAATGTTAGTACCCGGGATTTGGGACGGCATGCGCGGTCTTTTGAAGCGTGCGGCGGAAAGGCGCTTGGATATACAATATTGTGCGTGCGAAGTTGCCCCCGAAGGGGCTCCAGTGCTTATTTGCCGCGCCGGGCAAAAGGCGAGCGTTTATGGTCATTTCCGTTGTTATCCCCGCCTTCAATGAAGAGGGCAATATCGGTCCTCTGATCGATGAGACCTTCGCCGCCGTGCCGCCTGATGCGCTAGGCGAGGTGATTGCCGTCGATGACGGCAGCGACGACGGGACGGCGGCGGAAATCAAGGCCCGGCTCACGGCATATCCGCGCTTGCGCTATCTCAAGCACGGCCACAGGGCGGGCCAGAGCGCGGGCCTCCGCACGGGCGTGCGCGCCGCGCGCTTTCCGGTCATTGCAACCATGGATGGCGACGGCCAGAACGATCCCGCCGACATCATGCGGCTTTACGCCCTTCTCGGCGATAGCGGCCGCGAGCCCGCCATGGCCGCCGGCATCAGGGCGAGCCGCAAGGGAACGGGCTCCCGCAAGGCGGCCTCGCGCTTCGCCAATTTCATCCGCGACAAGGTCCTCGCCGATGGCTGTCCCGATACGGGGTGCGGAATCAAGCTTTTCCAGCGTGAAGCCTTCCTCGCGCTTCCCTATTTCGTGGGGATGCACCGTTATTTGCCGGCGCTTTTCTTGAGTTATGGTCACGAAATCGCCTACGAGAAGGTGAACGATCGGCCACGGCTCAGGGGCGTCTCCAAATATACCAATCTTGGCCGGGCGCTCATTGGCCTATACGATCTGGTCGGGGTCAGTTGGCTGCGCAAGCGGACGCAGATTCCGCCCGTCGCGGAAGAAATTGCCGGCAGCGTTCCGGGCGAAACCAGGGGCCGAGGAAGAGCGTAGCGTTGCGGCCGGTAGCGTCAGGCGTTGGAGGGATAGTGTTATGACCTTTGCAGGGGGCCTTGTTCAGTGGTGGCGCGCAACGCCCACGACCGAGCTCGTCTGGGTCGGCATCGGCCTCACGGCTCAGCTCATGTTCTCGATGCGCTTTCTCGTGCAATGGGTCGCGAGCGAGCGGGCGCGGGCGAGCATCATGCCCGAGTCGTTCTGGTACTTCAGCTTCTGCGGCGGCGTCATGCTGCTCGCCTATGCCTGCTACCGGGTCGATCCCGTGTTCATTCTCGGCCAGGCGACCGGTCTCGTGATCTATGTGCGCAATCTCTACTTCATCTGGCTTGGCAAGCGCACGCCAAGCCCGGTCAAGCTCGCTTAGCCGATTGCGCTCGTCCGCGCGGGCCGGCATCGGCGTGAACTGAGGGGCGGAGCGTGCGGCTCAAAGATCTCACCATCGCCGAGCAGGTCGTCCTCGCGCTCTCGCTGATTTTCCTGTCCATGCTTCTCATCGATCCGTTCATGTTGGAGCGGGCGAAGGCTTTGCCGGAAGGCGTGCGCGCGTTCTTCCGGTCCATCACCGATATCGGCAAGTCGAACTGGATGCTCATTCCGACCGGCGCGGCCATCGCGCTCGCCCTGGTGCTGCGGCAGCGCTATGGCGGCTGGCGCAACGCGGCCGCCTACGGCCTGATCGCGAGCACGGTCGGATTTGTTTTCGTCAGCATCGGCGGCGCCGGGCTCATCGCCAATCTCGCCAAGAACATCCTTGGCCGCGCGCGGCCGAAATTGTTCGATACCGCCGGCCCGCTCGACTTCAACTTCTTCGCCTTCGACCCCGATTACGCCGCGCTGCCGTCCGGCCACGCCACCAATATCTTCGCCTTCGCCACGGTGATCGGCATGCTGTGGCCGCGCGGGAGAGTTATGCTCTACACGCTAGCGGCCTGGATCGCGGCGAGCCGGGTTCTGATCGGCCAGCACTATGTGACCGACGTCGTGCTCGGTGCGATCCTGGGCACGGTCTTTCCCTATTGGGTCCGGGACCGCTTCGCGGCGCGGCGCTGGCTGTTCGAGCGGACCCCCCAAGGCGGCTATAGGCTGCGGGGGCCGCGGACCCAAGCCTGGCTCGGCTGGCCCCGGATCGGGGCGCCGGCGCGCGAGGTCGCGGACGGGCCAGGCTAGGCCCTTGTGCAAAAGGCCCCGGCAATCCCTATATTAAGTCAAGGGGCGGGGCCGGATGGCCGCCTAGCCCTTCACATCTCTCTCGAACCTGCTATAGGTTCCGGCCCCCGTCCTTTCGGGGGTGAAAAGACATTGGCGCGGGGTGGAGCAGCCCGGTAGCTCGTCAGGCTCATAACCTGAAGGTCGTAGGTTCAAATCCTACCCCCGCAACCAATTCCCCTGAGATTCGGCGATTCCCGGACAAGATGTAGGTGCTGTCCCATTTTTGGCAGCGCCGCTCGATGGTAGTGTGCGACGCATTCGCTTTGCCGGTGTGAAGCCGCGGCACAGGAGGAGCGTCTTGGAGATTTCGTCCGAACAACTCGCTCTCTTTCGCGAGGATGGCTTTGTCAGCGTGGACGGGCTGCTTGATGAGGCGGGCATTGAAGCCGCCCGAAACGCGTTCGACGCCCTTTTTCGCGGTGAGTTCGAGCGGGGCGTCCTTCCCGACGAAGTAAACTGGCAGGAAGGCAAGTCGGACCCGACATTGACGCGCCAGATTTGCAATGGCTGGAAGGCGAACGCGGCGATCGCCGGCATCGTACTCAGGGAAGATATCGGGCGGGCCGTCGCCACCCTGGCCGATTGGCAGGGCGCGCGTATCCTGCAAGACAACGTGATTTGGAAACCGGCGGGCGCTCGCCCCCTCGGTTACCACCAAGACAGCGCCTATCATCCTTGGCTCGATCCCCAAGCCATGGTGAGCTGTTGGATTGCCCTCGACGACACGACCGCTCAAGGCGGGACCATGGAGCTCGTCAGAGGCTCCCATAAATGGAAGCTTGGCGCTCCCGATGGCGAATTTCACGGACCGTCAGATTATCAGACAGCCATGCGCGCGGCGGCGACAAGAGAGGACAAAGACCCAGAGATCGTTCCAATCGTCGTGCGCGCCGGTGGAGGCTCGTTTCACCATGGCCGGACATGGCACGGGTCGGGTGTCAACGCGTCGGACCGGCCACGGCGGTCCCTGGTTGTCCACGCGGTCCCCGCAAATGCGAAGTTCGTGCGCGCGAAGATCGCCATCGGGAACGGCCCGGTCTATGGGCGCTATATGAAGCTTTGGGACGACAACCTCGACGAAAATTTCTTTCCCGTCTTGTGGACCGCGACGGGCGGACGGACCCCGCATCTCGATGAGGCCATATCGGCGTAACGTCGCGCCGTGCCTCGGCGCCGGCATTGTGCGGACGAAATCGCGAGCCGCGTCAGCGGCCTCCTTTGTCATTGTCACGGATCCGTCTCAGCACCGTCGCGCATTCGCAATCCAATCTTCATGGTACCCTCACGCTAACGTCGCCGACGACGCCTAGCGTCGATCCCGGGCTTTGGACTCGGGGGTTGCCGTGCAACGCGGCGTGTCGCTTTTCGCTCTGCTCGCCCTTGCGCTTGCGGCGCTCCTCGCCGCCTATCCCGCCATCGACCTCACGGTGACCGGCTGGTTCTTCGATCCCAGCGCCGCTACGTTTCCCTTGGCCGCCGACCACGGCTGGAATGCGATCCGGCGGATCGCCAATTGGCTGCCGTTTCTTCTGCTCGTCCCTCCCGCCTTCGCTCTCTTGCGTAAATTGGTGTTCCCGAGCCGGAAGATGCTGATCGCCCCCACGGTCGCGTTCTATCTTCTCGGGTCCTTCCTGCTCGGTCCGGGGCTGACCGCAAATCTTCTGCTCAAGGAGAATTGGGGCAGGCCGCGGCCGAACGGCATCGAGCAATTCGCCGGCGCGGCGGCGTTCCAGCCGTGGTGGCGTCCGGGCGGAGCCTGCAAGCGCAACTGCTCTTTCGTCTCGGGTGAGGCGAGCGCGGCGTTCTGGGCGGTGGCGCCCGCGAGCCTCGCGCCGCCGCAAGTGCGGCCTCTCGCCCTCGGCGCGGCAGTCACTTACGGCGCGTCGGTCGGCGCCTTGCGCGTCATGTTCGGACGCCATTTCCTCAGCGACATTGTGTTTGCCGGACTGATCACCATCGCCGTGGTCATGGCGTTGTACCGCCTGTTGATCGCTCCGCTCGCGCGCGCCGATGCGCGCATCGAGCGCGGCATCGAGCGGGCCGCGACCGCGCTGCACCGCGTCCTTGGGAGGGCGCGAGCGCCAGGGCGAGGGGCGCCCGGGGGCGCAGCCGCGATCGCGACGGCCGGCCTCGGCCCCCTGCCGGGCCACCTCGCGCAGCGCCAGTAGCGGCGCGGCGCCAACACCGCAAATTCGCTTCCACAGCTCTTTTTGCTGCTAGTCTGACGGCGCAATTTGCCGGGCGAGGGAGGCCCGCGGTCAGAATGAAGCGCAAGCCCGATCCTTACGGCCGCGACGCGAGGCGTCCCTACCACATTCCGCTCAAAGGCTGGCGGCAGGTTGCCGAGCGCGTCTGGAGCGAGAGCGGACGCGACAATCTCTCGGTCGTGGCCGCGGGCTGCGCCTTCTTCGCCCTGTTGGCGATCTTCCCGGTGCTTTCGGCGCTCGTCTCCCTCTACGGCCTCACCGCCGATTCCGGCACCGTCGAGGAGAATTTCGGCCTGCTCCGTTCGGTGCTTCCCCCGCAAGCGAGCGACATCGTCATGGCGCAAATCGAGCGGATCGCCGCGGCATCGAGCGGGAGGCTCGGCTGGAGCCTCGCGGTGAGCGTGGGGATCGCGCTGTGGAGCGGCCTTGCCGGCACCCAGGCGATGATGGCCGCCCTCAATATCGCCTACGAGGAACCCGAGAGCCGCAGCCTGTTCCGCTACTATTTGAATGCCCTCATCTTCACCGTCATCGGCATCGTCGGCGGCGTGGTCATGCTCCTTGCCATTCTCTACGTGCCGATCCTGTTCGCCTTCGCCGGCTACTCCCGCGCTTTCGAAACGGCCGTCACCATCGGGCGCTGGCCGTTCCTCGCCCTCTTCGTCCTCATCATCCTGTCGCTGCTCTATCGCTACGGCCCCTGTCGCCGCGCCGCCAAATGGCGCTGGGTCAGCGTCGGCTCCGTGTTCGCCATGGTGACGTGGCTGATCGCATCCGCCGGCTTCTCCCTCTACGTATCGCACTTCGCCAATTACGACCGGATCTACGGCTCGCTCGGCGCCGTCGTCATCCTGCTGTTCTGGCTTTACATGTCGTTCTACATCGTGCTGCTCGGCGCCGAGATCAACGCCGAGCTCGAGCTCCAGACCGCCGAGGACACGACCGCGGGCGGGCCCCGCCCGATCGGCAAGCGCGGCGCCTTCGTCGCCGACCACGTGGCCGGAGGACCCGAAGGGCATAAGCGGCCGGTCAGCCCCGTGGCGCGCGATCCGGCGGCGGCGAAGCCCGGAGGCCCGTGACAGGCCGGCGGTCCGTCCCCCCTGGGCGCCAAGTTTACCCTTGCTCAGCCCTAAGTTCCGATACTCTTGGCCTCCTGGTTGCGCTAAGGATTAGACAGCCGGCGGACCTTCGCCGTTTCGGACCGACATGCAGCTTCGATCGCGCATCCCTGTGCTGTCCAATCGCGCCGATACGCGCACCGCGATCTTGCAGGGGCTGCTCATCGCCACGCTCGTCATCGGCGCCCTCTATGTCGGGCGCGACGTGCTCGTCCCGCTCGCCCTTGCCATCCTGTTGAGCTTCGTTCTGAGCCGGCCGCTGATTTTCTTGCGGCGCGTCGGCGTGCCGCGCGTCCTCGCCGTCGCCATTGTGGTGGGCAGCGCGTTCGCCATCATCTTCGGGCTGGGTTGGCTCGTGTCGCGCGAGTTTTCGCAACTGGCCGCCGACCTGCCGAAATACCGCTACACGCTCTCGGAAAAGATCAAGAATCTGCGCCAGAACGCCCCGTCCTCGCCCGCGCTGAAAAAGGCCGGCGATGTCCTGACCGACCTCGAGAAGGAATTGAACCAAGGCGAAACGCCGGACGCGGCTCAGGCCGGCGCGGGCGCCAAGGCTCCCAACGGTCAGCCCATCCAGGTCGAGGTGCGCCAGCCCCAGCCGACCGTCTTCGAGCTGCTCCGGCGCGTCGCCGGAACGGTGCTGCCGCCGCTGGCGACCGCCGGCATCGTGCTCCTCTTCGTCGTTTTCATTCTGATTCAACGCGACGATCTGCGCGACCGGTTCATCAGGCTGCTCGGCTCCTCCGATTTGCAGCGCGCCACCGTGACGCTCAACGACGCGGCGACGCGCTTGAGCAAGTACTTCCTGCGCCAGATCCTGATCAACAGCGCCTTCGGTGCCCTGATCGCCGTCGCGCTATGGATCATCGGCATCCCGAGCCCCTTGGTCTGGGGCGTGCTCGCCATGCTCATGCGCTTCGTGCCCTTCGTCGGATCGTATATCGGGGCGATCCCGCCGCTCTTGCTCGCGGCCGTGGTCGATCCGGGCTGGTCGATATTCCTGATGGTGCTCGCGCTCTACGTCGTCGGGGAAATGATTATGGGGCAGGTGGTCGAGCCGCTCGTGTTCGGACATGGCACCGGCGTGTCGCCGATCGCCGTGCTGGTTTCGACCGTGTTCTGGACCTGGCTATGGGGACCGATCGGGCTCCTGCTTGCCATGCCGATGACGGTTTGCCTCGCCGTGCTGGGGCGCCATGTTGAAGATTTGCACATGTTCCAGGTGTTGCTCGGCGACGAGCCGGCGCTGACGCCTGAGCAGAGCTTCTATCAGCGGGTGCTGTCGGGCGACGCGGCCGAGGCCACGTATCAGGCCGAACTCCAGCTTAAAGAGAAGAGCTTCGAAGCGGGTCTCGAGGATGTCGTTCTGGCCGCTCTCAAGCTTGCCGAGAGCGATGCGCGCCGCGGCCTGCTTGACGCCGAGAAAGCGCGGCGCATCTCCGACACGGTCAAGGAGATGCTGGACAATCTCGCCGATTTCGAGCCGCGACGCTGGTTCGCCAAACATCGTCAGAAGGAAAAGGACGACAAGGGCGCTGCCGGCGGCCTCGCCTCTCTGACCGCCGCCGAGGCCCGGGAGGACGAGCACGAAGCGGGCGTGATCGACCGCGCCCTGCTTGCTCCCGGATGGCAAGCTGACGACGCCGTCCTATGCATCGGCGGGCGGAACGCGCTCGACGAGGCGGCCG
>JBFWTF010000113.1:0-8146 GCA_050247995.1 Methyloceanibacter sp. | reverse complement strand
CAATCCACTCCACATCCGGCCCGATCCGGACCTGGCCCGCGAGGTCGAAGGTCAAATGGGTGCCGAGGCCGCCGGGCTCAGGCACCGGATAGATGAGATGGCGGAACGGCGATCTGGCCCCGCTCAAGGTGAAGTAATTCCCTTTGGCGAGGAAGCGGGGCGGGACGTTGGCGCCGTCGAGGCCGCGCATGCGCGCCGAGAAATCCCAGGCGTCGAGGCCCGCGGCATTGACCACGAGATCGGCCTCGATCTCGGCCGGCTCGCTCCCGCCCGTGGTGAGGCCGATCTTGCCGCCGGCGATGGCTGCGCCGAGAACCGGCGTGCGGAACGCGACCGTCGCGCCGCCCGCCTCGGCATCGGCCTGATAAGCCAGCATCAGGGCGTGACTATCGACAATCCCGGTCGTGCCCGACAGAAGCGCGCTCGTTCCCTTCACGTCGGGCTCGAGCTGGTTCAGTTGCGCGGCGCCGATACGGGCGACGTCTTCGACGCCGTTTTCCTTCGCGCGCTGCAAGAGGTGGTCGAGATAGGCGTCCTCGCCCGGTTCGGTGGCGACGACGAGTTTGCCGCATTGCCGATGGGGCACGCCGCGGTCGCGGCAGTAGCGATAGAGCAGGCGCCGCCCGGGCACGCAGAGCTCGGCCTTCAGGCTCGAAGGCTCGTAGTAGAGCCCGGCGTGAATCACTTCGCTGCTGCGCGACGACGTGCCGCTGCCGGCGCGGTCCTCCTTCTCGAGCAGGAGGACCTGAACGCCGCGGAGCGCCAAGGTCCTGGCGACGGCAAGGCCGACAACGCCAGCGCCGACAACCACAGCCTCGACCTTGAACATGCTTTCGCCCCGAGCCGGATCCTCGCGAGAACGAGAGGACCGGCTTCAATGAGGATCGAGGGGGTGAAGACTAGCAGCCGGAGGAAAGGAGCGTCAGGCTCCTTCCCCCGGATTTTCGCCTAATGGGCGGCGCCGGCGCTTGCCCGCATGCTCCAATCGTCTTCGGTGACGTTGTTGCGGGCCCAAATCGCGGCCTGGGTGCGATTCTGTAGGCGAAGCTTTCGCAGGATCGCCTTCATGTGCACCTTCACCGTCGACTCGGTGATCACCAAATTGCGCGCGATGACCTTGTTGGATGCTCCCTGCATCAGCATGCGCAGGATGAGGGTCTCCCGGCGCGACAGGGAGGGCACCACCTGCCCTGCCCCCGTTTCCGCCTCGTCGGCAGCGCCCGAGGCGCCGGACCGCGATTCAAGACTTTGGATCATGTGCGCGGCGCCCGATCGCGCCCCGTATCGATCCTCGCCTGTGGCGCAGCCATTGGTGTGGTTCTCGTTGGCCGGGCTCCAGGTGAACTGGGGATGCACGACCATTTCGCTGAGAGCGATGAGCTCGAGCGATTTGAGCAGCCGCTCGCCGCAAATGTCCTGGCACAGGAATCCGCAGGCGCCGGCCTTGAGCGAGGCGACGATGTCCTCGGGGTTTTGCGCCGGCGCCAAGATGACCGCCTTCACGCCGGGATTGGCTGCCACGACCTTGCGGACCAGCGCATTGGTGGCGGCGATGGAGGTCTCCACGCCCGTCAGCCAGACACAGCTGCCTTGCGTGCGCAGATAGGTCTCCAACTCGTCGTTGAGAGCGGTTGCGATGCGCACCGGCCGAAATCGGGATTTGGTGAAGAGCTGACGGAGCCCATTATGAAACAGGGTCGATGGGTGCGTCACAACGATGGGAAGACTCATACGCCTCACTCCTACTGAAGTTTCCCGTCTTTCACCCAGACAAACCCCGTTTCCCTCTAGGAAAGCGCGATGCTGAGAAGCTGACGGCTTTTATATCGAATTTTATTTAGTTTTGATGCAAAAACGCCTGTTAACGATTAGGCGGCGCTCCTGATCCTCCTTGTCCAATAGGCCGTACCCTGAAGGGGGTAAGTGCCTGCTAGCCGTACCCCTCATTGGCTATCGGCCGCAGTCCCTAAAATTTTTCTTACAGTTTTAGTGATCTGGCAGGCAGTGGTCCTTGGTCTAGGACCTCTACACCAACGTATAGTCGGAACCCGCGGATTCTCCCCATATCGGGCCATTTTCACGCTCGGGGGTACCTCCAACGCACCAAGTCCCCAGGCCGCAATGGCCGGGCAACCGGGCCGCACCCCCGGGGCAAGCTAGGCCCTGCGCCCCTTCTCCGGCGCTCTTCCTTTCGGCCGCTGATGAACCCTCGCCCCGAAACGCTGTCTCACGTGCGCGCCCGCGGCGATCTCGCATCGGCGGGAGAGGAAATGCTCGCTCTGATGCGCGCGCTCTTCCCCATCTGCCGCAGCATCAGCGGCGACGGCTTGCGGCAAAGCCTTCGCCATCTCGCCGATTTCCTTCCCCTCACGATCCACGAAGTCGCGACCGGGACGCAGGTGTTCGATTGGACCGTGCCGAAGGAGTGGAACATCCGCGACGCCTGCATCAAGGATTCGAGCGGGCGCCGCGTGGTCGATTTTCATAAGAACAATCTGCACGTGGTCAATTACAGCGCGCCGGTGAAGGCGCGGATGACGCTGGGCGAGCTCCGGCCCCATCTCCACGCCCTGCCCGAGCACCCCGACTGGATTCCCTACCGCACGAGCTACTACGCCGAGACCTGGGGCTTCTGCCTTTCACACCGGCAATTGCAGGATCTCGCCGACGGCGAATACGAGGTCGTCATCGATTCCAGTCTGACGGACGGCGCCATCACTTACGGCGAGTGCGTGCTGCCGGGGCAAAGCGAGGAGGAATTCCTCGTCTCCACCCATGCCTGCCACCCCTCGCTTGCCAACGACAATCTCTCAGGGGTCGCGCTTGCCGCGACGCTCGCCCGGATCCTAGCGCCGCTGCCGCGCCGCTATACCTATCGCTTCCTGTTCGTGCCAGGCACGATCGGCGCCCTCGCCTGGCTGTCCCGCAACCAGGCCCAAGTGAAGCGGATCAAGCACGGGCTCACGCTCGCCTGCGCCGGGGACCGCGGCGAGATCAACTACAAGCGCAGCAGGCGGGGAAACGCCGATATCGACCGGGCCGTCGCCCATGTGCTCAAGACGAGGGCCGCGCCCTTTGCCATCCGGGATTTCTCCCCTTACGGCTACGACGAGCGGCAATATTGCTCGCCGGGATTCAACTTGCCGGTGGGAAGCTTCCGCCGCACGCCGTACGGCGAATATCCGCAATATCACACGTCCGCCGACAATCTCGACTTCGTGTCGGCGCCCCATCTTGACGATTCGCTCGCCGCGTTGCTCGAGGTCGTCGACCTCCTGGAGAACGACCTCCGCTTCGTCAATTTGCGCCCGATGGGCGAGCCGCAGCTCGGGCGGAGGGGACTGATGTCCTCGCTCGGCGGCAAGACGGCGAAGGACGATCATCTCGCGCTGCTGTGGGTCCTCAACCTGTCCGACGGCACGAACGGGGTGCTCGATATCGCCGAGCGGTCGGGCTTGCCGTTCGATGCGATCCGGAAAGCCGTCGATGCGCTCGCCGCTTGCGGCCTGCTCGATCGCGCCTAGCCGTTCGGGGTAGCGCTCCGTTGGGAGTACCGCTCGCGCTCGGTTGACCCAAATGGCTGATCGCGCAAGCATTTTATTCAAATTCGAACGGATCGTTTTCAGGCGAACGCGGTCCCAGAAGCGCAAGGCCCAACACGATGAAAACAGTCCTGTTTTGCGGCGGTCTCGGTACGCGTATCCGCGACTATTCCGAAAACATTCCGAAGCCGATGATCCCGATCGGCGGCAAGCCGATCCTCTGGCACTTGATGAGCTATTACAGCCAGTACGGGCACAAGGATTTCATCCTGTGCCTCGGCTACAAGGCCAACGTCATCAAGGAATTCTTCCTCAATTACCAGCCGCATGTTTACGCCGACTGCGTCGTGTCCGGCTTCGGCAACCGCGTCGAAACGCTGGGCGACCCCCAAGCCGACTGGCGCGTGACCATGATCGACACCGGGGTGTGGCGCAATATCGGCGAGCGGCTGCTCGCGGTTAAGCCCCATGTCGAGAACGAGGACATCTTCCTCGCCAACTACAGCGACGGCCTGTCCGACGTCGATCTGCCCGCCATGATCGAGACCTTCAAGCAAAGCGGAAAAGTCGCGGCGTTCGTCGCCTCGCGCCCGAGCTTCAGTCTGCATCTCATCGACATGAATCCGGACGGTAGGGTTGCCGCCATCCGCGCGACCAAGGACGCCGACCTTTGGGTCAACGGCGGCGGCTTCATCTTCCGCCGCGAGATTTTCGATTATCTGCGCGACGGCGAGGAGCTCGTCGAGGAGC
Source organism: Methyloceanibacter sp. (assembly GCA_050247995.1). GTDB lineage: Bacteria > Pseudomonadota > Alphaproteobacteria > Rhizobiales > Methyloligellaceae > Methyloceanibacter. Next base: position 3,854 of record JBFWTF010000113.1, on the reverse strand, counting down.
CGTTCCAGCGCCTGATCGAGGCCGATCAGTTGCTCGCCTTCAGGCATGACGGCTTCTGGCGGCCGATGGACACGCTGAAGGACAAGGAAGTGCTCGAGGATCTGGTCGAGCGCGGACGCATGCCCTGGCTCGTCAATGTCGCGCCGCCGCAAGCGGCGCCGAAAGTCGGCCGGAAGGCCGGTTGAGAATTGGCGGCCGCCGGGCAGCGGCGATCCAACGCTGCCGGAACGGCCCGAGAGCTTCGCTTGGACCCGCGCATCGCGACCTTGGAGCGGCGCGGGATTTTTGCGGCAAAGAGCTAGGACCGAAGGAGAACGAGCGATGCGCGTGCTGGTTACCGGACATCTTGGTTATATCGGCACGGTCATGGTGCCGATGCTGCTGAAGGCGGGTCACGAGGTCGTCGGCCTCGACAGCAATCTCTACGAATCGTGCAGCTTCGCCGCCGGCGGCCGCATCGCCAACGTGGCGCATATCCGCAAGGACGTGCGCGACGTGCTGCCGGCCGATCTCGACGGTATCGACGCGGTGATCCATCTCGCCGCGCTGTCGAACGATCCGCTCGGCAATCTCAACCCCGACATCACCTACGGCATCAATCACCGCGCGAGCGTCTATCTCGCCCGGCTGGCCAAGGAGGCGGGCGTCAGGCGGTTCATGCTCGCCTCGTCGTGCAGCAATTACGGCCTCGCCGGCGACGGCATGGTGGACGAGACGAGCGCGCTCAACCCCGTCACGCCTTACGGCGAATCCAAGGTCAAGGCCGAGCGGGACATCGCGCCGCTCGCGAGCGAGGGCTTCTGCCCGGTCTTCATGCGCCCGGCGACGGCCTATGGCGTGTCACCCCGCATCCGCTTCGACATCGTCCTCAACAACCTGGTCGCCTGGGCGGTGACCTCGGGCATCATCTATCTCAAGTCCGACGGCACGCCGTGGCGGCCGATCGTCCATATCGAGGACATCTCGCGCGCGTTCATCGCCGCGCTCGAGGCGCCGGAGGACAAGGTCTTCAACCAGGCCTTCAATGTCGGTGCGACCGAGCACAATTACCGCATGCGCGACATCGCCGAGATCGTCGCCGGCGTCGTGCCCGGGTGCCGCATCGAGTACGCGCCGGATGCGGGACCGGACAAGCGCTCCTATCGGGTGAGCTTCGCCAAAATCGCGCGCGAGCTGCCGGACTTCGAGCCGCAATGGGACGCGCGGAAGGGCGCCGAGCAGCTCTATGCCGCCTACCAGCAGGCGCGGCTCAAGCTCGATGAGTTCGAGGGCCCGCGCTATCAGCGCATTAGCCATATCCAGAAGCTGATGGCGGACGGCGTCCTCGCCAGCGACCTCAGGCACTCGCGGCTGGCGGCGGCAAGGTCCGCCTCCTCGCGCGAGCGCCGGCGAGCCGTCGCGTGAGGCCGGCGTGATCTTCACCGAGACCAGGCTCAAGGGCGCTTTCGTCGTCGAGCTCGAACCGCGCGAGGACGAGCGCGGCTTCTTCGCCCGCAGCTTCTGCCAGAAGGAGTTCGAGGCGCGGGGCCTGAAACCCGTGATCGCCCAGTCGGGCCTCGCCCGCAACCACAAGAAGGGCACGTTGCGCGGGATGCACTTCCAGTTCCCGCCCGAGGCCGAGATCAAGCTCGTGCGCTGCGTGCACGGCGCGATCCTGGACGTCATCGTCGATTTGAGGCCCGAGAGCGCGACCTATTTGCAGCATGTCGCCGTCGAACTCGATGGCGGAAGCTTGCGCGCGCTCTACGTGCCCGAGCGCTTCGCCCACGGCTATCAGTCCTTGAGCGACGACAGCGTCGTGAGCTACGAGCTCGGCGCCTTCTATGCGCCGGGCGCCGAGGGCGGCCTGCTCCACGACGACACCGCGCTCGGCATCGCCTGGCCGCTCCCCGTGACGGCGATCTCGGCGCGCGACAGGAGCTTTCAACCGCTTGCTGCGAGCGAAGCCGAGCTTAGGCGCCGCATGGCGCCACCGCGCCGGGCGCCTACTGGGCAACGGCAAGATACACGCGTGGCGATATGAGCGAGAGGCAAGCGCCGATGTTCATCGTCCATGTCGTGCGGCAGTTCTACCCCGGCGTCGGCGGCCTCGAGAACGGCGTTCGCGACCTTGCCTCGGCCCAGGTCGCCGCCGGCGACCGCGTTCGCGTGGTGACGCTCGACCGGCTGTTCAACGACCCGAGCAAGAAGAGACTGCCGGCGCACGAGACCCTCGACGGCATCGAGATCGTGCGGATCCCCTATGCCGGATCGCAGCGCTACCCGCTTGCGCCCGATGTGCTCGGACATGTCGCTGGCGCCGACATCGTCCACGTGCACGCCATTGATTTCTTCTTCGACTACCTCGCCTGGACCAAGCCCCTGCACGGGCGGACGCTCGTCGTCTCGACGCATGGCGGCTTCTTCCATACGCAATTCGCCTCGTCGCTCAAGCGGCTTTGGTTCGCGACGGTCACGCGGGCGTCGCTGAAATTCTACGCGGCCGTCGTCGCCATCAGCGCGTCCGATTTCGAGCTGTTCCGCCCCTTGCGGGCGAAGGGCATGGTCTTCATCGAGAATGGGGCCAATATCGGCAAGTTCCACGACAGCTCGGCGCGCGACGCACGCAAGTCGATCGTTTCGATCGGCCGCTTTTCCAACAACAAGCGGCTCGATCGGCTCGTCGATCTCGCCCGGGCCCTCAGGCATTTCGAGCCCGGTTGGAAGCTCACGATTGCCGGACGCCCGGCCGATTTAAGCGCCGAAGACGTCCGCGCGCTGGTCGATGACGCCCGCTTGAGCGACACCGTCGAAGTCATCGACTCGCCGTCTGACGAGACCGTGCGCTCCCTGATCGGCGAGAGCTCATTCGCGGCGAGCGCCTCTGATTACGAAGGCTTCGGCATGTCGGCCGTCGAGGGACTATCGGCGGGCCTCCTTCCCCTCTTGAGCGCGATACCGCCCTTCCGGCGCCTCGTCGGCCGCACCGGCATGGGGATGATCCTCGACTATGCGAACCCCCGCCTAGCGGCCCGCCAATTGCTCCGCGCCTGGCCGAGACTCGCGGCAGACCATGCCGCGCAACGCGCAAACTGCATTAAGGCCGCCAGCGCCTACGATTGGCGGCATGTGGCCGCGAAATTCGCCGGCGTCTATGCCGCTTCCACGGGAGAGGAGCGGAGGACGATCCTCGATGTCCCGATCCAAGTCCAGACTTTGGACGGGGCGGCGCGCTTGATCGATGCCCGCTTCGAACGGGGCGAACGCACGGCTATTGCCTTCGCCAATGCGCACGCGCTGAACGTTGCGGCACGGAATCGCGAGTTCCGCCAGGCGCTTCAGACCTGTCTCGTGCTCAACGACGGGATCGGCGCCGATATCGCCAGCCGCGTTCTCTATGGAGCGCCGTTCCCCGCCAATCTTAACGGCACGGACTTCACGCCCAGCTATTTGCAACGGACGAGGCACCGTCTCCGTATTTTCTTGCTCGGGGCTGAGCCGGGAACGGCCGAGCGCGCGGCGTCGCGTCTTGCCACGCTGTGCCCGCGTCATCAGGTTGTCGGTTACCACCACGGCTATTTCGACCCGGCCCGCACGCCCGACATTGTCGATCTCGTTCGCCGCTCGGGCGCCGATGTCTTGCTCGTGGCGATGGGCAATCCCAAACAAGAGCTGTTCCTGCGCGAGCATCTCGCGGCGACCGGCTGCCGACTCGGCATGGCGGTCGGCGCGCTGTTCGATTTCCTTGCCGGCAATGTCCCCCGCGCGCCGTCCTGGGTGCAGCGGTGGCGGCTCGAATGGGTCTATCGCCTCGCCAAGGAGCCGCGCCGTCTCGCCGCCCGCTACCTTGTCGGCAATCCCCTGTTTCTCGCGCG
>JBFWTF010000112.1:0-8153 GCA_050247995.1 Methyloceanibacter sp. | reverse complement strand
CTTTCCCTCAAAGCCCACCCCATGAGCTTCCTGCGCGCCCGCATCGCGGCGGAAAGGATCGCCGCTTGCGCCGATCTCAGGCGATGCCGCGACGGCGCCAGCATCAGCGTCGCCGGCGTTGTGCTGGTCCGTCAGCGCCCGGGATCGGCCCAAGGCGTGGTGTTCATGACCATCGAGGACGAGACCGGCATCGCCAATTCGGTGATCTGGCCGAACGTGCTCGAGCGGGAGCGGAAAGTGGTGATGGGGGCGCGTCTCGTCGTGGTGCATGGCCGCGTCCAGCGCCATGAGGACATTATCCATGTCGTGGCGGCGCGGCTCGACGACCGGAGCGATTGGCTCGATCTTCTCACCGAGGAGGGCGAGGCTTTGAGCTTGGCGCTCGCCAACGCCGACGAGGTGCGCCGGCCCGAGCCCGGATCGTGGCGCGCGCCGCGCGAAGAGCGCATCCATCCGCGCTGGCATCCCCGCCGCCACCCGCGAGCCGAGCGCATCATCCCCAAATCCCGCGACTTTCATTAGCAGGCTTCTCTCCAGCGAGCACATGGCGCGCGCCCCGCGAAACCGGCTATGCTCCGGCGCATGACGCACGCCTTCCGCCCTTTGCTCGGCGCCTTCCTCGCCCTTCTGCTCGCGACCGGCGCTGGCGCGCTTCAATCGCGCGCCTTGGCCTTCGATGCGCCCGAGAGCGCAAGCGGCTCCACGCCCAAGCCCCTCGTCAAAGCGAAGACGCAGATGGTCGTCGCCGCCAATGCCCTTGCCGCTGAGGCGGGTCTTGCGATCTTGCGAAAAGGCGGCAGCGCAGCCGATGCCGGCATCGCCATCCAGATGGTCCTGAACTTGGTCGAGCCGCAATCGTCCGGCATCGGCGGCGGCGCTTACATTCTCTACTGGGACGCGAGCTCGGAGACGCTCGCAAGCATTGACGGCCGCGAGACCGCGCCGCAAGCCGCGACGCCCGACCTCTTCCTCGATGCGAGCGGAAAACCGCTTCCACGCGAGGCGGCAATGGCGAGCGGCATCGCGATCGGCGTCCCGGGCGTCGTCGCCGCCTTGAAGCTCGTCCACGAGAAATACGGCAAGCTGCCCTGGGCGGAGCTGTTTCAGCCGGCGATCGCGCTCGCCCGCGACGGCTTCGCCATTTCTCCCCGCCTCGCGGCGCAGATCGCGGGGGAAGGGCCCGACAGCTTCACGGCCGAGGCGCGCGCCTATTTCTTCGACGCGGCGGGACGGCCTCTGCCCGCGGGCTACCGGCTCAAGAATCCAGCATTCGCCGAGACGCTCGAAGCCATCGCCCGTGACGGACCCGATGCATTCTATAAAGGAGACATCGCGCGGGATATTGCCGCTTCCGTACAAAACGATCCGCGCAAGCCGGGGAAGCTCACGGTCGAGGACCTTGCCAACTATCGCGCCATTGCGCGCGAGCCGGTCTGCGTGCCCTACCGGCTGCACAAGGTATGCGGCATGGGACCCTCCTCCTCGGGCGGCGTCACCGCGGGTCAGATCCTCGCGCTCGTCGAACCTTACGCGCTGGGCGACGCGCCGCTTGCGCCCCAAGCCGCGCACATCATCGTCGAGGCCGAGCGGCTCGCTTACGCCGACCGCGCCCTCTACCTCGCCGATCCCGGCTTCGTTTCCGTGCCCGTCGCTGGCCTCCTCGATGCCGGCTATCTCGCGAGTCGCCGCGCCCTCATCGACCCCGCGCGCGCGCAAGCAAAGGTGACCGCGGGCATGCCGCCCAACATCCGCGAAGGCTCGTTCGGAACCGATCGTACCCGCGAGCGCAAGGGCACGAGCCATATCTCGGTCGTCGATGCCGAGGGCGACGCCTTCGCCATGACCACGAGCATCGAACAGGCCTTCGGCGCGCGCACCATGGTGCGCGGCTTCCTGCTCAACAATCAGCTGACCGATTTCTCCTTCGCGCCCGCCGATGATGAGGGACGCCCGGTCGCCAATCGCGTCGAAGGCGGCAAGCGCCCGCGCAGCTCCATGGACCCGACCATCGTCTTCGGCGCCGGCGGACTTCGTTTCGTGCTCGGCAGCCCGGGCGGGCCGGCGATCATCCTCTACAACGTCAAGACCGTCATCGGTCTGATCGATTGGGGCCTCGACCCCGCTTCGGCGGCCGCTCTGGTGAATTTCGGCAGTATCGGGAACGCGTTCCTGCTCGAGACGGGAGCCGAATGGGACGCGCTTGCCGCTTCTCTCGGCGCAATGGGTCATGAGGTCCGCCGCGCCGACCTCACCAGCGGCGAGCATGTCATCGCGGTGACCCCCGAAGGGCTCGAGGGCGGCGCCGATCCGCGCCGCGAGGGCGTGGCCCTGGGGGATTGATGACGCAACCCAAGTACAAGATTGCCATCCGCGGGGCCGGCGTGGTCGGCCTCTGGCAGGCTTTGGCGCTCGCCCGGCGCGGCCATTCCGTCACGGTCCATGAACGGTCGGACCAGCCCTTCGCTGGCGCTTGCAGCGTCTATGCCGGCGCCATGCTCGCGCTCCGCTGCGAGGAGGATAACGCCGAGCCGGTGGTGAGCGCGCTCGGCAAGCGCGGCATCGCGCTCTGGCGCGAGACCTATCCCGGGCTGGTCGTCAACGGCACGCTGGCCGTGGCGCTCGGCCGCGACCGCGCCGAGCTCGACCGCTTCGCGCGCATGACGAGCGGGCACCGGACCCTGTCGCCGGCGGAGCTCGCGGCGCTCGAGCCCTCTCTCGGCAACCGCTTCGCGGGCGCGCTCTTCTTTCCCGAGGAGGCACATCTCGCCCCGGTGCGCGCTCTCGATTTCCTGCTCGGCCGCGTCAAGGACGAGGGCGTCACTTTGCGCCTCGGCGACGGCGAGTCGCCCCGGAGCGCCGATGTCGTCATCGATTGCCGGGGTCTCGGCGCCAAGGACGATCTTCCCGAATTGCGTGGCGTGCGCGGCGAGCGGATCGTGGTCAAGAGCCGCGACGTGAGCTTGGCGCGATCGGTGCGCCTGTTGCATCCCCGCTTCCCGCTCTACGCCGTGCCCTGGGGCGAGGGTCTCTACATGATCGGCGCGACCGTGATCGAGAGCGAGGAGGGAGGCGCGATTTCGCTCCGCTCCGCCCTCGACCTCCTCGCCGCGGCCTACGCCCTCGATCCCGCTTTCGGCGAGGCCGAGATCGTCGCGCAAGGCGCGGGCGTGCGCCCGGCCTTTCCCGACAATCGCCCTAGGATTATCGCGCGGAAGGGCTATATCTACGTCAACGGTCTCTACCGGAATGGATTTCTGCTCGCGCCCGCTCTGGCCGAGCTGGTTGCCGCCTTCATCGAGACCGGCGCGAAGGAACCGGAGGTATTTCTTGAACATCCTGCTCAACGGTGAGGCGCTCGCCACCGATGCCGCGACACTCGACGAGCTTTGCGCGCGGCTCGGCTTCGCCGAGGCGAAGATCGCCACCGCCGTGAACGGAAGCTTCGTCGCCGCAGCCTCGCGCGAGACGACCAGGCTCGCCGAGGCCGACGAGATCGAGATCGTGGCGCCGAGGCAGGGCGGCTGATGCTCACCCTCTACGGCAAGAGTTTCGCCTCGCGCCTCATTCTCGGCACGGCGCAATACCCCTCGCCCGACAGCCTCAAGCGGGCGGTCGAGGCGGCGGGCGCCGAAATCGTCACGGTTTCGCTCCGGCGCGAATCCTCGCGCGCCCGCACCGGGCAAGGCTTCTGGGCCTTGATCGAGGCGATGGGCGTTCGTGTGCTGCCCAACACCGCCGGCTGCCGCACCGCGAAGGAAGCCATCGCCACCGCCAAGATGGCGCGCGAGCTGTTCGGCACCGATTGGGTCAAGCTCGAAGTGATCGCCAATGACGACACGCTCCAGCCCGACCTGTTCGGCCTCGTCGAGGCCGCCGCGGCGCTGTCGAGCGAAGGGTTCCAGGTGCTCCCCTACACGACCGAGGATTTGAGCGCGGCCGAGCGGCTGGTCGCGGCCGGCTGCGCCGCACTGATGCCGTGGGCCGCCCCGATCGGCTCGGCGCGCGGGCTCATCAACAAGGAAGCGCTGAAGACGCTCCGCGCCTACTTCCCCGACATCCCCCTCATCGTCGATGCCGGTCTCGGCGCGCCATCGCACGCCGCCGAGGTCATGGAGATGGGCTACGACGCCGTGCTGCTCAACACCGCCGTCGCCAAGGCCGGCGACCCGGCGAAGATGGCCGAAGCCTTCGCCAAGGCCGTCGCGGCCGGGCGGCTTGCCTTCGAAGCCGGGCTGATTGAGCCGCGCGACATGGCGCAGCCCTCGACGCCCGTCGCCGGCACGCCCTTCTTCAAGATCGATCATGCGTCCTGATCGATCCCCGATCGCACCCCCGCTTTGATCCGCCTCGATCCTTTTTACCCCCTCCTCCCCGATACGGCATGGCTCGCCCGCCTCCTGCCGCTCGGGCTCAAGCTCGTGCAGCTCCGTGTCAAGGACAAGCCGCAGCCTGTCGTCAGCCGCGAGATCGAGACGGCGATCGCGCTTTGCGCCGCGCACCGTTGCCAACTCGTCGTCAACGACTATTGGCGGGCAGCGATCGACAAGGGCGCGGACTTCATCCATCTCGGCCAGGAGGATTTGGCGGAGGCCGATCTCGCCGCGATCAGAGCCGCCGGCATCAAGATCGGCATCAGCACGCATAGCCACGCCGAGCTCGACACGGCGCTTGCCGCAGGGGCCGACTATGTTGCGCTCGGTCCGATCTATGAGACCAAGTTGAAGGCGATGAAATGGGCCCCGCAGGGCTTGTCCCGCCTGGCCGAGTGGCGCGCGCTTGCCGCCTGCCCCCTGGTTGCGATCGGCGGCCTCACCCCCGATCGCGCCGCGGAGGTTTTGGCGACAGGGGCCGATTCAGCCGCCGTCGTCACCGACATTGTGACAAGCGAAGATGCTGAGACACAGGTGAAAAAATGGATCGCGACGACCGCGCCCTGGCGCAACGTTTCCACAAACCGTGCACAGGCCTGATGCGGCGGTTTGAAACTTGACCGCGACCCGCTCGCCAAAGGATCATGGGCCTAAAGAGCAGGGCCCGGGCTGAGGAGGCTCAATGAGTTATCAACTCGATCCGGCATCGCCGATGAGCGAGGCCCTGCGGCGCGTAGCATTCGCCGAGCTCGACCTTGCCCATGGCGCTCTCGCCGCTCCGCCCGAGCGCCATAGCGGCGTTCACGACGCCCGCAAATGCCTGAAGCGGCTCCGCTCGCTGCTTCTGCTCGCGCGGCCCGGCCTGCCGGAGCCCGCCTTCGAAACCTTGTACGAGCGGCTGACGGCCATCGCGCGAGGGCTCGCGCCCGCGCGCGATGCTCAGGCGCTTATCGACGCCACCGACAAGCTCGAGCGCGAGACCGGCGCCGGTCCGGGCCTGGGCCCGCTCCAGTCGATGCGGGGTTGGCTCCGCAAGCGGCGTCAAGCGGCGGAGCAGAGTTTGGAGCAGAACGCCGCCTCGGACGCCATGCGCGGACTGCTCGAGCTGCGTCCCGCCTTCGCCGGCTTCGCCGTCTATCCCGACGACTTTTCCTCCCTCGCCAAGGGTCTGAGGCGCTGCTACCGCGAGACCCGCGACGCGTTCCGCCACGCGATCGATTCCGGCCGCGACGAAGACCTGCATGAGTGGCGCAAGGGCGTGCAGCACCATTGGCGGCAAATGCAGCTCCTCGTGCCTTGCTGGCCCTCGGAACTGTCGGCACGGGTCGAAACCGCCAAGGCCTTGTCGCAGCTACTCGGCGACGATCACGATATTTCCTTGCTGTGCCAGGTCGCTTCCACGCCGACCATGGTGTTCGGCACCCCCGATGAGACGGCGGCGTTCCTGAAGCGCTGCCGCAAGCGTCAGCGCACATTGCGCAAGGAGGCGCGCAAGCTGGGTGAGAAGCTTTTTGCCGAGAAGGCGCGGCCCTTCGCCGAGCGGATCGAGACATATTGGCGGATTGCCGCCGCCGATCACGCCAAGCCGGCAGTTGAAGTCCGTCCCGGCAATGTCGTCGCTTTCGGCGACATGCGGACGCCGCGGGCCGGCTAGGGCGTCAAAGCCTCACTTCCATCCCATCGTAGGAGACTTCCCACCCGGCGCTTTCCACCGCTTCGCGTTCGGGCGAGCCTTCGCGCAAGGCGGGATTGGAGTTGTTGATGTGGATGAAGATCTTGCGGCGGATGCCGAGCGGCGCAAGCTCGGCGAGGCTGCCCTCGCTCCCCGACATGTTCATATGGCCGATGCGATCGCCGGTCTTGTTGAGCAGGCCCTGGGCGATCATCTCGTCATTGGTGTAGAGCGTGCCGTCGAAGAAGAGGAGGGCCGCGCCTTTGAGCCGCGTGCGCAGCGCGTCGTCGAGCCGGGCGCAACCCGGGATATAGAAGAAGTGATGCCCCGTCGCGGTATGGGTGACCTTGAGGCCCGCGGTGTCGCCTTCCTGCGTTCCGAAACTCCCCTTCGCGGTCTCGTCCTCGAGATAGAGCGGAACCTTCCCCGGCACCGAAAACGCCTCGATCATGATGCCGACCGGACCCGAAGGCCCTTCGACGGCAAAGGGGCGCCCGAATTCCAATGCCACGCGCTTGACCAGATCGGGGTTGAGCACGTCGAAAATCGAGTTCCCGGCCAGCACGTCGAGCACGCGCTTCGTGCCGTAGACGGTGAAGGGCTGGCCCTCGCGCAAGGTCAGAAGCCCCGCCACCGCATCGACATCGCAATTGGTCAGCACCACCGCCTTGATCGGGCTGTTGCGCGGCGGCCCATCGGGCCGAGGTTGAAGCGCGGGAGTCTCGTTGATTTGCTGACGGAGGTCAGGCGCGGCGTTGAGCAGGACCCAGTCGGCTCCGTCGGCGCTCACGGCCACGGAGGCCTGCGTGCGCGGCGCCAAGCCCGCCACGCCTTTGCGCACGCCGGCGGAGTTGCGGCCGTTGCAATTCCATTGCGGCAGCCCGCCGCCCGCCGCCGAGCCGAGTACCTTGATCAGCATGACAGATGAGGAAATGGCGGCGACGGGACCGCCTCGTCAAGGCAAAAAGAGCCGCTCGTTGCGCCCGGGTCGGGACCGATGCCTTGCGGCTCAGAATGCGAGCGCACCCTGGAACTTCACCGCCGTGTCGGACGTGGCATCGGTCAAGCCGAACTGGACGCCGACGTTCAAGGAGAGCTCCATTTCCGGACCCTCGGCGACCCTGTCTTCATCTTCACCGTCATCGTCGCCATTGCCCTCCTCGTCCTCCTCGTCCTCGCCCGGATTGTAGAAGAGGGTTGGGCCAATACTGTGGGTCTGGTCGTTGAACGAGCCGGAATGAGCGAGATCCTCGATCTCGCCGAACATCTCGACGCCCACGCCCCAATGCCTGGCGAAGTCATATTTGCCTTGCCAGCCATATTCGAAACCGAGACCGTCAGTCTCGCGGTTGTCGCCCACTTGTGAGGTGAAGAAGGGATTAAGCGTGAGCAGCGCGTTGCCGCTTGCGAGCTCGACAATGGGCCCGAACTCGATCTCATCGGCCTCGCCCGTGCGCGTGGCGATACCATAGGCGCCGACGAACGCAAGTCCGAGGCCGTTGCCCATGCGCTCGATCAGCTCATATTGCAGTTCCATTTCGATCGCGCTCAGGTCGAAATTGTCTTCGAGCGGCTCGTCGGCGGCGAGCGTGGTCGAGAACATCAAGCGGTCGGAGATGCCCCACGCAAATTCGAAATCGTGGCTTTGGCGGAGGAACTCGCCCTCTTCCTCCTCTTCGAGCGCACCGCCCTCGCCCTCTTCGGCGGCCTCCTCGCGCTCGGTTCTTGGGAAGCCGTCATGGACCGCGCCGCGATATTCGAGCTCGATCTCGCCCTGCTCGACCCCAGATTCTTGGATCTCGAACTCGGCCAGCGCCGGTGGCGCCTTGACCGCGATCAGCCCGGCGAAAGCCAGCGTGAAAACCGCCGAAAACAACCCCAAGCGCTGCGCGCCGTGCAGGAATTCCTGATACCGGTCCAAAGTCGCCCCCCGGGACTAAGTCCGCTGAAAAACCATGATTCTTGAGCCTCGATACTAGCAAATCCCTGGCTGAGGCCACGGCAAAAAAACTGCCGGGACTTCCCAAATCTGGTCATCGCGCTGAGAAGGCTGCGCTGCCACTTGTGGAAGGCGCAAGGAATGCTAAAATTCATTATCGGGGGGAAAGACG
>JBFWTF010000111.1:0-8168 GCA_050247995.1 Methyloceanibacter sp. | reverse complement strand
GCAGGCGAACCTGCTCATCTACAATCAGCACCCGGTCCCGCTCCGCTTCGACCATCCCCACGTAAGGGTCGTCAACGAGACGCCCCCAGCCGGTTCCCTGCGCTACATCCGCCAGCGGATGCACGAACTCGCGGACCCTTCCGCCGAGTTCATCCATTGGTGGGACGACGACGACCTCTACCTTCCCTGGCACCTCGAGGATTGCCTCTCCCATATCAAGGACAGCGTGGCCTGGAAGCCGGCTTCGTGCTGGATGTCGCAGCACAATCGCGATTTCTCTCTCGAGAGAAATCGATTCGAAGGTTCCTGGATCTTTCGCGCCGATTACATGAGAGCGGCCCCCTTGGACACGCACCTCGATTACACCGATCATCCGGTCGTCCGCCAAACGGAAGACGGCGGGCTTCTGGCGACCACGGAACTCGGAGGACGCACGTCTTACATCTACCGGTGGGCTAACGGCGCCGCGCATGTCAGCGGCGGGTTTTGCGGGGGAGCCGAGGATATCCAGCAGGCGAACCTGGAGACTTGGCGCGAGCGCAGCACTGACGTCCGCGCCGACGGGCTTCTCGTCCCGGCCGACCTGACGCCGCGATGGATTCAGTACCTCAAGGGCATCGCGGCGAAAGTGAGTTTGGACGATTGGGAACGCAACCGGATTGCGCTCGACCTCTGACGAAGGCGGGACGTTTAGGCGCGCGAGCCCAACAGCAACAGCTCGCGGAACACGAAACGCCGCCAGCTATTGTAGACGAACCAACTCTCCATCGGCGCGGTCAGGACGGAACCCTCGATAAGCGTGCGCGCGAAGCGAAAGTCGCGAGGCCGCCCGAGCGAGCGCGCAAGCTCCAGGCATCTCGCCTCGCCCAGGACACGATGGGCGAGGGTGAGGCCAATGATCGCCGACATGCGCGTGCCGGTGCGGCCCGTGAAGGTCTCGAACAATGCCTCTTCCTCGGCCGTGACGACGGCGCGCGCGGCCTGGCACAAATCGGTGACGTGGCGCAGGAAGGCAAAGAAATGCATCGCCCCGTGCATGACGGCAATGGACAGAAGCGCGGCCGGTCGGTCGAAACGAGGGGCGAGATGATCGTAAGTGAGCGACAGAACCGGGCGCATCCTGTGCTCGTGAACGAGGTCGGTGTGAACCTCGATCATGATCAGGCCGTTGTCGCGCTGAATCCACGCGTGCTCCAACAGGTTCGGATCGCCGACGACGCACTTGAAGCCCTGCGCCGCAAGAATTGACGCAAGCTCCGGCAACGCCGAGGGCGCAGCCAAGAGATCGATATCGCCGAAGGGCCTGAGCCCCCGGGGATAAAGCGCGGCGAAAGCGGGACCTTTGACCAGCGCAACCGGCAATCCTTTTGCGGCTTCCATCACCGCTCCGGCGTGATGCTTCAGCATGGCCGAGAGCGCGGCGCGCTCAACGCGCGTTCCATCGGCTTCCTCGCGCACGCGCTCGAGCGCGGGATCGCCGTCGGCGATAGGATAGTGGCGAAGAACGCTGGGCAGCACTTTGAGCGCATCGGCCTTGCGGTAGAGCCGCCGCAGCTGCCGCGGCGTGAGCGGCGGTGCGGGCGGGTCGCGATCGGAGCCGAGCGGGTCGGCGCAATGCAGCAGCCAGGCGTAGACGGGCCGGCGCGCCAAAGCGACGGAGCGTCCAGCGCGCGCCGCGCGCGCGGTCGAAGCAGTATCCCGAAGAAGGGTCGGGTCCGGCATGAACAGAGACCTCAAGATGCGGCTGCGCCGCAGGTTAGCATGGCGCCGCCTTGGCCTGACCGTTCCAAAAACTCTCGCTTTATCAAGCGGTTTCTTTAAAATCGGGCCATGAACCGGCTGCACAAATTTCCCGGCATCGTCGTCGAGGAGCTGGGCGAGGAGCTCCTGCTCTATCGTCCGACCACCCACAAGGCGATCCATCTCAACGGAACGGCGGCGGCGATCTTCAAGCTCTGCGACGGCACGCGCAGCCTCGCCGATCTCGTGGCCTTGCTCGAAGGCATGTTTCCCGATGCCAAGCCCCGGATCGCGGGCGAGGTCAGGGACGTCGTCGATCAGCTCTTGCGCGACGGCGCGCTCACGGAGCAGCCAAGCTAGTTGCCCGGCTTGATTGCGAGCTCCTCGCGAACGGCGGTAAGGATCCGCTCGGCGGGCCCGGCGCCGAGATGCGTCGTGAAATGCGCCTCCATCTCCTGCGTGCCCAGTCCAAGCTCGGTGTGGCCGATCATGTAATTGCGGATGCGGTCTTCCCAGGTATTGCTATAGGGCACGCCGAAGGGACGATTGAAGCGGTGCATCCATCTGAGGAAGGGAAGACACAGCGTGCGCCCGCCCCTCTGCCGGAATTTCTCGTGGATATATCCCTCCTCGCCGCCGAAGCCGCGGAACTTGGGATTGAACCCGGGCCACGCGGAGCGCCGGCAGGCGAATAGTCCGAGCCCCTGCATGGGAATGTCGAACGGCGGCGCCTCGGGATCCTTGCCGCGCTCGTCGCAATCCCAGGTGCCGTACATGCCGGCGCGCCATTGCGGTGCGAAATGGGTGGAGATGTTGGCGAGGTCGTCATAGAGCAACGGCCCTTGGACCAGGTCTGGCGTCTCGAGGTTGGCCTCGAAATAAGCGAGGAGGCGCTTCAGCGCGCCGGGCACCACGAACACATGGCTGTCCATGCACAGCACGAACTCGCCGGCAGCCTCCTCGAAGATGAAATCCCGCGCCGCCGTGCCGCGGCGCGCGTTGTTCGGGACGTAGCGGTAGTGCGGCGTCGTCCCTTCGAGCTTTTTGAGCGGATCGGCGCAAGCGCCGTCGGGATGATTGTCGATGAGCAGGAACTCGGTCGCGTCCTGGATTTCGGGGTGATAGAGCCTGAGCGCCTGAAGGGAAAAATAGACGCCGTCGTAATCGTCATAGGTCGCCATGCCGATGGTGAGCTTCGGCTTGGCGGCGCGGCGGGGCGTGGCCGGCTGGATCGGGTAGGTTTTCTTGGCCGGGGCCGGGGCCGGTTCCTCGGGTGCTTTGGCGAAGGCGCCAGCGAACAAGGCAAGCTCGTTCGCATCCAATCGTTTCTCGACGGTCACGCGAAGCAGCGCATCGAACCCGTCTTCGAGCTGGGCGAAATCGCCGTATTCCACGCCGATGGCGGGAACGAGACGGGCAAGCCGCGTGAGCTCGGCAAAGCCGCCATCGGCGAAATTGCGGGCATTGAGGTTGCAGGCCACGAGCCTGAAGCCGGCCTCGGCCGGGGTCAGCACCTCGATCTTGAGTGGGGCGCCGGCCCGGTATTGGGGAAAGACCAGCATGCGGCATGGCCGCGCGCGCTCTTGGTTTGCGGCGCTTGGCGGCACGAAGACGAGCTGTTCCCCGAATTTGACCAGGGGAACGCGCTTGCACATCGGCAGGCTTTGGATCGCCTCGACGGCGCCGCTCTTGACGAATACGCCGCGCGTCAATCCGACGATTTCAGAAGCGCCTTTGAGAAGAGCGATCTCGTCGCTGAGATAGACGTAGCCTTTATCGGCGAGCCAGGCGGCAAGAGAGGACTTGCCCGCTCCGCTCGCGGCCGGCAGCACGATGGCAGATCCATTCCAGGCGACGGCGGCCGCGTGCAGCGCGATCGCTTCTTTCTGATTGGCGATAAGGGCCTGGGTGATTTCCTCGGCGAGCCAGATCGGAAGCGCGACGCGGCTGAGTTCCGCCGGAGCGGCGTTGAGATCGGAGCTGACGTGGAACCGGTCTTGGTCCAATTCCTCGACGCTGATCCAGGCTTGTGGCGAGACGGCGCTCGAAGCTTCGCCCGGGAACATGAACCTGATTTCGCTCTCGAGCTTGGCGGGGACGCGCAAGCCGACGGCCTGCCCGCAAAGCGAGAACGCAATCTCAACGGGGGCTTCGGCGCTCGCGGAGCGGCGATCCCTCCACTGTGCAGGCGTCAAAATGGACGAACGATCGGCCGGCAAGGGAGCCCCGGAATGCTTGGACTTAGGCCACACTCTTTTCCCACAAGAGATGGCGCGGCGCTACGGGGTCGTTCGAGACCTCACTGACGCTGGCTTGTCCCCTCAATCACTAGGGAGCAAGGGTGACGCAAGCGCTCGGCTCGCCCGCGCAGGCGAATCCCGGTTCAACATCACAAGTTGCATCGCATCCATCGCCGACGTCGAGATTGCCGTCGTCGCAGCTTTCGCCGCTATCGAGCTGGCCATTACTGCAGAAGGGCGCGGCGGTCGTACCCGATCCGGTCGTCGACGGACCGGGCGTGGTCGATGGCCCACCGCCCATGTTGTGCGGAGAGGCCTGCGCGTGCGCGGGGACGATAACGGATTTTACCAGGGGCTTGGTCCAGCTCGTCGGCAGGACAAGCGCGGTGGCGACACCGCCAATCGTGAAAATCTTCAGGATTTGCCTACGGTTGCGTGGCTGTCCCCCGTCCATTCCCCCCTCCCTCATGAGTTGGTCGGACTCAATCCGTGCTCCAATTTTTAGCATAACAGCTCCACGGCAAGCGTTGCCGAATTGTCACGCGCCAGGAATTTTCCCTGAAGCGATGTGTCGAAAGCGCCCAAAAGCCAGCGATTGCAGAGGCGGTCTTGTCCATTCCGTGCTCGCCCCGACACAGATGTTTGATTTCGGGGTCCGGCAGACCAAATCGCCTATGGAAGCCCGCAATCGTCCGAGCAACTAATCGGGTTCTCAGCCGGAGTGTCGCATAGCCCATCGCCGCAGAAGCCGGTGGTCGTTGGAAACGGCGTCGTCGATGGACCAGGCGTGGTCGTTGGCCCACCGCCGGTGTTGTGGGGAGAGGCTTGCGCGTGCGCGGGAACGATGACGGATTTTGCCCGGGCTTGGTCCAGTTCGCCGGCAGAACAGGCGCGCCGGCTGCCCGGCCCCGGGGGGACCTTCAACGCGTCGGTCGGCCCTTACAGGTAGCCGCCTAATTGGGCCCGTTGTTCTCGCACCCGCTTTCGCCCGCCGGCACGCATTGAGACTGGTTGCCGTTCCAGCAGCCGCGCGGGTCGTCGTTACCTGGCCGGACCCGCACTCGAAGCCAAGATCCGTGCACTGGGGCGCAGGTGTGGTCGTCCCCGCAAGCGCGGTCGGAGCAGGGGTCGTGTCCTACCCGCCGCCGCCGCCGCCGCCGCCGGTCGTTGACGGGTTCAGCGTCGTGCCGCCATTGTCGCCGCCGCCGCCATGCGGCGAGGCCTGTGCGTGGGCCGGCACGATGACGGATTTGACGAGCGGCTTGGTCCAGCTCGCCGGCAGGACAAGCGCGGTGGCGACACCGCCAATCGTGAAAATCTTCAGGATTTGCCTACGGTCGCGTGGCTGTCCCCCGTCCATTCCCCTCTCCCTCACGAGTTGGTCGGCCCCGTTCGGACCCGTCGATCAGGTTGCCCGCAACCGTTAGCATGATCTGTCAAGATCTGTGTTGCCGGATTGTCACGCACCAGATTCTACTTGCGGAAACGATGCGGCACAGTGTCTGGCCATTCGCATCCAGTTGCGCGCGCCGCAGCACGAACGCGTCCCTGTTAGCAGCCGCCATGGACAGAGCCGCTCCTATTGGAGCGCACTCCAAACCACTGCCCGGCCCCGGGGGGACCTTCAACGCGTCGGTCGGCCCTTACAGGTAACCGCCTAATTGGGCCCGTTGTTCTCGCACCCGCTTTCGCTCGCCGGCACGCATTGAGACTGGTTGCCGTTCCAGCAGCCGCACGGGTCGTCGTTACTGGCCGGACCGCACTCGAAGCCAAGATCCGTGCACTGGGGCGCAGGGGTGGTCGTCCCCGCAAGCGTGGTCGTCGGTGCGGGCGTCGTTCCCAATCCGCCGCCGCCGTCGGTCGTCGTCGGGGCAGGAGTCGTGGGCGGCGCCTCGGTCTGAGTCGTGGGCGGCGCCTCGGTCTGAGTCGTGGGCGGCGCTTCGGTCTGAGTCGTGGGCGGCGCTTCCGTCTGGGTCGTGGGCGGCGCTTCGGTCTGGGTCGTGGGCGGCGCCTCGGTCTGGGTCGTGGGCGGCGCTTCCGTCTGGGTCGTGGGCGGCACTTCGCCGCCGCTGGTCGTGGTCGGAGCAGGGGTCGTGTCCTGTCCGCCGCCGCCGCCACTACCGGTCGTTGACGGGTTCAGCGTCGTGCCGCCATCGTCGTCGCCGCCGCCGCCATGCGGCGAGGCCTGTGCGTGGGCCGGAACGATGACGGATTTGACGAGGGGCTTGGTCCAGCTTGTCGGCATGGCAAGCGCGGTCGCGACACCGCCAATCGTGAAGATTTTCAGGACCTGCCTACGGTCGTGCCGCCCGCCCCCACCCATGCCTTCCCCCGTTTCCTGTCCGCCGTTTAGAATAGAATTATCATCGCAGTTGAGGCGAGCATGTATCTAATTTGCAACAATAAAACAGCTTTCTTTCATGACCTATCCTTGGGCGCAATTGCGGTCAATGCCACAATGCGTTGTGGATAATCAGTGGAAAAGATGAGCCGTGCGACGCGCGGCCGCGTCCCCCTTCGAGGCACGAATTCGGCAAGACCCTCAGCCGCGGCTTCACCCGGATGATGACAACACACCTTGGCCGCGAGGGGCGCCACGGGCGCCAGGCGAATGCGAAACCGGCGTCCTGCCTCAGGCGGCTTTGCTCACCAAAGTGTTGTCGATCGAGAAGACGTCCTCGCCCCTCAAGACGAAATCGCGGTCATATCGGGAGACACACCGAAGAAACGGTCGCGAATTGGCCTTACCTGCGAGCAGCCAGTCGTGGAGTTCGATCATGATAAGGGGAGTCTTTGGCACCCACTCCGTATTGGACGAGAACAGGTCGTTTTCGCCGCCTTCAATGTCGATCTTCACGATGAAGGGGACGCACTCTCCCGCGAGCCTCTCATATATTTCGCCGACGGTGACGCATTTCACCGTGTTCGCGCCCTGCCCGTCGCTCTCGGCCGGCTCGGTTCGGTAGCCCCAGCAGCCTTGCCCGGGATCCATGACGTTGGCCAACCCCGAGCGCGACGCCAGCGCGCCCCTAATCGGTTCAATTTTCGTGCCGCGGGTGTTGGTCTGAAGAAGAACGAAGTTCTGTTCTTCGGGCTCGACGGCGACAACCCGGGCGTCCGGGAAGGAATGATCGAAGAAGATCGACGATGCCCCGATATAAGCTCCGCCATCGACGATCAGCGGCGACTTCGCGGAGGCAACGATGCGATTGTAGAGATCGATGATCTCGGCGCCTCGGCCCAAGCGCGCCACATCGTAGTTTCTGGAGGTGAATATCTGGTGGAGTACGGCCTCGTCGCTCGTGCCGTGCCGATAGAGCAAGGTGCGCGTTGAAAAGCCCAAATGTGCCGTGAACACGCCGAGTGTCATGTCGAGAAGCCTCAAGAGGCACCGGAACCGATTATATTCGAGCCTGCGCGCGCAGGTTAGCAGGTTAGTCGGTTTGAGTGCCGCCGCGCTTGGCTAGGCGGAATCTCATCCGTCAAGGCCGTCAGCGCGGCTTCGTTTGCTTCTGCGGACGTTTCGGCGCGGCCGGCGCAGTGCTGGCCTGCTCCCCGTTGCCGGCGTGGCCGGCGGCAGCCGGTTCCAACACCCCGCTCTTTTGAGGCGAAGCGGCCGGACCTGCCGCGGCGCCAGCACTCTCGCTTTTGGTCTCGCCCTTCGCCGCGGCGATGATGAGATCCGCAGCCTCCTGCAGAGAGCCCGCGTAGTCATCCGCTTCGGAAGCCGCCAGCGACTCCTTGACGGAGCCCGCATCGCCTCCGTTGGCGAAGAGGGCAACGAGGATCGTCGTACCCTCGGGGAGGATGCGCCTGAGCCGCCGGACGAGATAGCGGACATGGGCCGGTCCCACGCCGAGGCCGAGATAGCAGAGGCAGACGAGCTTCGCCTCGGTCCCGGCGAGCGAGGCGATGTGACCGGCGGAGATCGCTTCCGTCGCCGGCGCCGTGGCGCCGAGCCCCCGCTTCTTCAAGATCTCGGCAAGCAAGGCGGCGGCCGCCTCGTCGAGCGCGTTCCGCCCGCCGATGCAAAGGACGGCGTCGTCAGCTTGCCATCCGGGCGCAAGCAGGGCGCGGTCGATCACGCCCGCTTCGTGCTCGTCCTCCCGGGCCTCGGCGGCGGTCAGAGAGGCGAGGCCGCCGGCAGCGCCCTTGTCGTCCTTTTCCTTCTGACGATGTTTGGCGAAC
>JBFWTF010000110.1:0-8212 GCA_050247995.1 Methyloceanibacter sp. | reverse complement strand
TGCTGGAGCCGGAACCAGCTCTGGAGCAGGAGGATGCCGCGATCGAGATTGAGCGCGTCGGCTTCGGCCTTGGCTGCCGAGATCGCCTCCCAGGCTTCGGCCCAATCGGCGAGATTTGCTGGCGAAAAGAGCCGCGCTGCGAGTTTCCGCTCCTCCGCCGTGGCCCCCATCCCCGTCGCGGTGAAGCGGATCAGACGCTCGATGAGACCGAGCAGGAGCGCGAGATAGAGATCGAGACGCTCGCTTTCGCCCGCGCCGGCGAGCCGGTCAACGAGGCGGTGGAGCTCGGGACCCTCGATCTCGGGAAGGGCGCCGAGGCCTCCGAGGACTTCCCGATAAAGCTCGATGCCGCCACTGGACACGAGTTCGAGCGCGCGGCGCACGCTGCCCTGGCTGAGCGCGAGCGCGGGCCGAAGCGTCGCCTCGTCGGTCTCGTGCTCGTCGCGTTCGAGCGCGGCCCGCACCGCGCCCTCGAGCGCCTCGTCGCCCAAGCCCGTGACGCGAAGCGTCCTTGTGCGCGAGCGAATGGTCACGGGAAGCTTTCCTTCCGCGCTCGCGACGAGGAGGAACAGGGTCCGGGGCGGCGGCTCTTCGAGCGCCTTCAGGAGCGCGTTCGCCGCGTTCTGGTTGAGCTCGTCGGCGCGATCGACGATGACGACGCGCCAGCCCTCCTCGCCGGCCGAATGGCCGAGAAAGGCGCGCAAGCGCCTCACCTCCTCGACGCCGATCCATTGCGAATAACGCTTCGATCGCTCCACCCAGGAGCGCCGGATCAGCAGCAGATTGGGATGCGACAGAGAAGCGACCTTGCGGAACACCGGATGATCGCGCTCGATGGCGGCCGGCGCGCCGCCCCGCTCGCCCTCCGCCAGCACCGTGCGCGCAAAGCGGTAAGCGAGCGTCGCCTTGCCGACGCCCTCGGGCCCGACGATGAGCCAGGCGTGATGCAAGCGCCCGCTGGCGAAGGCGTCACTGAACTCCGCAAGCGCCGCCTCATGACCGTACAGCCGCTCCACGTCGCGCGGGGAGGAGAAGCCTTCGAGCCGGTCGGGCTCGTTAAGCGCCGCCCGCGTGCGCTCGGCGGTCATGCTCATGGATTGAGGCGTTGCAGGACGATTTCCCAAATATCCTCGGCGACCATCGCCTCGGGTTGGCTCGCGTCGATCACCACGCAGCGCTCAGGCTCTTCCTCGGCGATGTCGAGAAAAGCCCTGCGGATACGCTCATGCAGCAAGAGCTCCTGACTCTCGAAACGGTCGGGCGCGCCGCCGTTCCGCCGCGCCGTCGCGCGCGCAAGCCCCTGCTCGGGCGGAATATCGAGGATGAAGGTGATGTCGGGCGAGAGGTCGCCGACGGTGAGCCGCTCGAGCGCGCTGATCAGGCCGCGCGGAACGCCCGCGGTCGTGCCCTGATAGGCGCGCGTCGAATCGTAGAAGCGGTCGCACACGACCCATTTGCCCGCGAGCAGCGCCTCGCCAAGCGCATTCTCGACATGATCGGCGCGCGCCACCGCGAACATCACCGCCTCGGCGAAAGGCCCGAATTGCGACACCTTGCCCGAGAGCAGCGCTTCGCGGATCTCCTCCGCGGCGGGCGAGCCGCCGGGTTCGCGCGTGGCGAACACTTTTCGCCCGGCACGCGTCAGGCGATTGGCGAGAATGCCGGCCTGGGTCGACTTGCCGGAGCCCTCGCCGCCCTCGAAAGTAATGAACCTGCCGAGGTCGCCGGTGTCGCGCAGCATGGCTAGAGCAGCCAGCCGAAGGCAAGAACCAGCAACGAGTCGATCCCGCGCATGGCGAAATTGCTCTGTTCGATGTCCTCGCCGGCATAGAGCGGGATTTCGTTGGTCGCCTGCGACTCCGATGACGTGACCTTCAGTACGGCAACTTCGTCGCCCTTGCGGATGGGCGCCTTGATTGGCCCTTGGTACACAATCTCGGCCGAGACCTTGCCGGTCGCGTTCGCCGGCAGGATGATGTCGATGTCGCCGCTGCCGACCAGCGGCACGTAATGCTTGGTTCCGCCCCAGACGAGCGCGTCGCTCACCGTCTGGCCGTTGTCGAACAGGCGGAACGGCCTGAAGCTCTTGAAGCCCCAATCGAGCAATCGGCGTGCCTCGGCCTCGCGGTCCTTGGCCGATTCGAGGCCTCCCACCACCAGGATGAGCCGCTGGTCGCCGCGCATGGCGCTCGCCACCAACCCGTAGCCCGAGTCTTTGATGTAGCCGGTCTTCAGACCGTCAACGCCGATATCGGCGAAGATCAGGGGATTGCGGTTCAAGAAGGTGAACTTCTCGCGGTACTTGAAATCCCTCTGGCCGAAGAAGTGATAGTACTCGGGATAGGTATAGATCAGGTGATGGGCGAGCGTGGCGAGGTCGCGCGCCGTCATCAGGTGACCCTCGGCCGGAAGCCCGGTGGCGTTGGCGAAAGTCGATTTCTCGAGCCCGATCTTCCGCCCATATTCGGTCATCTGCTTGGCGAACGCCTCTTCGCTGCCACCGATCCCCTCGGCGAGAATAATGGCGGCATCGTTGGCGGACTGGACGGTAATGCCCTGGATGAGGTCGTTCACCGTCACCATCGAGTCGAGCGGCGCGAACATCGCCGAACCGCCCGAAGGCGCGCCGCCCGTGCGCCAGGCGTGCTCGCTGACCTTGAACTCATCCTCGAGCTTGAGGCGCCCCGCCTTCAGCTCGCGGAACACGATGGCGAGCGTCATCAGCTTGCTCATGCTCGCCGGCGGCGCGAGCGTGTCGGCATCTTTCTCGAACAGCACGAGATCGGCGTCGGCATCCATGAGAATGGCGTGCTTCGCCTTGGTTTCGAATGCGGGCGGCGCGGCGGCGTGAAGCGTGGCCGCGACCAAGCCGGCGCCGAAAAACATGACGGCGCCTAACGCTGCGATCTTGATCGGTTTATCAAGGCGCGAGGCAAACACGGGCTGACCGGTTCGGATTAGCGTTTGGCGGCTGCTCAGCGCAGCCGCGTTGCAGCAAATATCAAGCGCTGCGCCGCAAAAATCAACCCGGAAGGGAAAACGCGAGGATTCTAGTTCTGCGCCACCACTTTGGCGCCTTGATACCCCGCCTCCGTCACCTTCGCGAGCGCGTCCTTCGCCGCGCTCGGATTGGAGAACGGCCCCACCCTCACGCTGAAATAGAGCTCCTCGCGCACGGCGATCGAAGCCACGTCCACGGGCGCGATGGTTGAAAGAACCGCCCGCGCACGTTCGGCATTGTCCTTATTCTTGAACGTGCCGGCCTGCACCACGAGGCCCGGCGCCCGCGCCTTCGCCTTGGCATTGCCGGGAACGGTGCCTGTGACTTGAGGCTGCGGTGGAGCAACGGGCTGCTTCACGGTGTGCCACGGGAAATTAAGGTTCGCGGGATCGGGCGGCAGCAGCTTCTCCCGGCTCGTGAAGCCGCCCTGAGATGCGTTCGGGGTCTTTGTCTTCGCCGCGACCCGCGCCCAGCTCTGATTGGCGAGATAGGCGAGCTCGTAGCTGTCGTCACCGTTGAGCGGCGCACGGCGAAGATATTTCACGCGCACCGTGGCCGTGCCTTGGTTGCGGAAACCGAGCGCTTCGGCCGAGCGGCGCGATAGATCGATGATGCGGTCGCGCGCATAAGGCCCGCGATCGTTGATGCGGACGACGATGGAGCGGCCGTTATTGAGATTGGTCACGCGCGCATAGACGGGAAGCGGCAGCGTCGGGTGCGCGGCCGACAGGCGGTCCATGTCGTAGATCTCGCCATTGGCGGTGCGGCGTCCATGGAAAAGCTCGCCGTACCAGGAGGCGCTGCCGACACGGTCGTAAGCCGGATCCTCGCGCGGCGTGTAGGTCAGTCCCGCGATCTCATAAGGTTTGCCGACCTGGTAATAGCCTCCGCCCTTGGGCACGGGCTGACCGAGCGGGATGACGCGCTCGCCCAGCGGCTGGCCGTTGCCGCCACCGCCGCAACCGCCAAGTCCGACGGCGAGAGCGGCGCCGAGCAAAAGCGCTACGCGACTGACGCGCCTGGCCGGCTCCGGCCGAGGCCTACCGATAGAACGCAACCCTCAACCCCCCGACGGGCCCTCGGGAAGGCGCGCGTCGCCTTCCCCGCCAGCGCGACCGGCGCTGGCCTGCCCTCGCCCGACTCTCGTCTAGAGAGCGTTAGCAAAGCGTGAATCTAGAGGGGGGTCCGCGGCTTGACCCCGATCCGTTCGAGGCAGGACGCCGCGACCGCCTCGAGCGGTCCGCTCGCATCGATCACCGTGAAATCCTGCGGTCCGACCTCGTAGCCGAGCTGCACGTCCACCAATTCCGGCATTGCGTCCGACACATCGCCGGTTCTTGCCGCGATCCGGTCGCGCAGGAGCTTGGCCGGCGCTTCGAGCCAAAGCCCCGTGAAAGGGACACCGCTCGCCGCGGCGAGCGCGGCAAGCGCCTGACGCTCTTCGGGCCGCGCTTGAACCGCATCGACGATAACGGATTGTCCCCCTTCGAGCCCCAGCAACGCGCGCTTGCGGCACATCGCATAGACGCGCTCCGTGACGGCGAGCGTGTAGGCCTGTTGCGGCAACCTTTCGCGCGGGCTCACGCCGAACAGCCGCTTGCGTGCGATGTCGCTGCGCACGATCACGGCCCCGGGAAATGCGCCGATATGAGGGGCAATGGCGCGGCCGAGAGCCGATTTGCCGCTCCCCGACAGGCCGCCGATGGCGACGAGACGCGGCGGCGGCGGGTTGAGGAAATTGCGCGCAAGCCTGAAGTAGGCGCGCGCCTCCTCGCGTACGGCCTCGGCGGATTCGCGGCCCGCGAGGCCCGCGCGCAGCAATGCGACCTTGGCCCTCACTCCAGCGCGCATGGAGAGGAAGAGCGGCAATGCGGCAAGCCCGACGAGATTGCTGCTGCTCGGCGTCGCGTCGAGATAGGCATTGAGCACGGCGTTGGCGTGGGTCCCAAGGCCGCGCTTGCCGAGATCCATCAGGAGGAAGGCGAGATCGTGGAGAACGTCGATGGTCGCGAGGCGATCGTCGAACTCGATCGCGTCGAACAGGACCGGCGCGCCGTCGATCTCCACGATGTTGCGCAAATGGAGATCGCCGTGGCAATGGCGCACATGGCCGCCGCGGGCGCGCGCTTCGAGCAGCGGGGCAAGCTTGGCGAGACTGTCGCGGCTTGCCATGGTGAGGGCGCGCGTCTCTTCGCGGGGAACGGTCTCGGGCTCGGCGGCAAGGATCGCGGCGTTGTCTTCGAGCACGCCCTCGAGCGGCGCGACCGCCCGGGCGGGAGACAGCACCCGGTCGGCCGCGGCATGGAAAGCGGCAATCGTCTCGGCAAGCCGCGGCATCAAATCGAGGCCGAGCCGCCCCTCCTCCGCCATGCGGTCGTAGAGCGCCTCCTGATCGAATCGGCGCATTTTCAGCACCCACTCGACCGCCTCCCCCTCGCCTCCCAAGCGAATCATCCCGTTCGTTCCGAGCGTTACCGGGACCACCTCAAGATAAAGCTGAGGTGCGGTGCGCAAATTCACGCGGAGTTCGTTGAGGCAGGCGATTCGTCGCCGTTCGAGTGTGGAGAAATCGAGGAAGTTGTATTTGACCGCGCGCTTGACCTTGTAAGCGAAGGCCCCGGCGAGAAATACAACCGAAACGTGGGTCTCGATGCGCTCTACGGTTGCAGGAGACGGATGGTAAGCCTCGGGCCGGCCCAGGAAATCCAACGTTTTAGCCTGAAGAAGATCAGCCTCTCCCATGACGGTTACATAACACGAAGTCGCGTGCCCCGCGGGCCACAGGCCCTTTGAAAAACCTAAGGAAACCCGGCTTGGCGCTTGCTGGCTGGAGGCGGACCCAGTAGTTTTACGGAGGACGGGGCGGATTTGACGGGAATCAACCCGCGAAGCGCCTCTGGGAAAGGCCGAGCGGTCTTCGAAATGCTGGGATGGACGAAATGGGCAATCGCGCTCGCGATTGTCGGTCTCGCCATGTGCGGAGCCTCGCCTGCGCGCGCGGGCGACAGCACGGTCGCCGTGCAGCGCCTCGGGCCGCCCGAGATCGAGGCGCGCCGACAAGCTCTGCTCAACCAGATGCTGGCCGATCCCTCCAATCTCGACGTCGCGTTCGAATACGCCAAGCTGTCCTCGCAAGTCGGCGACTATGAAGGCGCCATCTCCGCGCTCGAACGCATGCTGATCTTCGCGCCCAACACGCCGCGGCTTCAGCTCGAGCTTGGCGTGCTCTATTACCGCCTCGGCGCCTACGACGTCGCCCGCACCTATTTCGAGCAGGCCCTCGCCAACCCGAGCGTGCCGCCCTCCGTCGCCAACGAGATCCGCCTCTATCTCCAGCAGCTCGCGCTCGCGGCCGATCCGCCCGCCTTCTCCGCCACGATCTTCTCGGCCATCCGCTGGGAGAGCAACGCCAACTCCGGCCCGGCCTCGCAGAACGTGACGCTGAACGGCTTCAATTTCACCCTCGACCAGAACACGGTGGGCAAGGCCGGCTGGAGCGCGCTCAATATCGGCACCCTCCACTACACCTTCGACTTGAAAAACCAGGGCGACAGGCTCGAGCTCGACGCGCTCGCCTACAGCACCGCTTACTTCGACTCGAGCCTCAACGATATCGACCTCGATTTCTTCGAGCTCACATTCGGGCCGAGCTTCAATATGAAGCGTTGGGGCTGGGACAAGACGCGCGCCTATGTCTACGCCATCGGCGATCTCGCCTATCTCGGTTACAACGAGTACTTCTCCGCGCCCGGCGCGGGCCTGCGCCTGTTGACGATCGGCCCCCGTTCGGTTCTCGACGCACGGCTCGAGACGCGCTGGCGCGATTTCCAGAATTCGAACGAATTGCCCACCAACTCGCTCTATACCGGCGAGCAAACCCGCGGCGGCGCCACCTATTCCTACTACATGACGCCGGGCTTCGTGCTCACCGGACAGGCCTATGTTCAGCGCGAGGACGCCGAGGCCGGCTTCTATTCCGATTGGGAGCTCGCGCTTTCCGGCGGCTTCGCCTGGACCTTCAACAACCCGCTATGGCAGGGCCAGTACCCGTGGACCTGGCAGCTTGGCGGCGGATGGATCGGCCGCGATTACGACGACCCCGATCCCACCATCAATCCTACCAGTGCCGAGGAAGACCGCCAGTGGTGGGCCCGCACGGCTCTGGTCATGCCGGTCGCCGAGACCTGGGCGCTCGTTCCTCAGGTCGAGTATCGCGATCAGGATTCCAATTACGACATTCGCAGGTTCAACGATTTGCTCGCGCTCATCGGGGTGCAGAAGAGATTCTGAGGCATCGCCATGACACAAAAATCACGGCTTAAATCATCGGTCAGCGCCGCCGCGCTGCTCGGCCTGTCGTTCGCCATGGTGACCGCGATCGCGCCCGCCGCCGCCGACAAGGTGGGCGTGGCCGCCGCTGTCCAGCCCGACGCCTTCTCGAGCCTCGCCGGAGCGCCGCAATCCCAGCTCAATATCGGCAAGTCGATCTTCTTCAACGAGCGCATCAAGACGACCACCAGCGGCCTGGTTCAGGTCCTGCTCGTCGACGGCTCGACCTTCACCGTCGGCCCGGACTCCGACCTCGTCATCGACAAATTCGTCTACGACCCGAAAAAGGGCACGGGCCAGATCGCCGCTTCCTTCTCCAAGGGCGTGATGCGCTTCGTCGGCGGCAAGATCTCCAAGAGCGACAACGCCGTCACGATCAATACGCCGGAAGGCGCCATGGCCATTCGCGGCTGCATCGTGCTGACGCAGGTGACCGCGTCGAATTTCGCCGCGGTACTCGTCTACGGCGACTACCTCAAGATGAAGAATCTCGTGGTCTACGAGCCCGGCAACGGCATCTTCATCGCCGGCAACGGTTTGCCGCAGATCAAGCCGGCGACCGGAGCCATCATCAACGGCATGATGGCCGGCCTCACCAACGGCAACACGCAAACCAATAACAACGATGCGTCGACCAAGACGGCCAATACCGGCCCGAAGATCACGATGATCGAGACGTCGGATCTCACGAGCGACGTCAACAACGCCAACACGCTTCAGATCACCACAGACGCCGAGAAGGCCGAGGCCGAGACGCCTCCGCCGCCTCCTCCTCCGCCTCCTCCGCCTCCTCCGCCTCCACCGCCTCCACCGCCTCCACCGCCGCCACCGCCACCACCGCCCCCACCACCGCCACCGCCACCGCCACCGCCGCCACCCCCC
>JBFWTF010000109.1:0-8322 GCA_050247995.1 Methyloceanibacter sp. | reverse complement strand
TCCTGCCCGATCACCTCGGCGAGCGTCGCGGGGCGCAGCCGGTCGGCGAGCGGGCGCGGCGCGGTCTCGGCGAGCCCCGCAGCTTCGAACAGCGTCGCCGCGGCCTTCTTCATCGCCTCAGCCCTGTATCGCCAGATTGAACAATTTGCCGCCCCGCTCGACCGATAGCCGCCAGCCGCCGCCGGAAGCGGCGAGGATCGCATCGAGCTGCGCCACGGACTTCACCTTCTCGTCGTTGACGACCACGACGATGTCGCCGCGCTTGATGCCAAGCCGCGCCGCGGGCGTCCGCTGCGCGACCTCGAGCACCACGACCCCCTCGCGGGTGTCGTCGTCCAGGCCGACCTCCTGGGCGACCGCGGGCGAGAGATTTGCCACTTTGCTGCCGCTGAGCGGATGCCGGCCGGCCAAGTCGCGCGCGTCCCGCGGGGGGTCCTCGACCGGCGCGATGAGGACGATATGGGCCTTCATCCTTTGCCCCTTGCGCATGACGCCGAGCTCTGCCGAGCCGCCGATGCCCTTGGTCACGAAGCGGTATTCGAAGCCTTCCGGGTTCTGGACCGGCTTGTCGTCGACGCTCACGACGACGTCGCCGGCGCGCAAGCCCGCTTTCGCCGCAGGTCCCTTGGCATGGACCTTGGCGACCAGCGCGCCCGAAGGCACCTCGAGGCCGAGCGAATCGGCGATATCGGGGGTCAGCTTCTGCAACGCGGCGCCAAGCCAGGGCCGCTGGACTTTGCCGCCTTTCAGCGCCGACTGAACCACGAGCCGCACCATGTTGGAAGGAATCGCAAATCCAATCCCGTGCGAGCCGCCGCTCTTGGAGAAGATCGCGGTGTTGATGCCGACCAAGAGCCCGTCCAGGTCGACGAGCGCGCCGCCCGAGTTGCCGGGATTGATGGCGGCATCGGTCTGGATGAAGAACTGGTAGTCGGAGATGCCGACTTGCGTGCGGGCGAGCGCCGAGACGATGCCGCTCGTCACCGTTTGCCCGACGCCGAACGGATCGCCGATGGCGAGCACGAGGTCGCCGACCTCCAAACTGTCGGAATCGTTGAAGCCGATCGACGGAAATTCCACGCCCTCCGCCTCGAGGCGAAGCACCGCAAGATCGGTCTGCTCGTCCTTGAGGATCGTCTTGGCGGGAAACTCGCGCCCGTCGGACAAGGCAATGGTGATTTCCGCCTCGCCGCTCCCCTGAATGACATGGTTGTTGGTGACCACGACGCCGTCGGCGCTCACGATGACGCCGGAGCCGAGCGAATTCTCGATGCGCTCGCGCGGGATGCCGAACCGCTCGCCGAACAGCCGACCGAAGAACGGGTCGTTGAAGAAGGGAGAGACCATCTGCTCGACCCGATGGCGCACATAGACATTGACCACGGCGGGGGCCGCCCTCTTCACCACGGGCGCGAACGATTGCTTGACCGCGGCCGCGCTTTCCGGCACGGCGCGTTGCTGGGCCTGGACCGGAAGGCCGAGGGCGACGAGCGCAACAAGGGCGAGCAGCGCCCGCCTTGCCAGTTTGCCCAAGCGATTTGCCACGACTGTCATTTTCGCTCTTGCCCTAACATGGGAGGGTACGTTTCCTATAACGTATGAAGCTGGCCTCGAATACGGCCGAATAGAGCCCGCAGGGCTTGCTCGCCCCAGTCTTTTCAATAAGATGCGCCCGGGCGTGCCTTGGACTATTGAACAAGCCAAAAGTGGAGAGAAACGCATGGGTATGATCAAATTTGCCGTGGCCACAGGTGTTGCCGTCGCGCTCTGCGCCGGTCCGGCCTACGCCATCACCGTGAAGAAGAGGATCGAGGCGCCGGGCCTTCCCGCCGAAGTGTGGGTTGTCGCCGGCGAGACCTTCTGCACGATCAAGTCCTGGCATCCGGCCGTCGCCGAATGCGAGGAGACCAAGGAAGGCGACGTGACTTACCGCACGCTGACGCTGAAGGACGGCGGCAAGATCAAGGAAAAGCTCACCGGCACCGAGGACACCGCCTATACCTACGAAATCACTGAAAGCCCCCTCCCCATCAAGAACTACTCGTCGAAGCTCTGGGTCGAAGAGGACGATGAGGAGGACCGCTCGGTGATCTACTGGCAGTCCGAGTTCGAGGCCGCCGATGGAACGAGCGAGGAAGATGCCAAGAAGATCGTCACCGGGATCCTCGGCGACGGCGTCAAGGGCATCAAGAAGAACGCCATCGCCGCCTGGGACAAGGCGCATCCCGAAGACGCGCCGCAAGACGACGATGACGACGACGATAACTAAGAACGACACCCAAATGTGAGACAGGCGCGCCGGTGAAACGGCGCGCCTTCATTTTATCCGGCGTCGGCAAAAACCTCGTCGGCCCGCGAGAGGCGTGGGCCTAGGCCGCGGCCTTGTCGCCTTCAGGTTCGTTCTGCGGCGGTCCTGAGTCGAGCCCCTTGGCGGCCGTGTCGCGCTCGACGAGCTCGATGACGGCCATGGGCGCCGCATCGCCATAGCGGAACCCCGCCTTCAGCACGCGCGTATAGCCCCCGGGACGGCCCGCGTAGCGCGGTCCGAGCGTATCGAACAGCTTCGCCACCATGGCCTCGTCCCTGATGCGGGCGAAGGCGAGCCGGCGCGCATGCAGGTCGCCACGCTTGGCAAGCGTAATCAGCCGGTCGGTCACCCGGCGCAGCTCCTTGGCCTTGGGCAAGGTGGTCGCGATCTGCTCGTGCTTGATCAGCGCCGAGGCAAGGCTCGAAAGCAACGCGGCCCGGTGCGTTGCGGTGCGGTTCAGCTTGCGGCCCTGGTTGCGATGACGCATGGACGAAAACCTTTGCTTCTCCGGGAACGGTTATCGGCGATCAACACGCTCGGGCGTCTGATAGCCGGCTTCCGGTCCCTGGCTAATAGTGATCCTCGAAGCGCTTGGCCAGCTCTTCGATATTCTCCGGCGGCCAGTCCGGGACCTCCATGCCGAGATGGAGCCCCATCGAGGCCAGCACTTCCTTGATCTCGTTCAGCGACTTGCGGCCGAAATTCGGCGTTCGCAGCATCTCCGCCTCGGTCTTCTGGATGAGATCGCCGATATAGACGATGTTATCGTTCTTGAGGCAATTGGCCGAACGCACCGACAATTCGAGCTCGTCCACCTTCTTGAGCAGGGCGGCGTTGAACACGAGCTCGGGCTGACGCTCGAAGGTCGTTTCCTTCTTCGGCTCCTCGAAATTGACGAACACCGAGAGCTGGTCCTGCACGATGCGCGCGGCGAGCGCGATGGTGTCCTCGGGCCTGACCGAGCCGTCGGTCTCGATCTCCATGGTCAGCTTGTCGTAGTCGAGGATCTGGCCCTCGCGGGTGTTCTCCACGCGATACGACACCTTGCGCACCGGGCTGTAGAGCGCATCGACCGGGATGAAACCGATCGGCGCGTCGTCGGGACGGTTGCGCTCGGCCGGCACATAGCCCTTGCCGGTCGCGGTGGTGAACTCCATGCGGATCGAGGCGCCCTGGTCGAGCGTGCAGATCACGTGGTCGGGATTGAGGATCTCGATATCGGCCCCGGTCTCGATGTCGCCGGCGCGGGCGACCCCAGGACCTTCCTTCTTCAGCACCATGCGCTTCACGCCTTCGGCGTGCTGCCGCAGCGCGATTTCCTTGATGTTGAGCACGATATCGGTGACGTCCTCGCGCACGCCCGGGATCGACGAGAACTCGTGCAGCACGCCGTCGATATGCACCGAGGTGATGGCCGCCCCTTGCAGCGACGAAAGCAGCACGCGGCGGAGCGCATTACCGAGCGTGAGCCCGAAGCCGCGCTCAAGCGGATCGGCTACGACCGTGGCCAAACGGGACGGTTCGCGGCCGGGGATGATGTTGAGCTTGGTGGGCTTGATAAGATCTTGCCAGTTCTTCTGCAGCACCGGTGAAGCCCTTTCTTGGTCGATGAGCGGGGCGCCCTGCCCCAGCGTCCGAAAATCTTCGTGCAACATTTGCGGCCTAGCCTGCCTTTCCGTTTAGACGCGACGGCGCTTGCGCGGCCGGCACCCGTTATGCGGTATCGGCGTCACGTCGCGGATCGAGATGATGTTGAAGCCCGCGGCCTGGAGCGCCCGCAGCGCCGACTCGCGCCCCGAGCCGGGTCCCCTGACCTCGATCTCGAGATTCTTCATGCCGTGTTCCATCGCCTTCTTGCCGGCGTCTTCGGCCGCGACCTGAGCGGCGTAAGGCGTGGATTTGCGCGATCCCTTGAAGCCCATCGTGCCGGCCGACGACCACGAGATGGCGTTGCCTTGCGCGTCGGTGATGGTGATCATCGTGTTGTTGAAGCTCGCATGCACGTGGGCGACGCCGGAGGTGATGTTCTTCTTCTCGCGGCGGCGAACGCGCGTCTTATCTTTGGCCATGCTCTAATCCCGCATTCACGAATTGGCGCCGCACGCGAGCGAGCGCTCGCGCCGCGCCAGGCTGATACCTACTTCTTCTTTCCGGCGATCGGCTTGGCCGGGCCTTTGCGCGTTCGCGCATTGGTGTGGGTGCGTTGACCGCGCACGGGCAGACCGCGGCGATGGCGCAACCCCCGGTAGCAGCCAAGATCCATCAACCGCTTGATGTTCATGGCGACGTCGCGGCGGAGATCGCCCTCCACGACGTAGTCGCGGTCGATAACCTCGCGGATTTGGATGATCTCCGCTTCGGTCAACTGGCTGACGCGCCGCTCCGGAGGAATGGCGACCTTGGTGCAAATCTGCTTGGCGAAGGCGTCGCCAATGCCATGGATATACGTCAGAGCCACCTCGACCCGCTTGTTGGTCGGGATGTTCACGCCTGCAATTCGGGCCACGTAGTCGTCTCCTCGTGCACGGCTAACGTGCTGAAATTAAGCCGGAAAAGTCAATCTTAAACGCACAAGACCGACCGCGGACAGGCGTTGCCCCCCGGGACCGGTCGGTTCATTTTCCATGTAACGGGGCTTATGTAGCGATTCCGCTTGACAAGGTCAACTGGCCGCTTTCGCCCGCTTTTTCCTCACTTCCCGTCCAGCGCCCGGCCGATTTCCCGGGCGACTGTCTCAATATCGGCCATGCCATCCACCGTCCTGACCTTGCCCTGATCGGCGTAATGGTGAATCAGGGGCTCGGTTTGGGCGTGATACGCCTCGAGCCGTGCCCGCACCACCGCCTCGTTATCGTCGGGGCGCCGGGTGAACTTGGTGCCGCCGCAGCGATCGCAGACGCCCGGAACGCGCGGGGTCTTGTGAACGTCGTGATAGCCCTCGCCGCAACTGGCGCAGGCGAAACGGCCGGCGATGCGCGCCACCAGGGCCTCGTCGTCCACCGCCATGACGACGACCCGGTCGACCGTCTTGCCGCGCTCAGCAAACAGCCGGTCGAGCGCCTCGGCCTGGGCGATGGTGCGGGGAAATCCGTCCAGAATGAATCCTCGCGCCCCTTTGTCCTCGTCCAATCGCTCGGCAATCAAATTGATGACGAGCGCGTCGGGCACGAGCTCGCCGCGCTTCATGATCTCGCCCGCTTTGCGGCCGAGTTCGCTTCCGGCGGCGACGGCGGCGCGAAGCATGTCTCCTGTCGATAGCTTGACGAGCGCTCGGGACTCTTCCAGGAGCTTGGCCTGCGTCCCCTTGCCCGCGCCGGGAGGGCCGAGCAGGACCAGATTCATCGCCGCCTCGCCCCTTTGAGCCGTGCGCGCTTGATGAGGCCCTCATATTGATGGGCGAGCAGATGGCTGTGGATTTGCGCGACCGTGTCCATGGTGACGCTCACCACGATGAGAAGCGAGGTGCCGCCGAAATAGAACGGCACGCCCATATAGGAGATTAGAATCTCCGGCAGCACGCAGACGGCCGCGAGATAGAGGGCCCCGACCACGGTGATGCGGGTGAGCACATAGTCGATATACTCGGCCGTCCGCTCCCCGGGTCTGATGCCGGGCAGGAACCCGCCGTACTTCTTCAGATTGTCCGCCGTGTCCTTCGGATTGAACACCACGGCCGTATAGAAGAAGGCGAAGAAGACGATCATCGCCACGTAGAGGATAATGTGCAGCGGCTGGCCCATGCCGAGCATCGCGGTGATGCTGTTGAGCCAGTCCGGCCCTTTTCCCGCCGAGAAGTTCGCCATCGTGATCGGCAGGAGAAGCAGCGACGAGGCGAAGATCGGCGGAATGACGCCCGCGCTGTTGAGCTTGAGCGGCAGATGCGAGGAATCGCCCTGGAACATGCGGTTGCCGACCTGGCGTTTCGGGTACTGCACCAGAAGCCGCCGTTGCGCGCGCTCCATGAAAACGATGAACGCGATAACGAGCATCGCCATGACCATCAGCCCGATGATAAGCGCCGTGGACAACGCGCCTTGGCGCCCGAGCTCGAGCGTGCCGGCGATGGCATGCGGCAGTTGCGCGACGATGCCGGCAAAGATGATGAGCGAAATGCCGTTGCCGACGCCGCGCGCCGTGATCTGCTCGCCGAGCCACATCAGGAACACCGTGCCGCCGACCAGCGTGATGACGGTGGTGATGCGGAAGAACCAGCCGGGATCGAGCACGACGTTGCCCGCGCCCTCGAGCCCGATGGCGATGCCGTAGCCTTGCAGCGCGGCGAGGAGCACGGTGCCGTAGCGCGTGTATTGATTGATCTGCCGGCGCCCCTGCTCGCCTTCCTTCTTCAACTGCTCCAGATGCGGCGAGACGGTCGTCAAGAGCTGAATGATGATCGAGGCCGAGATGTACGGCATGATGTTCAGCGCGAAGATCGCCATGCGTTCGATGGCGCCGCCCGAGAACATGTTGAACATGCCGAGGATGCCCGATTGCTGCTGGCGGAAGATGTCGGCCAGAGCCTCGGGATTGACGCCGGGGATGGGGATATAGGTTCCGAGCCGGTAGATCAGGAGCGCGCCGAGCGTGAACCAGATGCGCTTCTTGAGCTCGTCGGCCTTGGCGAAGGCCGCCAGGTTGAGGTTGGAAACGAGCTGTTCTGCCGCGGAAACCATCGAAACCTTCTTTCCTTAGCGCGGAGACGGCTGCCTCTTGCCGCCTCGCCTCACTCGGATGCGTCTTTTTTGGCGGGCTTGGCCTTCGGCGCCTTGGCCTCGCCTTCCGCCGCCTCGGGCGCGGGCTTCTTCGCCTTGGCGGACGCCTCTTCCCCGCCTTCGGCCTGCTCGGCCTTGGCCTTGCCGCCCTTGGGCGCCTCTTTCGCCGCGCGTTTCGCCGCCCTGCGTTCGGACTTGATCTTGTCGGCGGCGGGCCGCTCGCGCCCGGTGAGCGATTTGAGCGTCACCGTGCCGCCTTTGGCCTCGATCGCCTTGATCGCGCTCTGCGACGCGCCGGTGACCTCGAAGGCGAGCTTCGCCTTGAGTTCGCCTTGGCCGAGGAGGCGCACGCCGTCCTTCTCGCGCCGGATGAGGCCTGCCTCCTTCAGCGCCGCGATGGTGATCGGCTTCTTGCTGTCGATGAGGCCGGCATCGACGGCCGCCTGGATGCGGCCGAGATTGAGCTCGTTGAACTTCCTGGAGAAGATGTTCTTGAAGCCGCGCTTGGGCAGGCGCCGGTGCAGGGGCATCTGGCCGCCTTCGAAGCCCTTGATGGCAACGCCGGCGCGGGCCTTCTGGCCCTTGGTGCCCTTGCCCGCGGTCTTGCCGAGGCCTGAACCGATGCCGCGGCCGAGCCGCTTCTTGGCCTTGGTCGCGCCCGGACGGTCGCTGATGGCATTCAATCGCATGACGTCTCTTCCTTAGGCCTTGGGCTCGTCTTCGACGATCCGGACGAGGTGGCTGACCTTCGCCACCATGCCGCGGACCTGCGGGCTGTCCACCAGCGTCCGCCGCTTGTGCATCTTGTTGAGGCCGAGCCCGATCAGGGTCGCGCGCTGGACCGAAGGGCGCCGGATCGGGCTTCCGATCTGCTCAACGACGATGGTCTTTCTTTTCTCGGCCATGTGCCAAACCTTCTCTATCTCTTGCTCGCAGGCCAGGCGTTACGCCTCGGTGCCGGCCGCGTCGCCCGCACCGTCGCGCCGCCGCGACACGATCTCGCTGACCTTCTTGCCGCGCCGCGCCGCAACGCCGCGCGGGCTGTCTTCGTGGCGCAGCGCATTGAAGGTCGCGCGCACCATGTTGTAGGGGTTCGAGCTTCCGAGCGACTTGGCCACAACGTCGTGAATCCCGAGCGTCTCGAACACGGCGCGCATGGGGCCGCCGGCGATGATGCCGGTGCCGGGAGGCGCCGCTCTGAGCACGACGCGGCCCGCGCCGTGCTGGCCGGTCACGTCGTGGTGCAGCGTGCGGCCCTCGCGCAAGGGAACCTTGACCAGATTGCGCTTGGCGGCCTCGGTC
>JBFWTF010000108.1:0-8327 GCA_050247995.1 Methyloceanibacter sp. | reverse complement strand
CGGACGATCTCGGGATAGATGCCGACAAAGGCCCGGCCGACCTTCTGGGTGAAGTCGAAATCTGCTTTCCAGTCGCCGCTGTCGAGATAGTCGTAGAAGATGCCGCCGATGCCGCGCATCTCGCTCCGGTGCGGCAGATAGAAATACTCGTCGCACCATTCCTTGAAGCGCGTGTAGTCGGCGGACGGCTCGCCGTCGCAGGCGGCCTTCATCGCCGCGTGGAAATCGCGCGAGTCCTTGTCGTCTTGCGTGCGCCGCCGCATCAAGACCGGCGTGAGATCGCCGCCGCCGCCGAACCAGCCCTTCGACGTCACCACCATGCGCGTGTTCATATGGGCGGTCGGCGCGTTGGGGTTCACGGGGTGGGCGATGAAGGAGATGCCGCTCGCCCAGAAGCGCGGATCGGCATCGGCCCCGGGAATCTGCTTGGCGAATTCGGGCGCGAAGGTTCCGTGCACGGTCGAGGTATGGCAGCCGACCTTCTCGAACACGCGGCCCGACATCAGGGCCATGACGCCGCCGCCGCCGTCGCTGCCGTCCTTTTCGGTTCGCTGCCACGGGGTCTTCACGAAGCGGCCCGGGGCTTTTCCTTCGCAGCCGGGGAGCCCTTCGGCCGCATCCTCCACGGCCTCGAGGGCCTGGCACATCTCGTCGCGCAACCGCTCGAACCAGAGACGCGCCCGCTCCTTGCGCGCCGGGCTGAACAGCTCCTGCGCAGGCGGCTTTGTCGACGCTTTTTGGTCCATCGTTCCTGGCCTTACGCCTCAGCGGACGCAGAGGTCAATGGCTTGGAGCGGGCCAATTGGCGGGGCTTTGACCAGGATCAAACAATCCCGGCCGCGAGCGTCTAAGTCTCAGAGCCCGCGAGGGCGGCATTCTGCGGCGAATTGCCCAAATTGGTCCCCCTGGACAAGGCTCACGGAGCAATGCAAGAAACCGCGAGAAAAGTCCGCTTCAACCTCCAAGGCCGCCGCGCCGTTGTGCCGCGCCTGCGATTGACTGGCGCGCTTCGCGTGAGGGTCTTAATTCCTTAAAGCAGATCACATCCAGGAGCTTTGGGCCCGTGGCCAGTCACGATATTCCGGCAGAGTCTTCACCCGACAACGATGAGCCGACACGGCGCGACGTCATGCTGGTCGTGGCGGGAGGATTTGCCGCGGTCGGCGGCGCGATGGCGCTGTGGCCGTTGCTCGACCAGATGAACCCCGACGCCTCGACGCTGTCTCTCGCGACGACCGAGGTGGACATCTCTCATGTCGAGCCCGGCCAGGCGCTGACGGTGATGTGGCGCGGCAAGCCGATCTTCCTCCGCCATCGCACCGAAGAGGAGATCGCCAAGGCCAAGGATACGCCGCTCGACGATCTTCCCGATCCGCTGGCGCGCAACGCCAATCTGCCCGACAGCGCCCTGGCCAGCGACGACAACCGCGCGGCCAAGGACCGCGAGCCGTGGCTCGTGATGATCGGCGTCTGCACCCATCTCGGCTGCATCCCCAAGGGCCAGGCGGTCGGCGACTATAAGGGCGAGTATGGCGGCTGGTTCTGTCCCTGCCATGGGTCGCAATACGACACGGCGGGTCGCGTGCGCATCGGGCCGGCGCCCGAGAATCTTGCGATCCCGCCCTACGACTTCGTCTCCGACCAGAAGATCAAGATCGGATAGAGCGCGCCATGGGGCACCCATCAAGCTATGAGCCGAAATCCGGCGTCGAGCGCTGGCTCGATACGCGGCTTCCCGTCGTGCGGATCATGCATGACCAGTTCATGGTCTTCCCGACGCCGCGCAACCTCAATTACTGGTGGACCTTCGGCGGCATCCTGACCTTCATGCTGGTGGCCCAGATCGCCACCGGCGTGGTGCTCGCCATGCATTACGTGCCGACCGAGGCCGAGGCCTTCGACTCGGTCGAGAAGATCATGCGCGACGTCAATTGGGGATGGCTCCTGCGCTATTCCCACGCCGTCGGCGCCTCGATGTTCTTCCTCGCCGCCTATATCCACACCTTCCGCGGCCTTTATTACGGCTCGTACAAGGCGCCGCGCGAGGTGTTGTGGATTCTCGGCGTGCTCATTCTTCTCCTGATGATCGCCACGGCCTTCATGGGCTACTCGCTGGTGTGGGGGCAGATGAGCTTCTGGGCGGTCACGGTCATCACCAATCTCTTCTCGTCGCTCAACGCGATCATCCCCGGGCTCGGCACGACGCTGGTGGAGTGGATCTGGGGCGGCTTTTCGGTGGGCGGCCCGACGCTGAACCGGCTTTATGCGCTCCACTATCTCTTGCCGTTCGTCATCGCCGGCGTGGTCGTGCTGCACATCTGGGCGCTGCACGTTCCCGGTAACAACAATCCGACCGGCATCGACGTGAAGTCGCCGAAGGACACGATCCCGTTCCATCCCTACTACACCATCAAGGACGGCTTCGCGCTCGTCGCCTTTATTCTCCTGTTCGCGGCGATGGTGTTCTACGCGCCGAATTTTCTCGGCCACCCCGACAACTATATTCCGGCCAATCCGCTCCAGACGCCGCCGCATATCGTGCCGGAATGGTACTTCCTGCCCTTCTACGCCATTCTGCGCGCGATCCCGAACAAGCTGTTCGGCGTGATCGGGCTGATCGGCGCGATCGCCGTCCTGTTCTTTGTGCCGTGGCTCGACACCTCGAAGGTGCGGTCCACGCGCTACCGGCCGATCTACAAATGGTTCTTCTGGCTCTTCGTGGTGACGTGCATCGCGCTCGGCTATCTCGGCTCGCAGGCGCCCGAGGGCTGGTACCTCATCTTCGGCCGTCTCTTCACCGTCTACTATTTCGCCTTCTTCCTCGTGGTCATGCCTGTGGTGGGCTGGATCGAAAAACCCCGCGCGCTGCCGGGCAGCATCACCGAGTCCGTGCTCGGGACGGGATCGCGCAAGCTCGCGCCGGCGGAGGGTGCCTGATGCGATCGTCAGCCTTTCTTTTCGCCCTTTCCGGCGCGCTTCTTCTGGCTTCCGCGAATGTGAGCGCGGCCGAGGACGCGGCCGCGACAAGCAACGGTCACGGTCCGGAAATCGCGGCGCAGGGCTGGAGCTTCGCGCCGCCTTTCGGCAGCTTCGACAACGCCCAGCTCCAGCGCGGCTTCAAGGTCTATCAGACGGTTTGCGCGAACTGCCACTCGATGCGGCTCTTGTCCTACCGCAATCTCGGCGAGCCGGGCGGACCGCAATTCCCGCCCAAGGCCGTGGAGATCATCGCCTCCCAGGTCCAGGTCACCGACGGGCCGAACGAAAAGGGCGAGATGTTCCAGCGTCCGGGGCGTCCCTCGGACCGGTTCCGGTCGCCCTTCGCCAACGAGCAGGCGGCGCGCGCGGCCAATAACGGCGCGGCGCCGCCGGATCTCTCGGTCATCGCCAAGGCGCGGCCGGGCGGCCCCGACTATATCTATGCGCTGCTCACCGGCTACGTCCCGGCGCCGCAAGGCTTCGAGCTTGCCCAAGGCATGCACTACAACGCGGCCTTCCCCGGACACCAGATCGCCATGGTCCCGCCGTTGAGCGACGGGGTGGTCGCCTATACCGACGGCACCAAGGCCAACGTGGACAACTACGCGAAGGACGTCGCGGCATTCCTGATGTGGGCGGCCGAGCCCAAGCTCGAGGAACGCCATGAGGTGGGCGCCCGGCTGATGATCTTCCTCGTCGTGTTCCTCGTCATCATGTACCTCGCCAAGCGAGTGGTCTGGGCCCGGGTTCATCATGACGAGAAGCGCGAGAGCGCGTAAACGCTGTCGCGCCGAACGTCTATCCTTCCGCCTCCGTTGCGGTATAAGGAGCGCCGATGAAACCAGCGCTCCTTTATCTTTTGGCGGCCTTGATCGTCTCGCCCGCGCTCGCCGGGAGCGAAACCGAGATGCCCCGTGAGATGGTGCTCCTGACCGTGGGCGGCCTGGTCGGCAAGTCCAACCGCGGCCCGGTCGATGCCAAACGCGACGTTCTGCTCGCCGAGCACAAGGTCGCCTTCAAGAACGCCTTTGCGTTCGACCGCGCGATGCTGCTTGCGCTGCCGCAACAGACCGTCACCGCGCAGCCGAACACCTACGCGAAGCCCGCGAGCTTCTCGGGCCCGGGCTTGCGCGACGTGCTCGAATATCTCGAAGCGGCCAAGCTCAAGATCAGCTTCATGGCGCTCGACGGCTTCACCGGATGGCTCGTGCCGGAGGATATCGACGGATCCGACTGGATCCTCGCGCTCTCGGCCGATGGCGTTCCTCTCGGCATCGGACAGCAAGGGCCGATCTGGCTGGTGAAGAGCGGAACACAACAGCTCGACAAGGCCGACCCCAAGCATGGCGACTGGGTGTGGAACGTGTTCTATATCAATATCGGCGAATGAGTTCCGGGCGGCCGTTCGCGCGCAGCCTTAGCCGCCCGTCTTGGGCATAACGGGGGAAGCATGGTCAAAGCGGTGCTAGGCGTCATCGGCGGCTCGGGTCTCTACGACCTGCCGGGCCTCAAGAATGTGCGCGAGGAACTGATCGCGAGCCCCTGGGGCGCCCCGTCCGCGCCGCTGCGCCTCGGCGATATCGACGGGCTGCCGATCGCGTTCATGTCGCGCCACGATAAAGGCCATAGGCTCTCGCCGAGCGACATCAACTATCGCGCCAATATCGACGTGCTGAAGCGGGCAGGCGTGACCGACCTCGTCTCGCTGTCGGCCTGCGGCTCCTTCAAGGAAGAGTTGCCGCCCGGCACCTTCGTCCTCGTCGATCAGTTCGTCGATCGCACCTTTCACCGCGACAGCTCCTTCTTCGGCAGAGGCTGCGTCGCACATGTGTCGATGGCGCATCCGGTCTCGCCGCGGCTCCGCCTCCACCTCGCCGAGGCGGCCGAAGCTGAAGGGATCCCGCTGGCGCGGAGCGGCACCTATGTCTGCATCGAGGGCCCGCAATTCTCCACGCTCGCCGAGAGCCTCACCTATAAGGGCCTCGGCTATTCCGTCATCGGCATGACCAATCTGCCCGAGGCCAAGCTCGCGCGCGAGGCGGAGATTTGCTACGCGACCGTGGCCATGGTCACCGACTACGATTGTTGGCATCCCGACCATGACGCCGTCACCGTCACCGACATCATCAAGGTGCTGATGGCGAATGCGGACAAGGGGGCCAAGCTGATCGGGCGGCTCGCCAAGAGCTTCCCGCGGGAGCACGAGCCTTGCCCGATCGGCTCCGACCGGGCGCTGGACACCGCCATCATCACCGCGCCGGAAGCGCGCGATCCCGAGCTGCTGAGGAAGCTCGATGCCGTGGCGGGGCGCGTGCTGAAAGGCTGAGGCCGCCGCCGCTCGACTAGCCAGGCGCGCGCGCTTCGACTATAGGCTCAAGTGATTGCCGTTGGCGCCGCGCGCCAATCCTTACGGAGTTCCCCGATGAACCTGTCGGCCGATATCGATCTCAAAGACCTCGTGCGCACCATCCCGGACTATCCCAAG
The DNA here is from genome assembly GCA_050247995.1 of Methyloceanibacter sp. GTDB lineage: Bacteria > Pseudomonadota > Alphaproteobacteria > Rhizobiales > Methyloligellaceae > Methyloceanibacter. The sequence goes on along the minus strand of JBFWTF010000108.1, from coordinate 2,863 downwards.
CCCGGCATCATGTTCCGCGACATCACTACGCTGCTCGGCCATGCCAACGGCTTCAGGGCTTGCGTCGAGCAACTGGCGCGGCCGTTCACCCACCGGCGCATCCAGTCGGTCGCGGGCATCGAGGCGCGCGGCTTCATCCTCGGCGGCGCCGTGGCCGACCGCCTACGCTGCGGCTTCATCCCGATCCGCAAGAAGGGCAAATTGCCGGCCAAGGCCATCGGTCAGGGCTACGAGCTCGAATACGGCATCGACGTGATCGAGGTCCACGAGGACGCCATCAGCGCGGGCGAGCCGGTGCTGCTCGTCGACGATCTGATCGCCACCGGCGGAACGGCGGAAGCCGCGGTCAAGCTCCTGCGCAAGCTGAAAGCCGACGTCGTGGGCGCCGCCTTCGTCATCGACCTGCCCGATCTCGGCGGCGCGGCGCGGCTGGCGAAGCTGGGCGTTGCGCCTCATGCGCTGATGTCCTTCGAAGGCGACTAGGCATGAAGATCGGCGGCAAGTCCTATCGCACGATCTGGCTCAATCCTGACGGCGCGTCGGTCGAGATCATCGACCAGACCAGGTTGCCTCATGCCTTCGAGACCGTGACCTTGCGCAACCTCGAGGACGCCGCGCGCGCCATCGCCACCATGCAGGTGCGGGGCGCGCCGCTGATCGGGGCGACCGCCGCTTACGGGGTCGCGCTCGCGCTTCGCGACGACGCATCGGACGAGGCGCTCGATCGCGCTACCGCCACGCTCGCGGCCACCCGCCCGACCGCCATCAATCTCCGCTGGGCGCTCGACGAGATGCAAAAGGCGGTGCGCAACCAGCCGCGCGAGGAGCGTGTGGCGGCCGCGTTCGCCCGCGCCGCCGAAATCTGCGACGAGGACGTCGAGACCAACCGGAAGATCGGCGCGCACGGGCTCGGGATCATCCAGGCGCATGCCGAGAAGAAGGGCGGCGCGACCGTCAACATTCTCACCCACTGCAATGCCGGGTGGCTCGCTTGCGTCGATTGGGGCACGGCGCTCGCGCCGATCTATCGCGCCCATAACGAGGGGATCGCCGTGCATGTGTGGGTTGACGAGACGCGGCCGCGCAATCAGGGCGCCTCGCTCACGGCCTTCGAGCTTGGCGCTCATGGCGTGCCGCACACGCTGATCGCCGACAATGCCGGCGGTCATCTGATGCAGAAGCGGCTGGTCGATCTCTGCATCGTCGGCACCGACCGGACCACGGCGACGGGCGACGTCGCCAACAAGATCGGCACGTATCTCAAGGCGCTCGCGGCCCGTGACAACCAGGTGCCGTTCTTCGTGGCACTGCCCTTCTCGACCATCGATTGGAGCCTCAACGACGGCAGCGCGATCCCGATCGAAGAGCGCAATCCCGAGGAAGTTACGCGCATGACGGGACGCTTGCCCGACGGCAGCGTCGCCACGGTCGAGATCGCGCCGGAAGGCACGCGCGCGGCGAACTACGGCTTCGACGTCACGCCGGCGCGGCTCGTCACCGGCTTCATCACCGAACGGGGCGTCGCGCCAGCCACGCGCGATGCGCTTGCCGCCCTCTATCCCGAGCGCCGGAAGGGGCAGGGGGCCTGACCCGGACGTAACGAGGCGCGAGCCAAGGCGATGGAATATTCCGAGCTCCTCAAGGTCGCGCTCGATTTCGCCACGGCGATCCTGCTCGGCGCGCTGATCGGCATCGAGCGCGAAAAGCACAAGACCGAAGAGGGCGAGGCCGACGGCGTCGCAGGGCTACGCACTTTCACCTTGCTCGCCCTGTTCGGCGCCGCCGCCGCCTGGGTGGCGCGCAGCACCGGCTCGCCCTGGGTCTTGGCCGTGGCTCTCCTTTGCGTCGGCGCCTTCATCGTGGCGGGATACTTCGTCGCCGCGCGGGCGAACCCGCAATCCACCGGTCTTACCACCGAGGTCGCCGCCGTCGTCGTGTTCGTGCTGGGCGCGATGGTGATGCTGGGCCATGAGGAGCTTGCCATCGCCCTTGGCGTCGTCACCGCGGCGGTGCTCGCCTACAAGCAGCCGCTGCACGGCTTCGTGGCGAAGCTCGGCTGGGACGATGTCTATGCCGGCCTGCGTCTCCTGATCGCGACCTTCATCGCGCTTCCGCTTCTGCCCGACCGGCCCATCGATCCGTGGGGCGCGCTCAATCCTTACGCGTTGTGGCTGCTCGTGATCCTGATCTCCGGCCTGTCGCTCATCGGCTATGTGTTGACGCGGCTGCTCGGACCGAGCCGCGGCGCGGCGCTGACCGGTCTGACGGGCGGACTGGTGTCATCGACCGCCGTGACCTTGTCTTTCGCCAAGGAAGGGCGCGACCGCCCGCAAAGCGCGGCAAGTCTCGCCTGCGGCATCCTCCTTGCCTGGGCCGTGATGTTCGTACGCGTCATCATTCTGGTGGCGGCGGTCAATCGCACTCTTCTGCCCGGTCTCATCGCGCCGTTCGCGGCGATGGGCGCCGTGGCCGGCGGTATCGCGGCAGTCCTCTATTTTCGCGGGAGGGAGGGTGCTGACGCCGCGGCCGAATCGAGCCTGAAGGTCCAGAACCCGTTCAGCCTGACGCAAGCGGCGAAGTTCGCGGCCTTCTTTGCCGTGGTGCTGCTCGCCGCCAAGATCGCGCAGGAACATTTTGCGGCGCGCGGGCTCTATGTTGTGGCGGCCCTTGCCGGCCTTACCGATGTCGATGCCATCACCCTCTCGATGGCGGAACTCGCAAGAAACGGGGACGCCCGCATCGCCGTGATCGCCATCGTGATCGCCGCCCTAACCAATACGATCGTCAAGACGGCGATGGCGCTGGTCGTCGCCGGACCCTCCTTCGCCTAGCCGCTCCTCGCCGCCGCCGTCCTGATCCCGCT
>JBFWTF010000107.1:0-8406 GCA_050247995.1 Methyloceanibacter sp. | reverse complement strand
GCCGATATGATGGTAGAGCGGACCCTCGCCGTAAGGCGCGGTCGCCCGCGTGAAGTAGAGCGCGCGCAAAGTCGCGCCGCCGGGGAGCGGCGTGCCGATCACCTTCACCACGTTGGGATCGGTGCGCTCCTCGTCGCGGACGATGGAAGCGGCGATGGTGCCGATATCGGCGCCGCCTTCCGCCCGCGCGCTGAGGCAGGCGCGGACCAGGACCGGATCGAGCGTGGGCAGATCGCCTTGCAGATTGACGACCGTCTCGAGCCGCGCCGCGGGGTCATAGGCCTGGACCGCCTCGAACACCCGGTCGGACCCGCTGGCATGGTCGGGGCGGGTCATGACGGCCTCGCCCCCGGCTCTTTCCACGGCTTCGCGGACCTCTGCGGCGTCGGTTGCGACGACAACCGGGCCGCAATCGGCCTCGACCGCCCGGCGCCAGACATGGACGATCATGGGCTCGCCCCCAATATCCGCCAATGGCTTATCGGGAAGCCTTGTGGCTTTCAGCCGCGCAGGTATAACGATCAAACACAAGGTCATGATCTGCGTCAGTAGCACGGGACCTTGGCCCCGGCGACAGCCGGCGCTAGATCAAATGTCTCAGTTGCAACAAGCGGGTAGGCCCTATAGTCTGCCGCCCCGCTACAAGAGCTACAAGGGAAAGTAGCCACTCTACTTCCGGGGGGTACCACCGATCATGAAATATTATCGCCTGAATCAGATCGCCATGGCGGTGCTCGGCGCACTGCTGCTGTTCTTCGGCGCGAGGACCATTATCCAAATCGCCCAAGAGGAACATGAGCCGGAGACGCCCGGCTACGAGGTTGCGGGCACCGAAGAGAAGAAGGGCGGCGAAGGGAAGGCCGAGGGTGCGCCAGACATTGGAACGCTCCTCGCCGCCGGCAATGCCGCTCATGGCGCCGATGTCGCCAAGAAATGCGCCATCTGTCACAGCTTCGACAAGGGCGGCCCCAATCTGATCGGCCCCAATCTCTACGGCGTGCTCGGCCGCAAGGTCGCAAGCCACGAAGGCTACGAGTATTCCGACGCGCTCAAGACCAAGGACGGCACGTGGGACTACGCCCTGCTCGATCATATGATCGAGAACCCGAACGCGTTCGCGCCCGGCACCAAGATGGCGCTGTTTCCGGGCCTTCCCGACGCCAAGGAGCGGGCGGACGTGATCCTGTTCCTGCGCGAGAAGAGCGACACTCCCCTGCCTCTGCCCGAGCCTGCGGCAGCTCCCGCGGCCGGAGAGGAAGCCGAAGAGCCCGCGGCCAGCGCGGCGCCCGGAGCGGAAATTCTTGCCGTGATCGCCACGGCCGATCCGGCCAAGGGCGAGGGCGAAGTGGCCCTGTGCAAGGTGTGCCATACCTTCGACAAGGGCGGCGCCACCCTGATCGGCCCCAATCTCTATGGGATTGTCGGCAAGAAGATCGCGTCCCATGAAGGCGTCACCTACACGCCCGCGCTTCAGGGCAAGGAAGGCGACTGGACCTACGAGAATCTCGATCTGTGGCTGACGAATCCGCAGGCCTTCGCGCCTGGCACATCGATGGCCTTCCCGGGCGTGGCCGACCTCAAGAAGCGCGCCGACATCATCGCCTATATGCGCAGCAATGCCGACAGCCCGGTGCCGTTACCGGAAGCAGCGGCGGCGCCTGCCGCGGAAGAACCGGCGGCTGAAGAGCCTGCCGCTGAAGCGCCTGCCACTGAAGCGCCTGCGGCGGAAGAGCCCGCGGCGGAAGCGCCGGCAGCGGAAGAACCGGCTGCTGAGGAGCCCGCTGAAGCGCCTGCTGCGGAAGAACCGGCTGCTGAAGAGCCTGCTGCTGAATCCCCGGCCGCGGAGGAACCCGTGGCGGAAGAGCCCGCTCCGTCGGAGCCCTCGATGGGTGAGCCGCCTTCGCCCAACTGGCCGCAGCCGGTCTATCCCGATGAGGAGCCAGCCGCGACGGAGGAGACCCCGGCCGAAGCCCCGTCGATGGGCGAGCCGCCTTCGCCCAATTGGCCGCAGCCGGTCTATCCCGACGGCGAGCCCGCGTCAGCCGGGGACGCTCCGGCCGAGTCGATGGGCGAGGCGCCCTCACCCAACTGGCCGCAGCCGGTCTATCCCGACGGGCCTCCGCCAGGGGTCGAGTAGACACAACGACAGCGGTGCCAGATGGCGGATGGCCGCACATCCGGCACCTCGATACCTGACCGATAATTCATTTGGCCGAAGGGGCCGCCATGCTAGGTTTTGGCGGCTTTCTTCGGCTTTCGGCCCCTTGCCTCGCGGGGACGCTTGCGGTCGAGCCGCCTCCGGTCAGGTCAGGGACGATGCCGCTCATGAATTTCTCTCGCCTTGCTGTCGCGATCCTTCTCGGCGCCCTTCTCCCCTTCCCCGCCCAGGCCGAGGACGCGCCGGAGCCGCGCCACCATCACGCCCTCTCGCTCATCGGCGAGCCGCGCTACCCCGCCGACTTCAAGCATTTCGACTACGTCAATCCCGATGCGCCGAAAGGGGGCATCGTTCGATTGTCGGACATCGGCGGCTTCGACAGCTTGAATCCTGTTCTCTACAAAGGCGAGCAGGCCGCGGGCCTCAGTCTCGTCTTCGAGACTCTGATGGCCGACAGCCTGGAGGAGCCCTCGACCTCCTACGGGCTGATCGCCGAATGGGCATCCTATCCGGACGACTATTCCTCCGTGACCTTCAAGCTGCGCGACGAGGCGCGCTGGCACGACGGCACCGAGATCACGCCCGCGGATGTCATCTACAGCCTCGAGGTCAACAAGGCCGCCAACCCGCGCATGGGCCTCTATTACAAGAACGTCTCGCGCGCCGAAGCCACGGGCGAGAACGAGGTCACCTTCTATTTCGACGTCAAGAACAATCGCGAGCTGCCGATGATCATGGGACAGCTCACCATCCTGCCCAAGCATTACTGGACCGGCAAAGACGCGAGCGGCAATGCACGCGATCCGATGAAGACGACGCTCGAGCCGCCGCTCGGCTCAGGTCCCTACCGCATCAAGGAGGTCAAGCCCGGACGCTCGATCAGCTTCGAGCGGGTCGCGGATTACTGGGGCAAGGACCTGGCGGTGAATGCCGGGCAGTGGAACTATGACGAGATCCGCTTCGAATATTACCGCGACGAGACCGTCGCCTTCGAGAGCTTCAAGGCGGGGAACCTCGACTACTGGCAGGAGACGAGCGCCAAGAACTGGGCGATGGCCTACGATTTCGCCGCGCTGACGAACGGGTTGGTCCGCCGCCAGGAGATCCCGCTCGAGCGCATCCACTCCATGCAGTGCTTCGTCCTCAATCTGCGGCGGCCGCAATTCCAGGATCGCCGCGTGCGTCAGGCCTTCAGCCTCGCCTACGACTTCGAGTGGGCCAACAAGAACCTGTTCTATAACCAGTACGCGCGCGTCGGCAGCTTCTTCGAGGGGAGCGAGCTTGCCGCGCTGAAAGAGCTGCCCGAGGGACGCGAGCTCGAGATCCTGAACGAGGTGAAGGACGGCGTGCCGCCGGAGGTGTTCACCGCGGTGCATCAGAACCCGGTGAACGACACGCAAGACGCGATGCGCAACAATCTGCGCAAGGCAATGACCCTGCTCAAAGAGGCCGGCTGGGAGGTGAGAGGCGGCGTTCTCACCAACGCCAAGACCGGCGAGCAGATGAAGGTCGAGTTCCTGCTGGTGTCGCCGCTATTCGAGCGCATCGTGCAGCCTTACTTGCAGAATCTCGCGCGGCTCGGCATCAAGGGCACGATCCGCCTGGTGGATTCGGCGCAGTACACACGTCGGCTCGACGGTTTCGACTACGACATCGTGGTCGGCAATTTCGGCCAGTCGGAATCGCCCGGAAACGAGCAGCGCGACTTCTGGGGCTCCGATGCCGCCAGCCGCGAAGGCAGCGCCAACCTCATCGGCGTCAAGAGCCCGGCGATCGACCAACTCGTGGACCGCATCATCTTCGCCAAGGATCGCGCCGAGCTTGTCGCCGCCAGCCGCGCGCTCGACCGCGTGCTCCTGTGGAACGAATTCGTGGTGCCGCAATGGTACGCGCCAGCGGTCAGGATCGCCTATTGGGACCGCTACGGCCAGCCCAAGGTGCTGCCGGGACTGACGCCGGGCTTCCTCCAGGTGTGGTGGTTCGACCAGACGCTCGCCGCGCGGCTTCCGGGTTCATCGCCGCTCTGATGGCGCGGGCCTCGTCTTTGCGGCCGGGCGCCGGCGCGACTCTCGCCCTCCTTCTCTTCGCCTTCCCGGCCTTTGCCGCCGACGGCGAGCACGGTCTCTCGGCCTTCGGCGACCTCGCCTACCCCGGCGACTTCGCCCATTTTTCCTATGCCAATCCCGACGCTCCCAAAGGCGGAACCTTCTCGCTCGTCGGCTGGGGCGGGGTGGCGACGTTCAACAGCCTCAACAACTACATCCTCAAGGGCGATGCCGCCGAAGGCCTCGAACTCCTGTTCGATAGCTTGATGGCGCGCGCCGCCGACGAGCCCGACGCCGTCTACGGGCTGGTGGCCGAGAGCGCCGAGCTCGCGCCCGACGGCGAGTCCGTCACCTTCACCTTGCGGCCCGAGGCGCGCTTCGCCGACGGAACGAAGGTCACGGCGGACGACGTCGTGTTCTCCTTCGAGACGCTCAAGACCAAGGGCCATCCTCTCTTCCATCAGATGCTGCAAGACGTGGTGAAGGCCGAGGCGCTCGACCCGGCTACGGTGCGTTACAGTTTCCAGGGCGAGCTCGTGCGCGACCTGCCCTTGACCGTCGCCGCGCTTCCGATCTTTTCCAAGGCCTATTACACCAACCGGCCGTTCGACGAGACAACGCTCGAGGCGCCGCTCGGCTCGGGCCCTTACGTAGTCGACTCCGTGGCGCAGGGGCGCAGCATCGTCTACGGCCGCAATCCCGGCTATTGGGCCAAGGACCTTCCCGTCAATCGCGGGCGCTTCAACTTCGACAAGATCCGCTTCGAGTATTTCCGCGACCGCACCGCGGCGATGGAGGCGTTCAAGGCCGGCGCCTACGATTTCCGCGAGGAGTTCACCTCAAAAGTCTGGGCGATGGAGTACGACTTTCCGGCGATCCGCTCCGGGAAAGTCATCAAGGAGGTGCTCCCCGACGAGACGCCGTCGGGAACGCAAGGTTTCTTCCTCAACACGCGGCGGGACAAGCTCAAGGACCCGCGCGTGCGGCGGGCGCTCGACCTCGCCTTCGATTTCGAGTGGACCAACCGCAATCTGTTTCACGGGCTCTACGACCGCACCACGAGCTTCTTCGAGAATTCGCCGATGAAGGCTGAGGGCGAACCGCCGGAGGCGGAACGCGCGCTCCTCACCGGCCTTGGGGTGCCCGTGTCCGACGAAGCGCTGGGACCGGCTTATCTCCCCCCAAAGAGCGATGGCTCGGGCCAGGACCGAAACCTGTTGCAGCAGGCGGGAACGCTTCTCGACGAGGCCGGCTTCACCGTCAAGAACGGCGTCCGCCTCGACGACAAAGGCGAGCCCTTCACGCTCGAGATCCTGACCTTCGAGCCGGTGTTCGAGCGGGTGATGGCGCCGTACGTGAAAAACCTCAAGCTGCTCGGCATCAACGCTCGCATCCGCATGGTCGATGCGGCGCAGTACCAGCAGCGGCTCAAGGATTTCGATTTCGACATCACCACGCAGCGTTACAGCATGCGCAACACGCCGGGCGTCGAGCTCCGGAGCTATTTCGGCGCGGAAGCGGCCAAAATGGACGGCTCGCTCAACCTTGCCGGTATCGCCGATCCCGCCGTCGATGCGCTGATCGAGCGCATCCTCGGAGCCAAGAGCCGCGAGGAGCTCGAGACGGCGTCCCGCGCGCTCGACCGCGTGCTCAGGGCGGGCCATTATTGGGTGCCGCACTGGTACAAGCCGTCGAACAACGTCGCCTATTGGGACAAGTTCTCGCGGCCGGAAGAGAAGCCGCGCTACGACCGTGGTATCCTCGACACGTGGTGGTATGACGAGGCCAAAGCTGCCAAACTGACAAGTGCGGGCGCGCCGGCGGCCGATTCGGACGGTTCGGCCGGAGGGCCCTGGTTCATCCTCGCCGCCCTGATTGGGTTGATGCTCGCGGTTTATTTCGTTGCGCGATTGAGAAGGTCCGCCCGAAGCGAATGATCGCCTATATCCTCCGCCGTCTCCTGCTGATCATCCCGACGATGCTCGGCATCATGCTCGTGACTTTCGTCATCGTGCAGTTCGCGCCGGGCGGCCCGGTCGAGCGGCTGATCGCCCAACTCACCGGCACCGATCCCGGCGCCACGGCGATGTTCAGCGGCGGCGGCGGCGACTTCGCCGGCAAGCGCGGCCAAGGGGGCGTTCCGGGCGACGTGGGCGCGCCGTCGAAATATCGCGGCGCCCAAGGGCTCGACCCGGAATTCATCAAGAGCCTGGAGAAGCAGTTCGGCTTCGACAAGCCGGCCTATGAGCGCTTCTTCCTGATGATCAAGAACTACCTCTTGTTCGATTTCGGCGAGAGCTATTTCCGCGACACAAGCGTGCTCAGCCTGATCAAGGAGAAGATGCCGGTCTCGATCTCGCTCGGCCTGTGGATGACGCTGCTCACCTATCTCATCTCCATCCCGCTCGGCATCCGCAAGGCGGTCAGCGACGGCTCGCGCTTCGACATCTGGACCAGCACCGGCGTCGTCATCGCCTACGCGCTCCCCGGCTTTCTCGTCGCGGTCTTTTTGATCGTGCTGTTCGCGGGCGGCTCGTTCTTTCAAATCTTCCCCTTGCGCGGGCTCGTGTCCGACAATTGGTGGGACCTGCCCTGGTACCTGAAGATCACCGATTATTTCTGGCATCTCTTGCTGCCGCTGATCGCGATGGCGCTGTCGGCCTTCGCCACCACGACCTTCCTCACCAAGAACTCGTTCCTCGAGGAAATCCGCAAGCAATACGTGATGACGGCGCGGGCCAAGGGCCTGGCCGAGCGGCAAGTGCTCTACGGCCACGTCTTCCGCAACGCCATGCTGATCGTCATCGCCGGCTTCCCCGGCGCGTTCATCGGCGCCTTCTTCGCCGGCTCGCTCCTGATCGAGACGATCTTCTCCTTGGACGGGCTCGGCCTGCTCGGCTTCGAGTCGATCGTGAACCGCGACTATCCGGTCGTGTTCGCCACGGTCTACATCTTCTCGCTGCTCGGGCTGCTCATCAATCTCCTCTCCGACCTCACCTATACGTGGGTCGATCCGCGCATCGATTTCGAGACGCGCGAGGTGTGAGACCATGGACGCCCCGACCGATACCGCCATCGTCGAGGAGGTGACGGCAGACGGACTGCCGAAGCCCAAGCCTTGGTTCTCCGCGCTCCAGCGCCGCCGCTTCGAGGTGTTCAAGGCCAATCGCCGCGGCTTCTGGTCGTTGTGGATCTTTCTCGCGCTGTTCACCATCAGCCTGTTCGCGGAAGTCATCGCCAACGACAAGCCGATCCTCGTCTCCTACAAGGGCCATTTCTACATGCCGGTCTTCAAGGCCTACCCGGAGACGGCCTTCGGCGGCATCTTCGAGACCGAGGCCGATTACCGCGACCCCGCCGTCAAGGACATGATCTCTGATGCGGGCGGCTGGGCAGTGTGGCCGCCGATCCGTTTCTCCTACAACACCCAGAACAAGAACCCGCCGATGGCCTTCCCGGTGAAACCGACCTGGCTCCTCACCAAGGAGGACTGCAAGCGCGCGGTCGAGCGCGGTTTCCACCCGTGCAACGCCCAGCTCGAATGGAACTGGCTCGGCACCGACGACCAGGGCCGCGACGTGGTCGCGCGCGTGATCTACGGCTTCCGCATCTCGGTCCTGTTCGGGCTCGTGCTCACCCTGGTCTCCTCGCTGGTCGGGGTCGCCGCCGGCGCCGTCCAGGGCTATTTCGGCGGCTGGACCGATCTCCTGTTCCAGCGCTTCATCGAGATCTGGACCAGCGTGCCGCAGCTCTATCTGCTCATCATCGTGGCGGCGGTGATCGAACCCAATTTCTGGATCCTGCTCGGCATTCTGCTCGCCTTTTCCTGGGTCGCACTGGTCGGGGTGGTGCGGGCGGAGTTCTTGCGCGCGCGCAATTTCGAATATGTGACGGCGGCGCGGGCGCTCGGCCTGTCCAACTTGCGCATCATCTTCAAGCATCTGCTGCCCAACGCGATGGTAGCGACGCTCACCTTCATGCCCTTCATCCACAACGGCTCGATCACGACGCTGACCTCGCTCGACTTTCTCGGCTTCGGGCTGCCGCCGGGATCGGCCTCGCTCGGCGAGCTGTTGGCGCAAGGCAAGGACAATCTCCAGGCGCCGTGGCTCGGGCTCACCGCCTTCTTCGTCATCGCCATCACCCTCAGCCTTCTCATCTTCGTCGGCGAGGCCGTGCGCGACGCGCTCGACCCGCGCAAAA
>JBFWTF010000106.1:0-8514 GCA_050247995.1 Methyloceanibacter sp. | reverse complement strand
ACAAGGCCTCGCCCGGCAATGTCGACGAGATCGTCTTCACCCCGATCAAGGAGCCCGCGACGCGGGTCGCGGCCATTCTTGCCGGCGACGTCGATTTCATCGCGCCCGTGCCGCCGACCGATCTCGAACGGGTGAGAGAGGCCGCGTGCTGCGACCTCATCACCATGCCGAGCATGCGCGTCCTAACCTTCGAGCTCAATCAGGAGCGCGTCCCGGCCTTCAAGGACAAGCGCGTGCGGCTCGCCATCGCCCACGCCGTGAACAGCGAAGGCATCGCCACCAAGATCATGCGCGGGCTTGGCACCGCGGCCGCCCAGTTGAGCCCGCCGAGTTATGCCGGCCACGATCCCGCGCTTCGCCCCCGCTACGACCTCGCCAAGGCGAAGGCCTTGATGCAGGAGGCCGGTTATGGCGACGGCTTCGCCGTGACGATGATGGCGCCCAACAACCGCTACATCGAGGATGCGCGCGTCGCCGAGGCCGTCGCCGCCATGCTCGCCAAGATCAATATCAGGGTCGATTTGCAGACCATGCCCAAGGCGCAATACTGGCAGCGCTTCGACGAGCGCGCCGCTGGCATCATGATGATCGGCTGGCAGTCCGACACGCTCGACTCGGCCAACTTCTACGAGTTCCTGGTGATGACGCCCGACCAGGACAAGGGTTTCGGGCAATACAACGCCGGGAATTACTCCAATCGGGAAATCGATCGCCTCACGCTGGCGACGCAGACCATGACCGACGCTTCCGAGCGCGCCGCGCGTTTGCGCCAGATCGAGCGCCTCATCTACGACGACGCGGCGCTCATCCCCCTGCACTGGCAGCATCTGTCCTGGGCCGCGCGCAAGAACGTGAAGATCGGCGCGGTCGTCAACGTCATCGACATGCCATATCTTGGTGATCTCGTTATCGAATAGCCGGAACGATCGGCGCTTTTGCGGAGGAACTGACATGTTCAAGAAAATTCTGATCGGACTTGCAGCCCTCATCCTCATCTTCGTCGCGGTGGTCGCCATGCAGCCTGCCGATTTCCGCGTTGAGCGCACGGCGAAGATCGCAGCGCCTCAGGCTGACGTATTTGCGCAAGTGAACGACTTTCACAAATGGGATGCCTGGTCGCCTTGGGCCAAGCTCGACCCCGCCGCCAAGATCGGCTTCGAAGGGCCTGAGGCGGGGCAAGGCGCGGCGATGACCTGGTCCGGCAACAGCGAAGTCGGCGAAGGGAAGGTGACCATCGTCGAGAGTCGTCCGAGCGACCTCGTCAAGATCAAGGTAGATATGGTGAAGCCCCATGAGGGAACCGGCACGTCGCAGTTCGATTTCAAGCCCGAAGGCGACCAGACGGCAGTGACTTGGTCGATGTCGGGCCACCACAATTTCGTCGAGAAGGCGTTCTGCTTGGTGATGAACGGCCGGAAGATGATGGGTGACGTTCTCGAGAAGGGCCTTGCCCAGTTGAAATCGGTGGCCGAAGGGGCCAAGAGCGCGAGCAATTAGCCGGGCGCCGGTCTAGCGGGCGGACCGGCATGCTGCTACCATAAAGTGAACTTATCCGCTCGCCTTGCGGGGGGCCGGGATGAGTACACTGATTGCCGGCGTTGCGACGATTCCGAAGCCGCCCACGCGGTCTCGCGCCGTTGCCGTCATGGCCGGGCTCGGCGTGCTGACCGGGCTGATCTCGAGCCTGCCCTCGCCGCTGCCCGACGTCCGGCTCGAAGATCCCGAATTCCTCATCAACGCGAAGAGCGTTCCGCTCCACGCCGGCATCGCCTTTGGCCTGGGCCTGGCGGCCATGCTATGGCTCTGGGTGAGCCGGGATGTCGGCAAATGCCTGCTTGCGATCGCGTTCACGATCATCGGCTGGCTCGTCGCCGCCAATTCGGCCAACGACGTGATTTCGGCGATTGTGGGTTCCGAGCTGTTCGGCACGGAAACCGGCGCCAAGGCAAGCCGCGAGGTCTTAGGGTGGGTTCTGGCGGGCCTCGTTGGGGGCGGAATCGGAGCGGGTCTTGTCGTCTTCGGCGCCGGCATCGCCGCCCGGCCGATCAGGCGCGCCGAAGCCTGGGTCCCCATCGTCGCAATCGGCGCTCTCTTTGGGCTCCTGCTCTATCCCGCCGCGCACTTCGACGCGATCGCGCTCCTGTTCGTGCCGTGGCAGGCGGCGGTCGCCGCAACGATCGCCCTTGCTCTGACGCGGCCCGCGGCGTGACGCCTCCCACGGCATGAGAGCGTTTGGCGCCCGCTTGAGCTTCGCCGCGCGCCGCCTCGGTCAGGCGGCGCTGGTCATGTTCGCCATCCTCATCGTCGCGTTTGCCGTGCGGAACGCTCTCGGCGACCCCTTGCGCGAGATTGTGGGCGAAGCCGTGCCGGAAGCCGAACGCGCCGCGCTCCGCCACGAGCTCGGTCTCGATGCGCCCTGGCCGGTGCAGCTTGCGCGCTATCTCGGCGGCGCCGTCAAGGGCGATCTCGGCACCTCCACCATCTATAAGCGGCCGACGCTTGCCGTCATCCTCGCCAAGTTTCCCGCAAGCTTCGAGCTCGTCCTCGGCGCGAGCCTGATCGTGCTTCTGTTGTCGCTGCCGGGGGGCATCTACTGCGCCGTGCGGCCGCGCGCGCTCGGCGCGAGACTCACGCTCGCTCTCAGCGTTCTCGGCATCTCGATCCCCGTCTTCCTCACCGGCATCTTCCTCATCACCATCTTCTCGGTGTGGTTGGGGTGGCTGCCGGCCTTCGGCCGCGGCGAAACCGTTCGCATCGGTTTCTGGGAGACCGGGCTCCTCACCCGCGACGGGCTCGCCCATCTCGTGCTTCCGGCCCTGACGCTCTCTTCTGTCATGCTGCCGCTCTTCATCAGGCTCGTGCGCGGCGCCATGCTCGACGAGCTTGGCCACGACTATGTGCGCACCGCGCGCGCCAAGGGCGCCTCGCCTTTGCGTGTCTGGCTCGCGCATGCCCTTCGCAACGCGCTTCTGCCGCTCGCGGCGATCGGCGGGCTACAGATTGGAACCTTCATCGCCTACACGCTCCTGACCGAGACCGTGTTCCAATGGCCCGGCATGGGCTTTCTCTTTCTCGAGGCCGTGACCCGCGCCGACATTCCGCTGATCACGACCTATCTCGTCTTCGTCGGTTTGATCTTCGTCGTCACCAACACGCTCACCGATATCGCAAGCCTCGTGCTCGATCCGCGCGTCAGCCTCGAGGGAACGCGATGAGCGTGGCCGCGCTGCCCAACCGCCGCTCCGGCCTTCGCGCGTTCGCGGCCGGGCACAAGGGCGCCGCGGTCGCGGGCGCCGTCCTCGGCGTGACCGCGCTCGCGGCGGCCGTGGCCCCTTTCGTCGCGCCGCAAGACCCGTTCGATCTCGCAAGTTTCGACGTGCTCGATGCTGGCCTGCCTCCGGCCTGGCTTGCGGGGAGCGATCCGCGCTTCCTGCTCGGCACCGACGCGCAAGGCCGCGATCTCCTCAGCGCCATCCTCTACGGCACGCGCATCTCGCTGACCGTCGGCCTCCTCGCCGTCGCCATCGCCGCGGCGATCGGCGTGCCGCTCGGCCTCCTTGCCGGTTATGCCAAGGGCGGCATCGACACCGCCGTAACGCGCGCCGCCGACATCCAGCTCTCGCTCTCGACCTTGATGATGGCCATCATCGCTCTCGCTCTATTTCGCGCGGGGCTGGGCGGCGAGAATCTCGGCCGTTTCGCCGTGCCGCTCCTTGCCGTCGTGATCGGTCTCGCCGAGTGGCCGTATCTGGCGCGGACCGCGCGCGCGGCGACCCAGGTCGAGGCCGCCAAGGACTATGTCAGGGCGGGGCGGGCGCTCGGGGCGAGCACGCGCGGCATCATGTGGCGCCACATCCTCCCCAATATCGCCTCGCCCCTGATCGTGGTTGCGACCACGCAAATCGCCGGCGCCATCATGGCGGAAGCGGCGCTCTCCTTTCTCGGGCTCGGCATGCCCGTGACCAAGCCCTCGCTCGGCACCCTGATCCGCTCCGGCTACGACCTGATGTTCGCAGGTGCGTGGTGGATAACCGTCATTCCCGGCCTCGTGCTGATCGGGCTCCTGATTTCGGTCAATGTGCTCGGCGACGCTTTGCGCGACGCGCTCAATCCGAGGCGCTTCCGTGCCTGAAACCAGCGGTTCGTGGGGGCGTTTTGATCAAGTCCTTGAAAATTAGGCGCGCCTCGAACCATAAGCTATAGTGACGTGATCTCCCGCCTTATGCCCGGCCACGATCCTGGCCCGGGATCGCCGCTAAGGAGCTTCTATGCCGACCGGTCAGGCCAATCCGGAGCTTGTCTTTTCCCTCCGCCGCGTGACGGAGGCGGCGGCTTGCGCCGCGTTCAGCTGGATCGGGCGGGGCGACAGTCTCGACGCCGGCCGCGCCGCGCTCGACGCCATGCGCTCGGCGCTCGCCGAGGTCGATATCGACGCCGTCGTCGCCATCGGCGAGGCGACCCCGGGGGAAGCCCCACAGCCCCAGAGGGGCGAGCGGCTCGGGCGTCCGGGCTCGGCCTTCAAGGCCGATATCGCCGTGGACCCGGTCGAAGGCACGAGCTATCTCGTCCGCGGCCAGACCAACGCTCTCGCCGTCTGCGCCGTTGCCGCCCGCGGCTCCATGTTGAACCCGGGGCCGGTCTTCTACATGGAGAAATTCGTGACGAGCGCGCCGGCGCGCGGGAAGATCGACCCGCGCTGGCCGGTCGAGCAGAAGCTCACCACCCTTGCCGACGCTCTCAACAAGGATGTGTCCGAGCTCACCGTCTTCGTGCTGGAGAAGCCGCGCCACCGCGAGCTGGTCGAGCGGATCCTGTCGGCCGGCGCCCGCGTTGCGCTCTATCCCGCGGGCGACGTCGCCGGCGCGCTGATGGCCGCCATTCCCGGCTCCGGCATCGACGCGTTGATGGGAACGGGCGGCACGCCGGAAGGCGTCATGTCGGCCTGCGCCATTAGGGCCATCGGCGGCGAGTTTCTCGCCCGCCTCGATCCCCAGCTTCAGACCGAGGCCAGGGCGGTCAAGGAGGCCGGCATCGACATCGACAAATGGTATCAGTGCAACGAGATCATCACCTCGGACAACGTGTTCTTCTGTGCGACCGGGATCACCACCGGCCTCATGCTCGAGGGCGTGGAGCGGTCGCGGTCCCATTATAAAGTGCAAACAATGATGATAACGGGCGCAACCGGCGAGCGGCAGATCATGACGACCTACATGCCGATCGAGCGCATGGCCAACATTGCCGCGCGCGACGTCGCTTGACGCCCGAATTGGGAGGAGTGCCTGGAGTGGTAAATGGCGAAGCGAGTCGATCACCCGATCATACTCGGCATCGTCGGTGATTCGGCGTCGGGGAAGTCAACGCTGTCGGTAGGCGTCGCCCAGATTCTGGGCGAGGAACACTGCACGGTGATTTGCACCGACGACTACCACCGCTACGACCGCGAGACCCGTGCCTCGCTCGGTCTGTCGGCGCTCGACCCGCGCGCCAACTATATCGACATCATCGAGCAGCATTTGCGTCTCTTGCGCCGGGGCGAGGCGGTGCTGAAGCCGGTGTATGACCACCGCCACGGCACCTTCGCGCCGCCGGTCTACGTCAAGCCCAAGGAATTCGTCATCGCCGAAGGCCTGCTCGGCTATGCCACGCGCGGCATGCGCGACTGCTACGACGTCAAGATCTATCTCGATCCCGAGGAAGATCTGCGCGTGAAGTGGAAGATGCACCGCGACACGACCAAGCGCGGCTACAAGCGGGAACAGGTCCTGGCGCAACTCGCAAGGCGCGAGATCGACAGCCCCAACTTCATCCATCCGCAACGCACCTTTGCCGACATCGTCATCAGGTTTCAGCAGCCCGCCGGCGCCAACGGCTCGGACACGCGTCTCGACGTCCGCCATATTCTGCGCCCGACGCTGCCCCATCCCGATTTCAGCCCTCTGCTCGACGGGTCGAGCAATGCCGGGCTCAGACTCGAACTCGCCCGCGACCGCGACGGCAAGCCCGTGGACGTGCTCGAGATCGACGGCAACATTTCCGACCAGAGGGCCGAGAGGATCGAGGACCTGCTGTGGAACCTCATCCCCGAAGCGGGGCATTTGCGCGACCAGGTCGGCCGCATCGACACCGCCAACGGGGCCAAGAGCCACCCCTTGGCGCTGACCCAGCTTCTCGTCGGCTATCATGCCGTCAAGGCGGCGATGGGCATCAGCGCCTATTAGCCGTTCCCGCCGCGCGCGCCGGTGGAAAAAGTCCCGCGCATCGCAGGAAGGTTTGGCACTTGTGGCGGCGCTGGCCATCCCGTCTAGTCGCGACTGGCGCGAACAAGGCTGGAAGTGACGGTCATGACACGGGTTCTTATTGCCGCACTGGCTCTGGTGTTCTCGGCGGCGAGCGCGGCGAAAGCCGGCGCGATGACCGAGGAGCAGGTCTTGAACGTCCAAGCCGCCATCAGCGCCGCGGGCTGCACCGTCGACGAGATCGACATCTCGACCAGGGGTGCAGACATATCCGCCAAGGGCGACCGCTACGAGGCCGACGGCGTGGAATGCAAGGACGGCAGTTACGACATGGTCTTGGACAAGGATTTCGCGATCGTGACCCGGGCGAAAGAGGGTCGGTGAGTCGGACCTTGTCGGCACAATTCCCATCTTTGGACCTCGAACCGATTTCGCTCCCGGCGCGTTAATCAGCTTACAAACAGCCCTGTCTGGCAAAAGGCGTCGGGCCTATTGCCGATCCGGCGGGCGTTGGCTGAGGAGGGGTCCCATGCGAAAACTGGTCCTGATTATTATTGTTGGCCTTGCCGCGATCGTCACGCTCCCCCACGCCGTGGAAGCGAAGGGCGTCAAGCTCACCAAGCAGCAAGTGCAGACGGTTTGCGATGGCGCAACATATTGCACCACTGAATGTGGCTTGAAGGGCGAGCATCTCTGCGAATTCAAATGCAAGGGCAATACCTGTTCCGGCAACTGCCAAAGCTGTGGCGTGAAGTCGGCCCGCGTCTTCCCGAACCTCTATTCGAACCGCCTGGTCAGGCGGGAACTGAGAGCCTCGCCTTAGGGGCGTCGCGCCCGGGCGCGGCCGCGCCGGGCTGCCCCGTGCCTTGGCCCTGGCCATCTGTAAGGCCGGAGGCGGCGCGCGCCGCTGGCGGCTTGCGCCGCTTTTGGCCCTGGCCGGTGCCTCGCCCCCTCGGTGTGGATGGGGCGAATTGAGCGCTGTCGCGCGCGAAAGGGTGTGCTAGGAGACGGCAGCGGAGTCCTTCGCGTTCGTCGCCCCTTAACCCTGACCGCTGGCCACCCAGCGCGCCTGCAAGCCTTTGATCTATGAACACAATCAAGCCTAGAGCGGACCTGATGCAAGATCGGGGGTCAGCCGAAGTGACCCATCGCGATATGGCGAATGTCATCAGGGCGCTGGCCATGGACGCGGTGCAGAAGGCCGATTCCGGCCACCCCGGCATGCCGATGGGCATGGCCGACGTGGCCACGGTGCTGTTCACGCGCTTTCTCAAGTTCGATGCCGCGCACCCCGATTGGCCCGACCGCGACCGCTTCGTGCTCTCGGCCGGCCACGGCTCGATGCTGCTCTATGCGCTCCTCTACCTCACCGGCTATCCGGAGATGGACCTCGAGGAGCTCAAGAACTTCCGCCAGCTCCATTCGCGCACCCCGGGGCATCCGGAATACAGCCATGCGCCCGGCATCGAGACGACCACCGGGCCGCTCGGGCAGGGGATCGGCAACGCCGTGGGCATGGCGCTCGCCGAGCGGCTCCTGAACAGCCGTTACGGCGATGCGGTCGTCGATCACTACACCTATTGCCTCGCCGGCGACGGCTGCCTGATGGAAGGCATCAGCCACGAGGCGATCTCGCTCGCCGGCCACCTCAAGCTCGGCAAGCTCATCGTCCTCTTCGACGACAATCACATCTCGATCGACGGCCCGACCAGCCTCAGCGTCTCCGACGACCAGCTCGAGCGTTTCAAGGCCTCGCATTGGCATACCGCGCGCGTTGATGGTCACGACCCCGAGGCGATCGCTCTCGCCATCGCGAACGCGAAAGAGATCGCCGACCGGCCATCCCTGATCGCCTGCCGCACCGTCATTGGCTATGGCGCGCCGAGCAAGGCGGGCACCGCCGCGACGCACGGCTCACCCCTCGGCGAAGAGGAGGTCAAGGGTGCGCGCGAGAAGCTCGGCTGGCGCCATCCTCCGTTCGAGGTGCCGAAGCCTATTCTCGCGAGCTGGCGCGCGATCGGCGCGCGCCATCGCGCCGCCTACGAGACCTGGAGCGCTTCCGCCGGCAAGCTCGACGCTTCCGCTCGCGCCGCGCTGACCGATCCCATCGACGCCAAGGTGAGGGCGGCGATTGCAAGCACCATCGCCGCGGTCAAGACGGACTTCGCCAAGGAAGGCGCCAAGCTCGCGACGCGCCAATCCTCGCAGAAAGTGCTGGAGAAGCTTCTGCCCGTCGTCCCCGGCCTGATCGGCGGCTCGGCCGACCTCACCGGAT
>JBFWTF010000105.1:0-8554 GCA_050247995.1 Methyloceanibacter sp. | reverse complement strand
TGCGCGCCGCCCTGCGGCCGGTCGGCCTCGGTCTTGCCCACCGCGCGCATCCAAGGCTTCGCCAAAATCATGTACCAAACCGTTCCCAGTCCGAAACCGGCGAGCGTCGCGATGATAACGGCGAGATAATTCACGCCTGTGAAGGTCATGGGCGTCCTCCCCCTCGGTGGTTTGAGCCGTTTCCCCCGACTTTACCTCAAGGAGGGGCCTTGCGGCACTAAGCGCGGGGCGGGTCTTTGAGGCCGCCCATGGCGCAGATCTTGGTCCATTCGGCGCTCGCGACCGGCTGCACCGACAGGCGAGAATTCCTCACTAAAACCATGGTCTTAAGCGAGGGCTCGGCCTTGATCGCGGCGAGCGTCACGGGCCGGGGAAGGGCCGTCACGGCGGCGACGTCCACGCATTGCCAAACCCCGGTGCCGTCGGTCGAATCGGGATGCGCTTCGGCCACCACCTTGACGATGCCGACCACGCTTTTCTCCTCGCCGGAATGATAGAAGAAGGCGAGGTCGCCGCGCCGCATCGCCTGCATGTTCTTGCGCGCCTGGAAATTGCGCACGCCGTCCCACTCCGCGCCCTTGCGCCCCTCTTTTTTCTGCTGGTCCCACGACCAGGTGTGCGGTTCGGATTTGAGCAGCCAGGTGGCCATGGGTTTGAGCGGGCTCTTTAGGGTCACGCCTCGCGCTTGGGCCTGCTCACCACGCACAGCCACGGTCTGATATCGACGCTGGCGAAGATCCCGAGCTTGGCAAAGGGATCGTTGGCGGAGATCTCCTTCGCCGCCTCGAGCGAGGCGGCCTCGACCACGATCAGGCTGCCGTTCATGGTCTGGCCGTCGGGCTCGGTGAAGGGGCCGGCGAAGTGAAGCGCGTCGCCCAGGCTCTTGAGATAGGCGAGATGGGCCGGGCGGTTTTCCTTGCGCGCGGCAAGGCTGCCGGGCTTGTCGGTGCAGATCAGCGCGTAGAGCATCGGAACCTCATCGCCGCAAAGCTAATGCGCGGCCGATTGTCTGTCCATCATTCGACTTCCGCGCGGAGCGGCCGGGCGAGAAGCGCCTCGATGGCGGCATCGACGCTCTTGCCTCCCGAGATCACGGCGTGCACGGCCTCGGCGATCGGCATGTCGACGTTGTGCGCGGCCGCGAGTCCCACGAGCGCGCTCGCCGTATAGACGCCCTCGGTGACGGCGAGGCGCTGGCCGAGCACGCGATCGAGACTCTCGCCTTTGCCGAGCGCGATCCCGAGCGACATGTTGCGCGATTGCGGACTGCCGCAAGTGAGCACGAGGTCGCCGAGGCCCGAGAGGCCGGTGAGCGTTTCCCGGCGCGCGCCGAGCGCCGTGCCCAATCGCGCCATCTCGGCGAAGCCGCGCGTCACGAGCGCCGCGTGCGCGCTCGCGCCCAATTCCTTGCCCGCGACGATGCCGGCGGCGATGGCATAGACGTTCTTCACCGCGCCGCCGATCTCCGCGCCGATCACGTCGTCGCTCCAGTAGCAGCGGAAGGGGGAGTGGCTGAGCGCGTAGGAGAGCGCCCGTCCCAACGCTTCCTCGGCCGTTGCGAGCGTCACGGCCGCAGGCAATCCGCGCGCGACCTCTGCGGCGAAGCTCGGCCCCGACAGCATGGCGATCTTCGCCTCGGGCGCCGTCTCGGCCACGACCTGCGAGATCAGTCTGCCCGTCTTCTGCTCGATGCCTTTGGCGCAGATCACGAGCGGCTGCCGCCGGGAAAGATGCGGCGCGAGTTCTCCGAGGATGGCGCGCGCATGTTGGGCCGGTGTCGCGAGCAGCAGGAAATCGCGCTCCGCGACTTCGCTCAAGGTCCCCGTCGCTCTGATCGCGGGGTCGAGGCTGACGCCCGGGAGATAGACCGCGTTGCGGTGGTTCTGGGCGAGATCGGCGAGCGTCTCGGGCTCATAGGCCCAGATCAAGACGTCGCGGCCGGCGCGCTTGGCCGTGACCGCGAGAGCCGTGCCCCACGCGCCTGCGCCAACGATGCCGACCGACTGAAGCGCCATGACCGAAAGACCTCGCGAGCTAGTCTTCCTATGCCAGATTTCTTGCGAAGCGCGAAACCGCATCGCCTCAAGCCTTAACGCCGGCGCCGATGGCGGGCGGCGCGTCCGGGTCGAGCGGCCAGCGGGCGCGGACGGGTGCCTTGAGATCGTCGACGAGGCCGCGGGCGAGCCGAATGGCGCCGGCCCAGGCGACCATGACGGCATTGTCGGAGCAGAGTTCGGGCGGCGGCACGACGAGGCTGAAACCTTGCGCCGCCGCGAGCGTCTCGAGCGCCGCCTTCAATCTGCGGTTGGCCGCGACCCCGCCGGCGACCACGAGCGCCTTCTGCGCCTTGGCGCCGAGCCGCTCCTGATAGAGGGCGAGCGCGCGCGCCGTCCTGTCGCTGACGATATCGGCGACCGCCTCCTGGAAGCTCGCGCAGAGATCGGCGATGTCCTGGGCGCTCAGCGGCGACCGCGCCAAAGCTTCGTGCCGGAGCGCGGTCTTCAGTCCCGCGAGCGAGAAATGCGGCTCGGCCCGTCCCGCCATCGGCCGCGGCAGCGCGATCGTCGCGTGTCCCTTCAGGGCTTCGCGCTCGACCTCGGGCCCGCCGGGATAGCCGAGTCCGAGCAGCTTGGCGGCCTTGTCGAAGGCTTCGCCGAGAGCATCGTCGAGCGTCGTGCCGAGACGCTCGTAATCGCCGACCCCCCTGACGATGAGAAGCTGGGTATGCCCGCCCGACACCAGCAGCAAGAGATAGGGGAAATCGAGCCCGTCGGTGAGCCCCGCCGTGAGCGCATGCGCTTCAAGATGATTGACCGCGATGAAGGGGCGCCCAAGCGCGAGCGCGATCGCCTTCGCCGTCGTCACCCCGACGATCAGGCCGCCGATGAGGCCAGGCCCCGCCGCTGCGGCCACCGCATCGACCGCGGCGAATTCGAGCCCCGCCTCGGCAAGCGCCTGGCGGATCGCCGCATCGAGCAGATCGACATGGGCGCGCGCGGCGATCTCGGGCACGACCCCGCCATAGGCGGCATGGAGGTCGAGCTGCGAGCGCACTACGCTCGACAGGATCTCGCCCCGCCCGTCGGCCCCGCGCCGGACGAGCGCGGCCGCGGTCTCGTCGCAGCTCGTCTCGATCCCGAGCACGGTCAGGGCGGCGTCTTGCGTAGGCTTCATGGCGCTTTCTATAGCCTTGGCGCGGCTCGATTGAAGGGGAAGAAGAAAGGCGTCATTAAAGGGGCGGAAATCCGCAACCCCGCGCCACCGGGCGTTGCCGCCCTCGAAGGAGCCCGTCCCTGTCAGCCCGCCCCCTCCTGATCGGTACCCGCGGCAGCCCGCTTGCGCTCTGGCAGGCGCGGCGGGTCGAGACTCTGCTCCGCGCCGCCCACGGCTTCGCCCCGGACGCGGTCGCGCTTAAGACCATCACCACGTCGGGCGATCGCATCAGCGACAAGCCTTTGCGCGACTTCGGCGGCAAGGGGCTGTTCACCAAGGAGATCGACGAGGCGCTTCTCGACGGAAGCGTCGATCTCGCCGTGCACTCGATGAAGGACTTGCCGACGCGGCTCCCCGACGGTCTCACGATCGCGGCGGTGCTGCCGCGCGCCGATGTCCGCGACGCCTTTATCGGCGCCAAGGGCGGATCGCTCGCCGAGCTTCCGTCCGGCGCCATCGTCGGCACCTCGTCCTTGCGCCGCGCGGCGCAAGTGAAGCGCCTGCGTCCCGATCTTCGCGTGGCCGATTTCCGCGGCAATGTCGAGACGCGGCTCAAGAAGCTTGGCGAGGGCCGGGCCGATGCGACCCTGCTCGCGCTCGCCGGGCTCGAACGGCTCGGGCTTGCCGCGCACGCGACTGCGGTCTTCTCGACCGACGAGATGCTGCCCGCCGTGGGCCAGGGCGCGATCGGCGTGACGTGCCGCGCCGGCGATGACGCGACGCGCGCGCTGCTCGCCGCGCTCGACGACGCGGCTTCGGCCACCGCCGTCGCTTGCGAGCGCGCCTTCCTCGCGCGCCTCGATGGCTCCTGCAAGACGCCGATCGCGGGCTATGCCGAGATCGCGAATGGAAGTTTGCGCTTCCGCGGGCTGATCCTCACGCCTGACGGGAGCGCGTGGTTCGAGACCGAGCTGATCGATAGCGCCGCGCGCGCCGAAAGCATCGGCGCCGAAGCCGGCGACGTTCTGCACGCGCGCGCAGGTCCCGATTTCATCGCAAGCCTTGGCTGATGCGCATCCTCGTCACCAGGCCCGAGCCCGATACGGCAGAGGAGGCCGAGCACATCGCCGCGCGCGGTCATGAGCCCGTGGCGGCGCCGCTGCTCGCCATCGAATTGTGCAGACCCGAGCTGCCGCTCGCCGGCGCGTACGGCCTGATCGTGACGAGCCGCAATGCGCTCCGCGCGCTTGCCGCTCATCCCGATCGTGTCGCGGCCTTGAAGCTTCCGCTCTATGCGGTCGGCGAGGCGACGGCTGAAACCGCGAGGAACCTCGGCTTTGCCAAAGTGACGACCGGTCCCGGCACCGCCAAGGACCTCGCCGCGCTGATCGCGCGCGAGGTAGCGCCGGAGCGGGGCCCGCTCGTCCACCTTGCCGGGGAGACGCTTGCCTTCGATCTCGAGGCGGCGCTTGGCGCGCAAGGCTTCGATGTCAAGAAGGTCGTGCTCTACCGAACGGTTCCGGCCAAGACCTTGCCGCCCGAGGCGCGGAACTTGATCGCGGCTGGCGGCTTTGCAGGGGTCGTGCTGATGTCGCCCCGAACCGCCAAGATTTTTGCCGCCTTGATCGCCGCGCATGGCCTGGTAACTGAGGCCAAGAGTCTCGTTTGCTATTGCCTGTCCGAAGCGGTAGCAGAGGCGGTAGCACCGCTTGGCTGCAAAGTCCGCGTTGCGGCGCGCCCGCGCGAGGAAGATGTCCTTGCGCTCCTGGACGCCGAGGCGGCATCCTGATGGTTTCCGAGGTCCCGCGAGAGGCAGGGTTGAGGCGTGATGGCTAATCCTTTCGGCGACAGGGACGAGACCGCGAGCAAGCGCCCGGCGCAGACCATCGAGGGGACGGCGACGGAGGTTGCGGTCGAGCCCGCGCCCGGAGATCCGCCGCCGGCGGCGAAGGAAAGCGGAGCGGCGGAAGACCGCGCCGCGGGGGCGGGCGATGAGCACGACCACGCTGCCGAAGCGCTGCGGCCGCGTTTCGCCGGGGTCAAAAGCTTCATGACGCATCTTGCTGCGGGCTTGGCCGGCGGCCTCATCGGCGTCGCCGCGGCTGACCTCGCCTCGAATGGGCGCGGGCCCGGCGAGGAAGGCGGGCAACCGCCCGCCGTCACCGCGCTCGAGCAGCGCATCGCCAAGCTCGAGAGCGCTCCGCCCCCATCCCCCGATACGCAAGCGGTCGCTGCGCTAGAGAGTCGCGTCGCGGCGCTCGAGGACGGCGAGAAGGCTGATGCCGCCAAGTTGTCGCAACTTTCCGATCGCGCGGCCGAGCTCGATACCGCGCTAAAATCGCTCGCCAAGACCGCCGCTGAAGGCGGCTCGGTGGCGGACGCCGCCGCCATCAGCCAAGCGGTCGAGGAAGCCGAGAACAGGCTCTCGGCCAAGATCGACGACGCCCTTGCCAAGGGCAAGGCCGCCGACGCCGCCGCGGTCGAAGGTTTGGCCAAAGAGGTTGCCGAGCTCCAGGCGAAACTGAAGGCCCTGACCGAGGCCCAGCTCGCCGCGGGCGATGCCAACGTTTCCCAGCCCGAGCTTGCCGCCCTCATCGAGCGGCTCGGCAAGCTTGAAGCGCTGCTGCCCGAGCTTGCCGGCACCATCGACAAGGAGGCGGCGGGGGCCAAATCCGCCGCGCTCGCCATCGCCTTCGCCAATTTGCGCGCCGCCGTCAGCGACGGCCGCTCTTACCCGGCCGAGCTCGACACCATCGTCGCGCTCGCACCCGCTCTCAACGATCTCGGCGTCCTTCCCGCTTACGCCGAGAGGGGCATCCCGACCGTGTCCAAACTTTCGCGGGCGTTCGCGGCGGCGCGCGAGGAAGCCGTTGCCGCCTCCGCGCCCCCGACCGACGGGTCGGTGGTCGGCAGCCTGATGGCGAGCGCGGAATCGCTCGTGAAGATCAGGCGCATCGATGAGGCGCCAACCGACGAGGGGGCCGAGGCCGCGCTGTCCCGCGCCGAGAAGGCGCTCGCCAACGACGATCTCGCCGTCGCCGTGAAAGAGGTCGAGAAGCTTCAAGGCAAGCCGCGCGAAGCCTTCGCGTCGTGGCTCGGCGAGGCGCGCGCGCGCCTTTCCGCCGGCGAGACGCTGACGCGGCTCGAAGGAGCGCTGCTCATCTCTTTGAGCGGAGACACCGAACCGACCGAGCCGTAGAAACCAATGACCCGCGTTCTCATCTTCACGCTCTCCGTTCTCGCCGCCGCGGCCGGTCTTGCCTGGCTCGCCGATCGTCCCGGCGCCGTGACCGTCACCTGGCTCGGTTATCAGATCGAGACCACGGCCTTTGTCGCCGCGATCGCCGTCGGCCTTTTGGTCGTGCTCCTGATCCTCGCCTGGGCGCTGCTGCGCTACGTCTTCACGCGGCCTCAGGCCATCGCCGCCCATGTCAGGGAACGGCGGCGGCGGCAGGGCTACGACGCCCTCTCGCGCGGCCTCCTTGCCATCGGCGTCGGCGACCGGACGCAGGCCCAGCGCTATGCCGGCATCGCCGGGCGCAACCTGCCGCGCGATCCGCTGACGGCCCTTCTCAGGGCCCAGGCCGCGCAACTGAGGGGCGACCGGGCCTCGGCGCGCCGCGCTTTCGAGGCCATGCTCGATCGTCCCGAGACCGAGCTGCTCGGATTGCGCGGTCTCTTCCTCGAAGCGAAGCGCGGCGAGGATGTCGACGCCGCCCGCGCGCTCGCCGAGCAGGCGGTGAAGCGCGATCCCAAGCTTGGCTGGGGCGTCACGGCGCTGTTCGACATGCAGGCGCGGGCCGGCGACTATGACGAGGCATTGAACACGCTCGCCATTGCTCGCGATAACGCTCATGTCGAGCCCGATGTCGCGCTCCGCCGCCGCGCCGTTCTGCTGACGGCCGAAGCGCGCGACGCGGAAAGCGTCGATCCCGACAAGGCGCTCCGGCTCGCGAACGAGGCGCTCCGGCTTGCGCCCTCGCTGGTTCCGGCCGCCGAGATCGCCGGACGCGTGCTCGCCTCGAAGGGCGAAGCGCGCCAGGCTTCGCGCCTCATCGTGCGGACCTGGAAGCTCTCGCCGCATCCCGACCTCGCGCTCGTTTACGCCTTCGCGCGGCCGGGCGATTCGCCGCGCGAGCGCCTGAAGCGCGTCAAATATCTCGCGAGCCTCACCCCCGGCGATATCGAGGGGCCGATCGCGGTCGCGACCGCGGCGATCGAGGCGCATGAGTGGGAGGAGGCGAGGAACACGCTCGCGCCTTACCTCGACGGCCGTCCCCCTGCGCGCATCTGCATGCTGATGGCGCGGATCGAGGCGGGCGAGCTCGGCGACAAGGGGCGGGAGCGCGAATGGCTCGCGCGCGCTCTGCGCGCCCCGCGCGATCGCGCCTGGATCGCCGACGGCTATATCTCCGACCGCTGGCTGCCAGTCTCGCCCGTCACCGGCGCGGTTGACGGCTTCGAGTGGAAGGCGCCGGTCGATGCCATCGGGCGCGGCGACGATACGCTCGTGATCGAGGAGCGGCCCGCGCCCGCTACCGTCGAAGCGCCGCCGCCTCTTGCGCCGCGCCCGGTCGAGATCGCGCCGCGTGTCGAGTTGATCGAGGTGAGCAAGGAGAGCGAGGATCGGCCCGCGTCGGGCGCGGCCAAGCCGCCCGCGGCCAAGCCGCCCGCGGCCAAGCCGCAGCCGACATCGCCGATACCGCCCGCCCGGCCCGAGCCGAAGCCGAAACCAGCGATCTTCGTGCCGGAGCGTCCGCCCGACGATCCCGGCGTGGCCCAAGCCGAGACCGACGAAAGCCCGAGCTCGCTCGAACGCTTTCGCACGGCGCAATTCCGCTGAGCAAAACCGCCCGCCCTGGCGCTTCGCTTGCGCGATGCCGATATTGCCGCTAATCACGGGGCGGGCTTGACCGGCGCGCTTTAAGCCTAGCGCGCCAAGCCGCATCCCATCAGCCGCTGTAGCTCAGGGGTAGAGCAGGGCTTTCGTAAAGCCAAGGTCGGGAGTTCAAATCTCTCCAGCGGCACCATCTCCACGCGGCCCCCATGCTCTCATTCAAGCGCAGGACCTGGCTCATGGTCGCGGCGATCGCCGCCACCTTCGTCGTCGCGGGCGGGCTTCACCTCTATCGCGTGGCAAGGGTCGGCTCGGGCTTCAGCGCCGAGATCCTGTGCGGGGGCGTGTTCGTCTCGGGCCGCGACGCCGGGGAGGTCAAGGCCAAGGACCTCACCGGTCAAGGCTACGAGCTGTTGCGCTTCTTCGGCCAGACGATCAACCCCGGCGCCAAGACCGTGACCGCATCGGCCTATGGCTTCGCGCCGCAGACGGCGCTTTATCGCGACGGCCTCGGTTGCACGCTGATCGATGGCGCAAGCGCCGCGGCGTTGGGCGCCGAAGCGC
>JBFWTF010000104.1:0-8616 GCA_050247995.1 Methyloceanibacter sp. | reverse complement strand
AAGGCCACTACGTCAACGGCGTCGCCGCCGGTCTTTGCACGAAAACCAACAAACTTGGCTTCGTCGCCGGCCAGCCCGAAGGCGCGGTTCTCGTCAACGTCAATTCCTTCCTGCTCGGCAGCCGCAAGACCGATCCCGACGCGACCGTGCAAGTCATCTTCACCGACGCATGGGAGAACGATGAGCTCGAGACGGCGGCGACCAACAAGCTCATCGACGCCGGGTGCGACGTCATTACTTGCCATTTGGACAGCCCGAAAGTCGTGATCGAGACCGCCGAGGGGCGTGGCGTGAAGACGTGCGGTCACGCCGTCGATCAGGCTCCGCTTGCACCCAAGGGCTATATCACCGGCGCCGAGTTCGCCTGGACGCCGATATTCGAGATGTTCGTCGACAGGATCCGGAGCGGCGAGCCGCTGCCGCCCTTCGTGATCGGCGGCTACGACAAGGGCTATATCGCGTCGAGCCCGTTCGGCGCCGGCGCGAATGAGGCGGCGATCGCGGCGGCCAAGTCCGCAATTCAAGCGATGAGGGACGGAACGCCGATCATCGTCGGACCGATCAAGGACAACAAGGGCACGCTGGTCGTGCCCGCCGGCACGACGTATGGGCCATACGCCCCGGAACTGTTCGAGACGAATTATCTCATCGATGGCGTCATCGGCGCGATCAAGTGACGAGCGGATCGTGCGGCGCATTGAAGGTCTATTTGGGCTTTGAATAACATCGTGACAGCTACGATTCGCCTGTGAGGGGAGTAGCGACAAAGTGCCGACAAGCTGGCTGACACGGCGCGAATTTCTGAAGGGCACGGCGGCTGCCGGCGCCGCAGGCCTCCTTGTCTCCACGCTCGACCTTGGCCGGCTGGCGCCGGCGCACGCCGCGGCGCTGAATCCGCCGGGCGGATGGAACGGCGGCCCGGGACAGGCCCGCTACCGTATCGACGGACTGGCCAAGGTCACCGGACAAAAAATCTACGCGCGCGACTTCCGGCCGATCGATCTGCCCGACTGGCCGGCCAAATTCCGCCACGCGCTCGTCGTGTGCGCGCCGTTCGTCGGCCGCGTGTTCGAGGGCCTCGACCTCGATCAGTTGCCGAAAGAGCTTCAGCCCGCCGTCGCGATAACCGCGGCCGATCTCACCCGCGATGCCATCGGCCTCGCCGAGGAAGACTATCCGGAGGGCGACTACCTCGTGCCGAGCGGAAAGCCGCCGCTCTATCTCGGTCAGGCCGTTGCGATCCTGCTCTACGACGAGCTTCCCGCCTGCAAAGGCGCCAAGGAGCAGATCGTCTCGAACGGCAAGACGATCCGCGCGGGCAACGCCGTGCCGCTGCCCGATCCCGTGAGCTATACGCCGGAAACCAGCATCATCCACGCCGTTACGCGGGAGAGCGGGCACCAGCAATTCGCGCAGACAATCCATGGACCAGTCCATCCGTCGGAGCCAGGGGCGAAGAACCAGGAGGCCATGGACCTCATCAACATGATCAGTGAAAGTCTCGAATCGTCAGGTTTGGATATCTACCACCAAACCTACGAAACCCCCGTCATCGATCCGATGTTCATGGAGCCGGAGTCGGGCTTGGCGTGGTTCGACCGTAAGGCAAAGACGTTGCGCATGCTGATCGGCACGCAGTCGCCCGGTTACGACGTTGCCGCCGCACGCGCTCTCTTCGCGCCGCAGACTTGCGCGTTTGAGATCGACGACGTCCACCTCTATGCCGCCTATCCCGGCGGCGGGTTCGGGGGGCGCGACACCTCGATCCTGTGTCTCTATCTCGCGCTCGCCGCGGCCTATTCGGACACCCCGATCCGCATCGCGAACGACCGCTTCCAGCAGTTCCAGACCGGTATCAAGCGCCACGCGGCGAAGATCGAGCTTACCGCCGGTGTCAGCAAGGACAACCTCATCGAGGTTTTTCGCAACAACTCGCTTCTCGACGGCGGCGGCCGCCGCAATGTCAGCAACTACGTCGCCAATGTGACCGGCGTCACGGGAACGGGCGTATACCGGGCGCCGCTCGCCGACGTGTGGTCGCGCGCCATGCGCACCACCTCGCAGGTGGCGGGATCGATGCGCGGCTTCGGCTCGTTCCAGTCGACGTTCGCGGTTGAATCGATGGTCGACGAGATCGCCATCGCCCGCGGGCTCGATCCTCTCGCGTTCCGCCGGCTCAATCTCCTCAAGCCTGGAGACTCCATCGTCACCGGCGCGCCGCGAACCCCGCCCGGACTGACTGACATCTGCGAAAGGGCGCTTGCCCATCCGCTGTGGACGAACCGCGCCGCCGATCAGGCGCGTCTGTCGACCGCGGACGAGCGCTACGGGGTGGGCGCATCGCTCGCGATGAAGAATTTCGGCTCGGGCGCGGACGCGGTGATGTCGCAAGTGCGCATCCTTCCGGACGGCCGCATCACGGTCGCCACCAACAATATCGATATGGGGCAGGGCTCGGCGACGGCGCACGCCCTCATGACGGGCAAAGCGTTGGGGCGCAACGCCGACGACATCGACATGGGAAGGACGGAGATCTTTCGCGCGCTCGAGCTCGTCGGCAGCCTCGATGAGCAGCCCGCCAATCCCCGCTGGACGCCGATCGTGTGGAACTCCACCAAAGCCACGGCCGGTGTCGGCCGCTGGCTGCATGCCACCGAGCAGGCGTCGGACGTTCTTTTGAAGGTGGCGATCCTGCCCGCGGCGCGCTCGCTTTGGGGCTCCTCGGCCGAAAAGATCGGCGTCGCGGACGTGTCGTGGAGCGAAGGCCGTCTAGCCAGCGCAGGGTTCCAGCCGATAGCGTTTTCGGCCCTTGCCGCCGAGCTCTACGCCAAGAAGCTTGCGACCAGCGCCATGGTGCATGCGTTTTTCAGCGGCCGCTGGATCGAGGCCGACTACACCGTCGATGGCATCACCGATCGCTGGAAGATCGATGCCTTGGCCATTCAGCGCGGCGATCAGCCAGCCTATGTGTTGATTGACCGTCAGAACCCCAAACTCTTCACCACGGAGAGCATGTGGGAACAGAACGGTCAAAGTTTTTCCGCCGCGGGCGCGATCGCGGCCGTCAAGGTCAATCGCAAGACCGGCGCGGTCCGGCTCGTCAAGGGCGTGCATCTTCTGGCCCCCGGCACCGTGGTCCAGCCGGATCTGCTCGAAGGCCAGATGGATGGTGGCTGGGCGATGGGCGTCGGCCACGCCTTGCTGGAGGAGTTGCCCGTTGACGCGACCGGTGGGGCAAACGGCAAATGGAACCTCAATCGCTACCACGTGGCGCTGTCCGGCGACTGTGCCATCCACGACGTCGAGAAGATTCTCATTCCGCCCGACGCCCAGGATCCAAGCCCGCGCGGTATCGCCGAGCTCGTCCTGACGCCGGTGCCCGCGGCGATCTCCAATGCCGTGACGCATGCCATCGGCCATCGCTTCCGGTCGTTGCCGATCACGTCCGAAAGAGTTCGAGCGGTCTGGAGCTGACATGGGCAACATCGCGCTCAATCTCACCATCAACGACGAGCAGATCGTTCGCGAGTCGATCGACGGCGAGATGTGGCTCAACGACTTCCTGCGCAACGAGATCGGCCTGACCGGCACCAAATTCTGTTGCGGGATCGCCGTCTGCCGGGTTTGCACGGTGGCGGCCGCGCGCGTTCCCGGCGCGCTTCTCGAGCCGCTCAGGACCTGCACTACGTCGCTGCGTGCGGTCAACGGCACGATCATCGTCACGGTTGAAGGCCTCAGCAAGAGCGGCGAGCTTCATCCGCTCCAACATGCGTTTCTAAGAAATTTCGCGTTCCAGTGCGGGTATTCGGCGCCGGGTTTCCTGATGGCCGCCTACTGCCTGCTCGACCGCCTGAAGCGCAGCCCGATTCCGAAAAGCGCCGTTGACGCCGCCATCGAGGATGCCGTCGGCCAGCATATCTGCCGGTGTAGCGGCTATGTCCGCTACCACCGCGCCATTCGCGAAGTGATTCTCGAAACGCCCGGCCTTGCCACCTGAGGAGTGAAGAGCGAAGGCATGGAACAGCATTGGATCCGCGGCGCGATGGTCGCACTGGGCGCGCTCCTGCTCGCGAGCGACACGCCCGCTCAAGGCAAGGACGACTACGACATCCATGCCTATGGGCGTGAATGCGCCGAGCTGATCGCCGAGGTGCCGCCGTTCAACTGCCTCGAGGGCGAGATCGTGCCGATCACCGTCAACGGCAAAACGCCGGAAACCTACACGCGGCACATGCGGTGCGATCGGCCGGCCTATCTGCCTTATCCCGAGAAGACCGACGGCCAGTGCGCGCCGTATACGCGGATCAGGGCGGTGCGCGACGACGACATTCAGATGGTGCTCTATTGCCGGCGCATGTATATCCGCCCCGTTGACGACCCGCGCTTCGACTCGATCGAAGCCATCATGCACAACGTCAAGACGGGCAGCACGTGCTTCTTCATTTCGAAGAATTTCGGCGAGGATCCTGAAGGCGATGACGGAAGGCGCGTGCCGCCGCCAACCGAGGAAACGCCGCCCGAGGGCATGATCGCCGCGAAGGACCTGTGGGCGGAGCCGCAGGAGGTCGTCAATCATGGCTGTATTTTTTGCCACGACAGCGATCCGTGGATGCACACGCCGTGGATCGACCAGACCGCGCAGGTTCCGGCCGATCCCTGGGGCTTTCATTCCGTCGATGTCGGCGGGCC
Source organism: Methyloceanibacter sp. (assembly GCA_050247995.1). GTDB lineage: Bacteria > Pseudomonadota > Alphaproteobacteria > Rhizobiales > Methyloligellaceae > Methyloceanibacter. The sequence goes on along the minus strand of JBFWTF010000104.1, from coordinate 3,927 downwards.
GTTCGCCGCCTGGCCCAAGCCCATGAGCATCTCGACCCGCGGCAATTCGTGCACGGGCTGCCACCGCATCGGATCGCTCAATACCTGTCAGGCTGCCGTCGTCGGCGATTTCGGCGAGCAACCGGCCAAGATGCTGCAATCGATCGGCCAGGCGCCGCACGGTGTGTTCGGCGCGCCCAAGGGCACGGCCTACGACAACCCGGATCCGACCTACACGGCCTGGGGCTTGGAGCCGCATGGCTGGATGGGTACGCGCCTGCCCGAAGTCGATAGCGAACTCTGGACCGATTACGGCGCCAAGATCGCAGACCTGCAACGCTGCTGCGCCGATCATGCGGCGCCGGGCTGTCTCGTCGAACCCATCGAGAACTTGAAGCAGTGGCTCGCGCGGCAAGACGCTGCGCTCAAGCGATAGGCGAGGGAGGACGGCGCTGACTCTCGTTGCTTCACACCCGGCGCGGAATGACAGGCGCGATCCGCTCAAGACGGCGCGCGGAGCGGATTGATGCGGAGGCTGGGCGCGATCCTGCTCGCGGCCGGATGCTCTTCGCGGTTCGGAGATCGCAACAAGCTTCTCGTCGAGGTTGAGGGCCAGCCGATGGTGCGGGTCCTGGCCGATACGCTGCTTGGTTCCGGCTCGATCGGCGAGGTGCTCGTCGTCACGGGATACGAGGCCGAGGCCATCGAGCGCGCGCTCGAGGGCTTGCCCGTTCGCTACGTCTTCAATCCGCGCTGGCGCGAGGGAATGGGCGGATCGATCGCGCTCGGGGTCTCGAAGCTTGACGCGACGCTGGACGGCGCAGCCATCGTCCCTGCGGATATGCCCTTTCTCAGCCAAGGCTTGATCGGGCTATTAGCTTCGCGATTTCAAGACCTTGGCGGCGAGTCCATCGTCTTCCCGGCCACCCTTTCCGGCGATCAGCGCAATCCCGTGATTTGGCCGCGCCGGTTCTTCGCGCTCTTGGCGGGTTTGACCGGGCCAGAAGGGGGGAAGAGGCTACTAACGGAACTGGCCGATCCTCGCGGCGCCGTCGGTCTTGCCGATGAGAGGGCGCTTCGCGACATCGATACGCTCGAGGACTTGCCGGACGCGTGTGGATTCGACCGCGGCAATTCGTGACGGTGCAGATCAATGGCGGCGGCAATTGCAGGGTCCATTCATGTCGCCGGCGTGATCGATTTCGCCGAGGCCGAGATGCTGGTCGGCTGCGGAGTCACGTATCTGGGGTTCCCGCTCGTGCTCGATCATCACAAGGAGGACCTCACGATCGATGCGGCCGCGGCGATCGTGTCCAAGCTCCGTGACCGCGCGACCTTCTTTCTGATCACCTATTTGAACAAAGTCAGGGACATCGTTGCGCTTTGCGACGCCTTGTCGGTCGAGATGGTCCAACTGCACGGCCAGACGGATGTCGAGGAGATCGCGCGATTGAGGCAAGATGCGCCACAGCTAAAGATCATCAAGAGCCTCATCGTCCGCGATGGCAACGCCGGTTCCCTGATCGAGGAGGTCGAGCGCTATGGTGCGAGCGTGGACTGGTTCATTACCGACACGTTCGACCCGGCGACGGGGGCGTCCGGCGCGACCGGCAAGGTGCACGATTGGGAGGTCAGCCGGAGACTCGTGGCGCTGTCGGCCAAGCCTGTCATCCTGGCGGGCGGCTTGAACGACGGGAACGTTCGCCGAGCGATCCGCGTTGTGCGGCCGGCCGGGGTCGATGTGCATACGGGACTCGAAGGCCGCGACGGGCGCAAGCGCCGCGATCTGACCCTGCGCTTCATCGCCGAAGCGCGGGCTGGGTTCGTGGAGATCGGCCAGGAATCAAAGAGCGGCGATCGCGCCTAGCGGAACAGCCGGCGGCCGTCCGGCCGGGACGACATCATGGGGCAGCCGAGCGTCTTCTCGAACGCCTCGACCAGATCCCGCTGGTTCTCCGCCGTGATGTAGAGGCCGCCGGTCACCTCGGCGAGACATTTCACATCGAGGAAGCTCTGGGCGCCGGTCCAACGGAAAGCTCTCAACTGATAGCCGATGACATGGACGGTCAGCCGTCCGTTGGCTTTGAGGAACTTGCCGAGCTCGCAGGGAGCGCCGCCGCAGGTTTCCTCGCCATCGGTCAGCAAGACGACGACACCTTGCGCCTTGCGGTAGTCGAGGACCTCGGCCGCCATTTCCACCGCTTTCACCAGCGGCGTCTTGCCGGCCGGGTTGAGCCCGTTCACCACGCTCATGATCGGCCGGGCAGCGTCCGACATCGGCCGGAAGTCGAGCGCGACATTGCATTGCAGGTAAGGCCCGGGGCCGTAAGTGATGAGCCCGACCTTGCGGAACTTCGTCGCCGCCGGCAACACCTGCGCCAGGGCCCTGCGGACCTCGTCGATGCGGGTGATGTCGCTGAACAAGCCTTGGACCGTATTGCCGGCCATCGACCCCGACGCATCGAAGACGATCATCGCGTCCTCGGTGCACGGCACCCGGGTCTCAGTCGCCGCCGGCGCGGCGAGGTATCCCGCGACGAGCACGATCAGCGCGAGCGCCGCAAGGGGGCTGGAGCGCCGTAAGATGTTGCGTACGCGATTCCCGCGAGCGGCACGGTGAGGTCGGTCCATGACGCCAGCGTAGCATCGTTGACCCGTCACAGCGCAGGAATGTGTCGTCGCCGGGCATCACAGCGCCGTGAAAAGGCACGCGGCCGGGCCGGCAGCCGGAATTCGGGCGCCTACCGGAGCGCCGTCTGGCGGTTACCCTGGGCTTAGGCGCGAGAGGCGCTCCAGACGCCGGTGCAGATGCCGGAAGGACCGGTGCCGGACCACTTTCCGGCGGCCCGAGAGCGGTTGAAGCGCCCGGTTCCCTTGGCGATACGGGGACCTGCGACCGCCGTCAACAGGGCCTGTCCCGAACCTGACACGCGGCCGGTGAGCTGGATGCGGTGAAACACAAACCGGCCCCCGGTCGAAGAGATCCGGCCGCCGTTTATCGCCATGCCGACCTTGATGACGCCGCAATGGCCGTTGGTCGTCACGGCGAGCATGCTCCACTTGCCGTCGAAGGTCGCGGCCGCCGCCGGCGGAACGGAAGCGAAGATGGCGAAAGCGGCCGCGAGGGCGAAGGCGGAAAGACGATTGGTGGTCATGGCTGTCCTTATCCTCGTGTTTGGGCTGCGATGACTCCGAACTGTCCTGGCGACGATGCGGTTCCCTTGGATGCCGGGGCCGTTGGGCGACCTTCCCAAGAAGGCAGGGAGGATTATTGCCGAAATCGGCCCATCAGGACAGGCGGTTATTGCGAACGCATGGCGGGGTTCGGGCGTTTTTTGCTGCCGGCGATGAGCGCGAGCAGCGCGAGCGCCGCAAGAGGTGCGTAGCGTGGCAGCATGATTTGTCCTCGGCCTCAGTCTACGCGAATTCTTCCAGCGGCCAAGAGTTCGTCCCTATTCGAGCACCACCTCGCCCCAACCGCTATCGGCGTCGTAACGGATTTTCGTGCCAAATTGTCGCGATCTCGCCGCGACCGACTTGATGATGCGCTCTCCCAAATGGGAAGACGCAAGAACCGGCCGGCCGCGCTTCTCCGCGGTGGCGTCGAATTGGAGGTCGATTGGCAAAAGGCGAATCCGGTCGATCTTGCCGCCGGCGATGAAAACTCGGGTCACAAAGCCTTCGAACGCGTCACGCCTGCGCGACAAGCCCGATGTGAGTTTGTGCGTGATGCTCTTGAGTTGTGCCAGCAGCGCGTCGGTGGGAAGACCGAGACGTTCGTATGCTTCGGCGGGAAATCGCGCCACCTGGTCCGCCTCGAGTACGAAGTCTCCCATCGAGTAAAAGATCGGCTTGCCGCGGTAAAGCTCGATGCCAAGGACATGATGGGGACCGTGAACGAACACGATATCGGCACCCTGATCGATGGCCTCATGGGCGAACGTCGAC
>JBFWTF010000103.1:0-8724 GCA_050247995.1 Methyloceanibacter sp. | reverse complement strand
GGAAAGTTCGCGCTCGAACCCTCGCCGCAAGGGGGCTTGCGGGCAAGGCTCGATCTGCCCGCGGCTTAGCCCAGAAGGCGTTGCGCGCGGTCGGCGGCGCAATTCCGCGCACATGGCGGCCGTTTGAGACTCCCTTCCTGGGCTCCCCCGATCTAAACTGGTCTTGCCGGTAACGGTGCATGCCCCAGCTCTCTTGCGTCTGGCCCGCCTCTCCGGACCCGAGACAAGCCGGTGGCGCAGGGGGAACGTTGTTCGAAACGTACGAGTCCATCTTCAATCGCCGCGGCGAAGCCTATCACCAGGCCATGCAACTGGTACCGGCGGCCCGAAGCAAAGAGTTTTCGCTCGCGCTTGAACGCATCGGGCTTCGCCCCGGCGCAGTCCTGTGCGACATGCCCTCCGGAGGCGGATACCTCGTCTCCAACCTTCCTCAGGATCTCGACGTCCGCCTGGTGGCCGTCGATCCCTCCCAGGTCTTCGCCCGGACATGGGACGACGAACGCATCGAATGGCACCTCGCCCCACTCCATCAACTGCCGATCAAGGACGCCCGCGTTGACGCACTGGTCAGCATCGCCGGCTTGCATCACGTGGACGACCGGCCGCTCGTGCTCGACGAGATGCGGCGCGTGCTCCGTCGCGGCGGAACCTTGTGCATCCTCGAAGTGCCGGTGGGGGCGATCACCGATCGCTTTCTGAATGGGTTCGTGCACGCCCACAACAGCATGGGCCACGAGGGCCGTTTCGTGGACGAGAGATTCCGCGTCGAGCTCGAAGATGCGGGGTTCAAAATCGAGACCGACGAACTGTGCCGTTACACCTGGGACTTCGCCAACGAAGCCGAGATGATCGAATTCATGCGGCTCATGTTCTGGCTCGACAAAGCAAGCGCCGAGACGATTCATGCCGGCGTGCAAGACCTCCTGGGTCTCGCCGTGGACGGCGACGGTTGCAAGGTGAACTGGGAGCTGCAACGCATCATCGCAACCTGAGAGCTATGCGAATTGAAAATCTCAGATCGTGGCGGACGGATTCGGGTGGGACTCAGGTCGAGGCCGATGTCGACGGCGAACCGCTATGGTTCGCCTCCGACGATGCCGCGCTCCTGGCTTCGCCTGAAGCCTTCGCCAGCGCGCTGCTGATCCCCGCGGCGACCCGCGGCGAGCCGCTTGTGGTCGAGGCGTGCTTGGACCGGTCGTGGCTCGAGAGCGTGCCCGCCATTCAAGAGCTGGCGAAAGAATGGTGGCGCCTGCCTGGCACCGAGGTCTTGGCCGCCGATGCGATCGAGGCCAAGCGAGAGCGGCCGGGCGTGATCGCGCAATGCTTCACGGGAGGCGTCGATTCGTTTCATGCCCTCATCCATGCCAAGACTCCACCTGCGGTCCTGGTCTACGCCCACGGATATGAGTTCCGCTTGAGAGACCGGCGCCGTCTCGATGCGTTCCTGCCCCGTTTCCGCGAGATCGCTGCGGCCTACGGCGCGCGGCCGGTGCTCATCACCACCAACCTGCGGCGGCACAGCGCCTCGCGCCGCGTCAGTTGGGAGGCGAGCCATGGCGGCGCGCTTGCCGCATTGGGACACCTGTTGTCGGACGAGGTGGAGCGCATCGTGATCCCGTCAAGTTTTCCCTACCACGACCCGAAGCCTTGGGGCTCGCATTGGGATATGGACCATTTGTGGTCATCGCGACGGCTGGCGGTTGAGCACGCCGACGCGACGCTGCGACGGGACGGAAAGGTGCGGGCGATCGTGGGCCATAGGATGGTTCTGCGTCACCTTCAGGTCTGTGCGGAATCCAATAAGCGGGGACGGCCGGGCAATTGCTCGGAATGCGAAAAGTGCGTCCGGACCATGATCGCTCTCGCCATGTGCGGACGGCTTGCCGATTGCGATGCGTTCGATCGCCGGCGCCCGCTCGAAAAGCGCGTGGACGACCTTCCGATCATCAAGACCCACTTGGTGTCGATCTACGAGGAGCTGCTTTCCCGCATCGACGATCCCCGCTTGAGCGCTGCCGTGAGGCGGCTGATCGCACATAGCCGGGGACGGCCGGAGTGGTGGTATTGGCGTGTGCGCCGCTGGCGCCAAAATGCCGATGCTCGTCTGAGCAACGGTCAGAGGAGGGTGCGCCGCCGGCTTCAGACGATCGCCAAAATCACGCCGGCGCCGCTGCGGCGCTTCCTGAAACGCGCGGGTCTCTCCAACGGCCTGTTGCGGTGGCTTGACCCCAACATGGGCACCGGATCGGGGCCCGGGACTTGACCCAAAGCGGGGCTTTTCGGCCGCCTGCAACCTAATTTGGCCAGAATTGTTCCTTGTTAAGGATAGCGTGAGACCTTTAGTTTTAACTCAGTCTCTTGCCGGGGCCATCCGGCCTGTTCGAGGCCGTAAGGGGACGCGATGAGACGAGCGCCGATCCTTGCCATTTTCGTTCTTTCGACCGTGCTCGCGGCCTGCGGGCCGGGCAACAAGCAGGGCACGGGAACCATTGTCGGGGCGGTCGCCGGCGGCGCCACCGGTGCCGCCATCGCGGGCTCCAACAACCGCGCCGGCGGCATCGCCATCGGCGCCGTGGTCGGCGGCATCATCGGCAACCAGATCGGCCGGAGCCTCGACGAGGAAGACCGCAGGCTCGCCGCCGCGGCCGAATATCAGGCCCTCGAATACGGGCAGGCCGGAGCGTCCACCCCCTGGGACAATCCGCAGACGCAAAATCACGGGCAGATCGTGCCGGGCAAACCCTACCAGCAGGGCAGCCAATATTGCCGGCCCTACACCCACACGATCTATGTCGGCGGCCAGCCGCAGACGGCGCGCGGCACGGCTTGCCGCCAGCCTGACGGAACCTGGCAGACCATCGGCTGAAACGCCGCATCGCCGTTCGCGGGCGAATTCAAGTTTCCCCTGCCGCCCGCGCTTGCTCCGGTCCGCGCCTTTCCCTATGCCTAGCCTTCCCATGCCCCAGCAGAGGCAAGTTTCTCGGTGTTCCTTTGGTTCGTTCTCGCCGCGCTGACGGCGACCGTTCTCTACGTCCTGCTGCGTCCGCTCGTTGCGGCGAGGTCCGAGGCCCGCGCGCCCGAGGCCTTCGACGCCGCGATCTATCGCGATCAGCTCGCCGAGATCGAAAGCGACCGCGCGCGGGGTTTGCTCGGCGAGGGCGAAGCCGAAGCCGCGCGCATCGAGATCGCGCGAAGGCTGCTGGCCGCCGACGAGAAGGCGCGGGCGTCCGATCGCACCGCTTCGCAGAGCGGCATGGCCAAGGCGGCGATCGTCGCGATCGGCCTGGCGCTGCCGCTTGCCTCACTCGGCCTTTATCTCACTTACGGTTCGCCGCGCCTTCCCGACCAGCCGCTCGCCGCGCGCCTCGGCGATCCGGCGAACGAGGAGAATATCGCGGCGCTGGTGGCAAGGGTCGAGGCGCGCTTGCGCGCGCACCCAGAGGAAGGCGAGGGGTGGGAGGCGATCGCGCCGGTCTATCTCCGCTCGGGCCGCTACAGCGATGCGGCCGAAGCCTACGCGCGCGCGATCGCGCTGCGCGGTCCGTCGGCCAAGCTGCTCGCGGGCCAAGGCCAGGCGCTCGTGCTTGCCAATAACGGCCTCGTGACCAAGGAGGCGCGCGAGGCCCTCGAGGCCGCGCTCGAGCGCGACGGAAGCTTGCTCGAGCCGCGCATCCTCATCGCCATCGCCAAGGAACAAGACGGGCAATACGGGAAAGCCGTGGAAGATTGGCGGGCCCTTCTCGCCGATGCGGCGGAGGACGCGCCCTGGCGGGCGATGGCGGAGAAGCGGCTGCAAGCGGCCGAGGCGCAGCTTGCCGGCACGGCTTCCGGAGCCGGAGCCTCGCCCCCGGCGCAAGCGGAGGCGGAGGGCGCGAAAGGCCCCACCTCCGCCGATATCGAAGCGGCGCAAAACATGGATCCCGCCGAGCGTCAGGCGATGATCGAGCGCATGGTGCAAGGTCTTGCCGCGCGTCTCGATGAGGGCGGCGGGCGGCTCAACGACTGGCTCACGCTGGTTCGCGCGTATACGGTGCTCGACCGCAAGGACGACGCGGTCAAGGCGCTCGACCGCGCCAAGAGCCAGTTCAGCGGCGATGCGCCCGCTCTCGAACAGCTCGACCGTTTGGCCGACGAACTCGGGTTGAAGTCATGACGCGAAAGCAGCGCAGAGGCGTTTTGATCGGCACGTGCGTCGCCGTGCTCGCCGTCGCCGTCGGTCTCGTGCTCTTCGCCATGCGCGATTCGATCGTGTTCTTCTATAGCCCGAGCGAGGTGGCCGAGATGGGGATTGCGCCCGGCACGCGCTTCCGGCTCGGCGGCCTCGTCGAGACGGGGAGCGTGGTCAGGGGCGAGGGAACGACGATCCGCTTTGCCGTGACCGATCGGGCCAAGGCGGTTCCGGTGACCTATACCGGCGTCCTGCCGGATCTCTTTCGCGAGGGACAAGGCGTCGTGACCGAAGGGACGCTCGCGCCCGACGGCGTCTTTATCGCCGACAGCGTGCTCGCCAAGCACGACGAGAACTACATGCCGCCGGAAGTCGCCAAGAAGCTCAAGGCCCAGGGCTTATGGCGCGAGGATGAAGGCGCAGCGGCCGCCGGCGCCAAGGTCAATTGATGACGGGGGAGCGGAAAACGGCATGATAGCGGAGACCGGGCATTACGCGCTGATCCTCGCGCTCGCCGTCGCGATCGTGCAGACAATGCTGCCGCTGATCGGCGCGCGCATGCGCGATCCGCAGCTCGCCGATATCGCCGTGCCGGCCGCGCGGCTCCAATTCGCGCTCATCGCGGTCGCCTTTGCCGCGCTCACGGTCGCCTATGTCACCTCGGACTTCTCCGTGAAGAACGTCTGGCAGAACTCGCATTCGGCCAAGCCGCTGCTCTACAAGATTTCCGGCGTGTGGGGGAACCACGAAGGCTCGATGGTGCTGTGGGTGCTGATCCTCGCGCTGTTCGGCGCGAGCGTTGCGACTTGGGGCGCCAATCTTCCGCGCGGGCTCAAGGCGAATGTGCTCGCCGTTCAGGGCTCGATCGCGGCGGCATTCCTCCTCTTCATCATCGTCACCTCGAACCCGTTCATCCGCCTCGACCCGGCCCCGTTCGACGGCGAGGGGTTGAACCCGATCCTGCAAGACCCGGCGCTCGCCTTCCATCCGCCCTTCCTCTATGCCGGTTATGTCGGCTTCTCGATGGCGTTCTCCTTCGCCGTCGCGGCGCTCATCGACGGGCGCATCGACGCGGCGTGGGCGCGCTGGGTGAGACCGTGGACGCTCGCCGCCTGGATGTGCCTCACGCTCGGCATCGCACTCGGATCGTGGTGGGCCTATTACGAGCTCGGCTGGGGCGGCTTCTGGTTCTGGGACCCGGTCGAGAACGCCTCGCTCATGCCGTGGCTCGCGGGCACGGCGCTGCTCCATTCGGCGCTGGTGATGGAAAAGCGCGACGCGCTGAAAGTGTGGACCATCCTGCTTGCCATCATCACCTTCTCGCTCAGCTTGATGGGGACTTTCCTGGTGCGCTCGGGCGTGCTCACCTCGGTGCACGCCTTTGCCGTCGATCCCGCCCGGGGCGTCTTCATCCTCGCCATCATGGGCGTCTTCATCGGCGGCGCGCTGGCGCTCTTCGCCTGGCGCGCGCCGCTTCTGTCGCAAGGCGGTCTGTTCGCGCCGATCAGCCGCGAAGGCGCGCTCGTGCTCAACAATCTCCTGCTCACGACGGCCTGCGCCGCCGTCTTCGTCGGCACGCTCTACCCGCTCGCGCTCGAAGCGCTCACGGGGGAGAAAATCTCGGTCGGCGCGCCCTTCTTCAATCTCACCTTCGTGCCCCTCATCGTTCCGCTCCTCGTCGCCGTGCCGTTCGGGCCGCTGCTCGCATGGAAGCGGGGGGATCTGGTCGCGGCGGCGCAGCGCCTGATGGCCGCGGCGGCCCTTGCTCTCGTGGCCGCCATCGCGCTCTTCGCGGCGGCGTGGGGGCGCGGTCCGTGGCTTGCGCCTTTCGGCATCGGCCTTGGGCTTTGGCTCATCCTCGGCGCGCTCTCCGAGATCGCCTACCGGGTGAAGCTGCGGGAGGCCGCTCCGTCCGAGACCTGGCGCCGCTTGCGCCACCTGCCGCGCGCCGCCTACGGCACGGCGCTCGCTCATGGCGGGCTCGGTCTCGCCGTGATCGGCATCGTTGCCACCACGGCGTGGCGGTCCGAGACGATCCTCGCGCTGAAGCCGGGCGAGAGCGCCGAGATCGCCGGCTACACGCTCACCTTCAAGGGCGTCGCCGCGCGCGCCGGTCCCAACTATCGCGAACAGGCGGCGCTGTTCGCCGTCACGCGCGACGGGCGCCCCGTCACCGAGCTCGCGCCGTCGAAGCGCAAATTCACCGTGGAGCGGATGGACACGACCGAGGCCGGCATCCATGCGAGCTGGCGCGGCGATCTTTATGCCGTGCTCGGCGATCCGCTCAAGGACGGCGCCTACAGCATCCGCCTTTATTTCAATCCGCTCGTGCGGCTCATCTGGATCGGGGCGCTGGTGATGTTCCTCGGCGGGGCGATCTCGCTGTCGGATCGCCGCTTGCGCGTCGGCGCGCCGAAGCGGGGGCAGGCGAGGGCGGCGGCGGCCGCCGCCGGAGAGTAAGCCGATGATGTGGCGTCGCCTGCTCGCGGCCTTCGCTCTCCTCTTCGGAATCGCTTGTCTTGAGCCGGGTCCCGCCTGGGCCGTCCAGGCGGACGAGGTCCTCGCCGATCCCGCGCTCGAGACCCGCGCGCGGGACATCTCGGCGGGCCTCCGCTGCCTCGTCTGCCAGAATCAGTCGATCGACGATTCCGATGCGCCGCTCGCGAAAGATCTTAGGCTGCTCGTGCGCGAGAGGCTGAAAGCCGGCGACAGCGATCAGGAAGTCGTCGATTTCGTCGTCGCGCGCTACGGCGAGTTCGTCCTGCTCAAGCCGCCGTTGTCGCGGGAAACGCTTCTGTTGTGGTTTGCGACGCCGGCAGTTCTCGCCGCGGCGCTGATCCTTATCAGTCTCGCCTACCGGCGCAGGAAGGCCGCAGCCGCGGACCTCGCGCCGCTAAGTGCCGGAGAGAAGCGCCGTTTGAAGCGCTTGCTGGACGAGAAATGACGCATACGTTAAATGAGCAGGGGCGAACGCCTTGCCGAGGGCCGCTTTCGCCTCGATTCTTAACGAAATTTAATGCCGCCGAAACGGCGGCGTAATCGGCAAACGCTTATATGTAGCCGTCAGTGGCCGCGCGTGCGCCAATGCCCAGGCTTTCTATCGGGATTTGCTGTACTCACGAGAGAGGTGACCTATGAGATTTGACCAGAGCCCTGCTGCGACCGAGAGCTCACGCTCGCGGCGGCCGAGCCGCAAGCCCACCGTCGTCGCGGCCGCCGCCCTGATCGCCACGGGCGCGTTGGGGCTGATGCTCGGCAATGGCGTGCCCTTCGCCGTGGCCGAGAGCGCGACCCAACAGACCATCGAGACTCCCTTCGGCCGCGCGCCGCTGAGCTTCGCCGACCTTGTCGCCAAGGTCAGCCCCGCCGTGGTCAGCATCAACGTCAAGGGCGACGTCAAGGTCGCCGACAACGAGGAAATCCCGGGGATGCCCGATCTTCCCGAGGACAACCCGCTCTACGATTTCTTCAAGCAGTTCAAGAAGGGCATGCCCCAGGGGCCGTCCAAGCCGACGCCGAGCCTGGCGCAAGGGTCCGGCTTCTTCATTTCGCCCGACGGCTACGTCGTCACCAACAATCACGTGGTCGAGGACGCCGACGACATCACCGTCACGCTCGAGGGCGGCGAAAAATACACCGCCAAGCTGGTCGGCACCGATCCCCGCACCGACGTTGCCCTGATCAAGGTCAGCGCTCCGGGCAAGACCTTCCCCCATGTCGAGTTCTCGAGCAAGGATCCGCGCGTGGGCGATTGGGTGCTTGCCGTCGGCAATCCGTTCGGCCTCGGCGGCACGGTCACGGCCGGCATCATCTCGGCGCATAACCGCGACATCGGTTCCGGCCCCTACGACTATCTCCAGATCGACGCGGCGGTGAACCGCGGCAATTCCGGCGGTCCGAGCTTCGACCTCGACGGCAAGGTGGTCGGCATGAACACCGCCATCTTCAGCCCGAGCGGCGGCAATGTCGGTATCGCCTTCGCGGTCCCGGCCGCTCTCGTCAAGGAAGTGGTCGGCGAGCTGCAAAACCACGGCTCGGTCGATCGCGGCTGGCTCGGCGTCGTGATCCAGAACGTGACCGACGACATCGCCGACTCTGTCGGCATGGCCGAGGCCAAGGGCGCCATGATCACCAAGGTGACCGAGGACGGCCCTGCCGCGAACGAGGACATCAAACCCGGCGACGTCATCGTCGAGGTGAACGGCGACAAGATTCAGGACTCGCGCGACCTTGCCCGCAAGATCGCCGAGCTCAGCCCCGACACCAATGTCGATCTGTCGATCGTTCGCTACGGTGACAAGCGGCATGTCAACATGAAGCTCGGCACGTTCCCGAGCAACAAGCAGCTCGCCGCGCTCGAAGAGGAAAAGCCCGACACGGGCGAGCAGTTGAAGGATCTCGGCCTCTCGCTTGCGCCGGCGGCGAAGTTCCCCGGTGCCGGCGAGGACGGCGTGGTGAGCACGGAGGTCGATCCGCAGTGCGACGCCGCCGACAAGGGCCTCAAGCCCGGCGACGTCATCCTCGAGGGCGCTGGCGTCACCGTCTCGAACCCCTCC
>JBFWTF010000102.1:0-8786 GCA_050247995.1 Methyloceanibacter sp. | reverse complement strand
CCCCTCCCCATCGAGGGGAGGGATAATCTTGCGCAATGCTGACGTACGCGTGAGCCACCGTCGCCTCATCCTTGCCACAGGACGTGGTAAGCTTGCGGGCGATTGTGCCCGTTCGAGGATGAGAGACTAGACGATGGCCGGGAAGTTGCGTTTCGTTTCCCCAATACACGCTCGGCGAGCGCATCGCCGACGGCTGCCTCCATGCCGTCGGCGTCACGGCGAGCCTCGTCGCGCTGACCGTCCTCCTCGTCATCGGCGTCAAATCCGACGCGGCCTTATGGGTCGTGAGCCTGACCGTTTACGGCTTGGCCTTGGTCGCGACCTTCAGCTTTTCAGCGGGCTACCATCTCGTGGCGCGGCCGCCACGATTGAAAGAGTGGCTGCGGCGCTTCGACCATGCCGCCATCTTCCTGATGATCGCGGGCACGTACACGCCCTTCGTCCTCATCGAGATGAACACGCCGTTCGGGCTCACTCTTCTCGCCGTGGTGTGGGCGATTGCCGCCGCCGGCATCGCGCTTCAGCTTTTCGCGCCGCGTTATCTCGCGGGCCTGTCGGTCGCGCTCTACCTGGTGCAAGGCTGGGCCGTGCTTGCGGCGATCGAGCCGCTGATGTCGGCGCTGCCGGGGCGCGTTCTGACCCTGCTCATGTTGGGTGGCGTCCTCTACACCATCGGGGTCGTGTTCCATCTGTGGGAGCGCCTGCCGTACTCGAACGCGATCTGGCACGGTTTCGTGCTCGTGGCGGCAAGCTGTCATTTCACCGCCGTGATCTTCATCGTCGCCGCCTGATCTCCCCGGCGGAAAAGCCTAAACATTGGCGGCCGAAGCACCCTAAGATGGCGCTATGACCGCGAGCATGGGCGAAGGACAGGACGTGAAAGAGGCGCTCTTCGCCACCCTCGGCGAGCGCTTCGGCCCGCGCTTCTCCCGAGGCCAGGCGCTGCGCGAGCAGCATGCCAATACGCTCACCTGGCTCGCGCGCGAGCCGCCCGACGCGGTCCTCTTCGCCGAGAGCGAGGCCGAGGTCGCGGACTGCGTGAAGCTTTGCGCCGAGGCACGCGTGCCGGTGATCCCGTTCGGCACCGGCACGTCGCTCGAAGGCCATGTCAACGCGCCGTTCGGCGGCGTCTCGCTCGACCTGTCGCGCATGAACCGGATCCTCGCCGTGCACGAGGCCGACCTCGACTGCACGGTCGAGCCCGGCGTCACGCGCAAGGCGCTCAACGACCAGCTGCGCGGCGCGGGCCTTTTCTTCCCCGTCGATCCCGGCGCCGATGCGAGCCTCGGCGGCATGGCGGCGACGCGGGCCTCCGGCACCAACGCGGTGCGCTACGGCACCATGCGCGACGCCGTCCTTGGGCTGACCGCCGTTCTCGCCGACGGCAGCATCATCAAGACCGGGGGCCGGGCGCGAAAATCTTCGGCCGGCTACGATCTCACCCGCCTCATCGTCGGCTCGGAGGGCACGCTCGGCGTCATCACCGGCCTCACCTTGAAGCTCTACGGCATCCCCGAGACGATCATCTCGGCCGTGTGTCCGTTCGCCTCGATCGCCGGCGCCTGCAACGCCACCATCGCCGCGCTGCAACTCGGTCTTCCGCTTGCGCGCATCGAATTTCTCGACGAGGTGCAGATCCGCGCTTGCAACGCCTATTCCCATCTCGCCTTGCCCGAGACCCCGACCCTCTTCCTCGAGTTTCATGGCACGCCCGACTCCGCCCGCGCCGACGTCGAGGCTTTCGCCACGATCGCGCGCGCCGAAGGGGGAGGGGAATTCGCCTATGCCGAGCGCCAGGAAGAGCGCACGAAGCTCTGGCAGGCGCGCCACGACGCCTATTGGGCGGTGCGCGGTCTGCGGCCGGGCGCCGAGGTTCTTGCCACCGATGTCTGCGTGCCGATCTCGGCGCTCGCCGATTGCGTCACCGCAACCCGGGCCGACATCGATCGCCTGGGGCTTCTTGCCCCGATCGTCGGCCATGTCGGCGACGGCAATTTTCACGTCATGCCGCTGATCGATCCGTCCCATGCCGAGGAGCGCGGCAGGGCGCAAGCCTTCCTCGACCGCCTGATCGCCCGCGCGCTCGAAGCGGGCGGGACCTGCACCGGCGAGCACGGGGTCGGCCAGGGCAAGATCGGCTACCTTGCCGCCGAGCATGGGCCCGGCGTGGCCGCGATGATTGCCATAAAAAAGGCGCTCGATCCGTTGAATATCCTCAATCCTGGCAAGATTTTTGCGTTACCATGACCGGCATATCGCGGGGGGCCGAATCCCGGACGTGACATTCGCGCTGATTTGGCGCGCCCCGGCCTTGGGCTAGACGGCGGTGAACTCGCTCCTTCTGACACTGACGGCATTGTTAATCCTGGTCTTGAGCGCGCTTTTTGCCGCGCCGCTCTTTATCGACTGGAACAACTACCGCGCGGTTTTCGAGACCGAGGCGGCAAATCTGCTCGGCCGCGACGTCAAGGTCGGCGGCAAGGTTCACCTCGTTCTTTTGCCCGCGCCCGAGCTCAGATTCGACGACATCAAGGTTGCCGATCGGGAAGGGCGGCTCGACCGTCCCTTCCTCGAAGCCAAGTCTTTGGAGGCCTGGCTCAATATCGGCACGTTGCTGACCGGCAGGATCGAGGCGCGCAAGATCGCCATTGTCGGGCCCACCTTGCGGCTCGATCTCAACGCCGACGGCACCGGCAATTGGAGCGATGTCGGGCGGCGCGGAGTGTCGCTTCCTTTCGCCCCGAAGGATGTCATGCTCGACGAGGTCAGCGTGAGCGACGGCCGGATCGAAGTCACGCGCCAGGGCGAGCCGCAATTCGCCGTCGAGAACGTCTCAGGCGTCGCCTCCGCCCAGTCGCTCTCCGGGCCATACAAGGTTTCCGCCAATTACAGCTTCAAGGGACGGCCGCAAGAGCTCCGCTTCTCCACCAGCGCTCCCGATCAGGCCGGTCTGTTCCGCATCAAGCTGATGCTGCGCGATCTCGACGGCAACAAGAATTACGTCCTCGACGGCGGCGTGACCGGACTTGGCGCCGTTCCGGCCTTCGACGGCACGATTCTCGTGCGCAACACGACCGTCTTGCGTGGCGCGGAAGCCGAGGCCGCAAATCCGCAAGGCGAAGTGCCGCCCGATCAGCCCGTGCGCGAACAGGTCTCGAGCTTCGAGCTGAAAGGTCCGGTCAAGGCCACGCCCAATCGCGCCGAACTGCCGGAGTTCGATCTCACCCTTCACGCCAGGGGCCACCCGCAGATCTTCAAGGGCAAGCTCGCGCTCGAATTCGGCGAACGGGTCCAAGGGGAAGCCGCGCTTGCCGCGGGCTTCATCGACCTCGACGCCTTGTTCGCGGTGCCCGGCGAAGAGCGGCCCTCGCCGGCCGTCGTGCTTTACGAGTTCGCCGACGAGGTCCTCAATCAGGCGGCCGCGCTCGGCGACGGCGCGCTGACGCTCGCCATCGAGCAGGCGGGGCTCGGCGGCGATCTTGTCGGCGCCATCGACATGGCGCTCGCGGCCAAGGACGGCGGCGTGGTCATTGACCGTCTCAAGGCGACGCTCCCCGGCGACAACCGCCTCGAAACCTCGGGCAGCCTCAAGCGCGGCGATTTCGGACCGGTCTTCGCCGGCCCGGTCAAGGTCGAGGGCGCCAAATTGCGTCCTCTGATGCGCTGGGCCGCCGGCGATCGCGACGTATCGGGGCAGGCTTCCACCGGCGACTTCAGCTTCGCGGCGAATGCCGCCGTCGGCGACGGCGCGCTTCAACTCGCCGACATTTCCGGCGAGCTGAGCGGGACGAGGTTCCACGGCGGTTTGAGCCTCAAGGGCGGCGAGCGCCGCGTGATCGCCGTCGATCTCGATAGCGACCGGCTCGATCTGCGCGAGCTGATCGGGGAGGGGCCGCTGTGGCGGTCCTGGCTCCCGGCCGCGGCAACGAAACCGGCTCAGGCGGAAATCGCCGCGCCCGCCGCCCCGGACGCGGCCGTGCCGCCCGGCGCGAACGGCGCCGAGGACGCCGCCGCGATGGGCGAGGATCTGTTCCAGCGGCTGCGCGGCGACGACATGCGCGTGACGCTGCGGGTCGGGGAGCTTCTGTTGCCGGATATCCCGGCGGGCAAGCTCGACGCGCGGTTCCAGCTTCAAGGTGGCACACTCGATGTCGAGCTCCTCGACTTTGCCGCCGCCGATGCCCTTGCTCTGAACGGCAGAGGCCGGATCGAGCACCTCGACGACGCGCCCTCGGGCGGGGTGGATTTCGCGCTCCGCGCCGCCGATGCCAACAGCCTGAAGATCGTCGCCGAACTGTTCGGATTGCCCGAGGGCGTGAGCGGCTCGAGCCAGCTCGCTGGCCTCGCCCCCCTCGATCTCAACGTCAAGCTCAGCGCGATCCGCGACGTCAGCGGCATGACCAACGCCGCGCTCGAGCTCGGCGGCAAGGCCGGCACTTCCGATGTCGCGCTCACCGCCCGCGCTCTCGGCGACCCGGCGAAGCCGGGCGAGGCGAAGATCGACATCGACGGCAAGGTCGCAGGGCAAAAGCCGCAAGCCGTGCTCGTCCTCTTCTTTCCCGATCTGCCGCTCGACCGCATCGCCACGCCCGAAGGAAGCCAAGGCCGGCTGATGGTGAAATTCTCAGGCGTTCCTAATGCCAAGGTCACGGGCAAGGCGGCGCTCGAAACCGCGCCGATCGAGATCGCCTTCGTCGGCGAAGGATCGTTGCAGCCGGCCGGCGTCTCGCTCGCGGGCAAGGGCGCGGTGGTGAGCAAGGATGCGACCGCGGCGCTCGCGCTGATCGGTCTCGAATCGCCGCCGAGCGCATCCGGCGTTCCCTTGAGCCTCCGCCTCGACGTCGCCAAACAGGGCGGAACGATCGACCTGACCAATATCGCCGGCAGCATCGCCGGCGAGACTGTCACCGGCTCCGCGCAGCTCGACCGGAGCGGCGCCAAGACGCGGTTCTCCCTCAACGGGCGCGCCGGAACCGTGTCGCTGCCGTCCCTGCTCGGGGTCTTGGTGGCCTGGCACCGCACGCCCTCGACCGAGGAGCTGCTCGGCACGATCGCCGCCAACACGGCCGAGCTTTGGCCCTCGCGCGGCTTCTCGCTCGGGCTGCTCGAGACGATCGAAGGCGACATCGCCCTTGAGGCGAACACGCTTTCTCTCGGCTCCGCCGTGAAGGTCGAGGCCGCCACGCTCGCCGCCTCCGTGGGCAAGGACGGGCTCGACGTCACCGCGCTGAAGGGGCGTCTCTTCGGTGGCGCGCTTGCCGCATCGGGCACGCTCGCCCCGCGCGGCAACGGCGCCGAGCTTGCGGCGCGCGCCGATCTCAAGGGCGGCCAGCTCGCTTCGCTCACCAAGAGCGTCACCGGAACCGCCTTCGCCAAAGGACCGTTCGACCTTGCCTTCAATGTCGAGGGCGAGGGCCTGAGCCCGCCCGGCGTCGTCGCCGGCTTGAGCGGGGAGGGGACGCTCTCCCTCGGCGCCGGCTCGCTTCTGTCGCTCTCGGCCGCGCCCTTGCGCGCCGTGGCTGCGACCGCCGCCAACAAGACGATCAAGGCCGACAAGGAGACGATCGAGGCTGAAGCGAAAGCCGTGCGCGAGAAGGTCACCAAGGGGACTTACAAATTCGCCCCCGCGACACTCGCCTTCGACATCAAGAACGGCACGCTTCGCGTCGCCCCGGCGACGCTCGCAAGCGCGGGCGCGGAAACCAAGATCAACGGCTTCGTCGAGCTCGCGAGCCTCAAGCTCGACAGCGAGTGGGCTTTGGGCCTGACCGGAAAGGGCGTGAAGGACGTGCCTCCCGTGAGCCTCGTCTTCACCGGGGCGCTGTCGCATGCGGGCGAGATCGCGCCCGCGGTCGATACCGGCGCCATCGAGACCTATCTCACCATGCGGCGCATGCAGGAGGACGTCGAGCGTCTCGAGACGCTCGACGTGAGCGGCCGGACGCAGCAGCCGGAGGCGGAGCAAGACGGGATCGCGCGAATTCTTTCGGAGGAGTTGCCGCTTGAGCCCGCTTCGCCGCCGGAGCCCGAACTCGCGGACCCATCGGCGTGGAGCGCCGATACGAACACGCCTGAGCCGCCCGCGCCGAAGCCTTCGGCAACCTCGACAACGGCGTTGCCGTCGGCGCTCGAACTCCTCCAGGAGGAGACGGAAGCCGAGCCCGTCGCCCCGGCCGCAGTCAAGCCGCAAGCCGTGCCCGAGCCTGAAGCCGTGCCCAGGCCGGAGCCGGCGCCCAAGCCGCCTGCCGCCGTCACCGCGACCACGCCGCCGGAACCGGCCGCCGGCCCCGCGCCGGAATCCGCGCCCGCGCCGGCGGAGTCGGCGACGGCGACACCCGAAGCGCAGCCGGACGCGACCGCGCCCGCGACGGAGAAGCCGGTGAAGAAGCGCGCGGCCAAGCCTCGGAAAAAACCCGAGCCGCCCGATGCCTGGCGCAAGAGCGTCCCGCTCTTCGGCGGCGGCTAGCGCGCGTCGCGTTTCGCCCGCTCGAGCACGTAAAGGCGAATGGCCGCCGACAGGCTCAAATTTCTGTTGGTGGAGGCGCTCCGGCGCCGGTCGATTTCACCCACGAGTTCCGCGACCGATTTTCCGTCCGCGCGCGCGATTTCGCCGAGCGACTCCCAGAACGCGTCTTCCAGCGTCACGCTGGTGCGATGCCGCGCGATGGTGAGCGAGCGCTTGTTGCGAGACGGCGCCATGCGGGAGGAGGGGCTAACGCTTCGGGCCGATCATGTCCTCGGGGCGCACCAGCCGGTCGAAATCCTCGTCCTTGACGTGGCCGAGCCGGACCGCTTCCTCGCGCAAGGTCGTGCCGCGCTTATGCGCCGTCTTGGCGATCTCGCTCGCCTTGTCATAGCCGATATGCGGCGCCAGCGCCGTCACCAGCATGAGCGAGCGCTCCAGATGCGCCTTGATGGCGTCCCGGTTGGGTTCGATGCCGACGAGGCAATTCTCGCGGAAACTGTCGGCAACATCGGTGATGAGCCTGATCGATTGCAGCATGGCGTGCGCGATCACCGGCTTGAACACGTTGAGCTCGAAATGGCCTTGGCTGCCGGCGAAGGTGATGGTCGCGTTGTTGCCGAACACCCGCGCCGCCACCATCGTCACTGCCTCGCATTGGGTCGGGTTCACCTTTCCCGGCATGATCGAGGAGCCCGGCTCGTTCTCGGGCAGGAGCAACTCGCCGAATCCCGAGCGCGGGCCCGAGCCGAGCAGCCTGATGTCGCTTGCGATCTTGAACAAGGACACGGCGACGGTGTTGATCGCGCCGTGGGCGAACACGAACGCGTCGTGCGTGGCCAGGGCCTCGAACTTGTTCGCGGCGCTGACGAAGGGGAGCTTGGTCATCGCGGCGATCTTGGCCGCGAACGCCTCGGCGAAGAGGGCGTGGGTGTTGAGGCCGGTCCCAACCGCGGTGCCGCCCTGGGCGAGGGCGTAAAGCCCTGGAAGCGTGAGCTTTATCCGCTCGATGCCGTGGTCGATCTGCGCCGCATAGCCGCCGAATTCCTGCCCTAAAGTCAGCGGCGTTGCGTCCTGAAGATGGGTGCGGCCGATCTTGAGGATGTCCTGAAACGCCTCGGCTTTATCTTTCAGGGCCTGGTAAAGCCGCGAAAGCGCCGGGTTGAGCCGGTAGGCGATTTCTTCGGCCGCGGCGATGTGCATGGCGGTGGGAAAGACATCGTTGGAGGATTGACCGAGATTGACGTGGTCATTGGGGTGAACCGGCCGTTTTAAGCCAAGAGCCTCGCCCAGCAATTCGCTCGCCCGGTTGGCGATGACTTCGTTGACGTTCATGTTGGTCTGGGTGCCGGAGCCGGTTTGCCAGACGACCAGGGGGAAATGCGCATCGAGCTTGCCTTCGATAATTTCATCGGCAGCATCGCCGATGGCCTTGGCCAAGCGCTCCTCGAGGAGACCGAGGTCGCGGTTGGTCTCCGCGGCCGCCTTCTTGACCATGGCGATGGCCCGGACCAGGGCTTTCGGCATGATGTCCTCGCCGATCCTGAAGTTCCGGCGCGAGCGCTCGGTCTGCGCGCCCCAATAGGTGTCGTGCGCAACCTCGATCGGTCCGAGGGAATCGGTTTCGATGCGCGCGGAGGTTGGGGACCCGCGCTTGGCACCTCTGTCCTGAGCCATGCTCAAATCTCCTGTCGATGGCCTTCGGGCTACGCTATAACACGGCCGGGGTGGGAGAACGTGCCCGTTTGCATGAGTTGCGGCCTTTTAGAGGGACCGCCCGAAGCTTCCGGTTCAGTTTCCGAGGCCGTGGGGTGAGGAAGGCGATTGGCTGAAGTGAGTGTGAGAATGGCGCTGCCGGCGCCGCACACGGAGCGCATGTCGCTGCTGCTGGCGCGGCTTGCGGCCTTCGTTGTCGCTTTTGTCGGCGGCCTCATCCTGTTTGTCTGGCAATTGCCCATCCCGCGCCTGACCGAGGCCTTTCCCGGCCTTGCCAGCATGCCGCCGGCGGCGGCCGGTGGAATGACGGCGGCCGCGATCGGGCTCTTCTGCCTCACCTTCCGCCCGATACGTCCCATCGCTCGGGT
This sequence comes from Methyloceanibacter sp., assembly GCA_050247995.1. Taxonomy (GTDB): domain Bacteria; phylum Pseudomonadota; class Alphaproteobacteria; order Rhizobiales; family Methyloligellaceae; genus Methyloceanibacter. Next base: position 239 of record JBFWTF010000102.1, on the reverse strand, counting down.
GATCGGTTTTGCCCTCGTCGTGCTCGGCCTTGCCATTTTCAGCCAAGACCTGTTCGGCTTCCAGCTTGGGCTCGACCAGGCCCTGCTCCGCGCCGACAGCGCCGGGACCGCGCGACCAGAGGATTTGCGCCTGGCCCCCGGGGTCACCGGCCTTCTGATTATTTTCGGCCTAGCCCTTCTCTACGCCAAGCAGGGCGGCATCACCTCCGCCTTCAGCCAGATCCTGGCGCTCGTCATCA
>JBFWTF010000101.1:0-8797 GCA_050247995.1 Methyloceanibacter sp. | reverse complement strand
CCATGGCGCAAGCCGGAGGTCTTGGGGTCATTCACCGCAATCTCGATCCGGAGACGCAAGCCGCCCAGGTCGCGCAGGTGAAGAAATTCGAGTCGGGGATGGTGGTGAACCCGGTGACCAATCATCCCGACGCGAGCCTTGCCGACGCATTGAAGCTGATGGCCGATTATCAGATCTCGGGCATCCCCGTGGTCGAGCCTCGCGGCAACGGCAGCCGCGGGGGCAAGCTCGCCGGCATCCTCACCAACCGCGACGTGCGCTTCGCCACCAATCCGAACCAGCGCGTCGCCGAGCTGATGACCAAGGACAAGCTGGTCACCGTCAGGGAGAATGTCGGGCTCGACGAGGCCAAGCGGCTCCTGCACCAGCATCGCATCGAAAAGCTGCTCGTGGTCGATGACGACTATCGCTGCATCGGCCTCATCACGGTCAAGGACATCGAGAAGGCGAAGGCCCACCCCAATGCCTGCAAGGACGAGCAGGGGCGTCTTCGGGTCGCGGCCGCGACCAGCGTGGGCGATTCCGGTTTTGCCCGCGCCGAGCTTCTGGTCGATGCCGGCGCCGACCTGATCGTGGTCGATACCGCCCACGGCCATTCCGCGCTCGTGCTCGACCAGGTCCGCCGCATCAAGCGGCATTCGAACGCCGTGCAGGTCGTCGCCGGCAACGTCGCCACCGCCGACGGCACCAAGGCGCTGATCGATGCCGGGGCGGACGCGGTCAAGGTCGGCATCGGTCCGGGCTCGATCTGCACCACCCGCGTCGTCGCGGGCGTCGGCGTGCCGCAATTCACCGCGCTGCTCGAAGCGGTCGAGGCGGCGAAGAAGAGCGATATCCCGGTCATCTCCGATGGCGGCATCCGCTTCTCCGGCGATCTCGCCAAGGCGCTCGCGGCCGGCGCCGATTGCGTGATGCTGGGCTCGCTCTTGGCCGGCACCGACGAGAGCCCGGGCGAGGTGTTCCTCTATCAAGGGCGTTCCTACAAGGCCTATCGCGGCATGGGCTCGATCGGCGCGATGGCGCGGGGCTCGGCCGACCGCTACTTCCAGCAGGAGATCAAGGACGCGCTCAAGCTCGTGCCGGAGGGCATCGAGGGGCAGGTGCCCTACAAGGGGCCCGTCTCGAGCGTGCTGCACCAGTTGATCGGGGGCTTGCGCGCTTCGATGGGTTATACCGGGGCGCGGACGCTCGCCGAGTTCCACGCCCGCGCCGAGTTCATCCGCATCTCGGCCGCGAGCTTCCGCGAGAGCCACGTTCACGACGTGACGATCACGCGCGAGTCGCCCAACTACCCGCGCGAGAGCTAGGCCGCACCGCGGCTATTCACTCAGTCAACGCCCGTCATGCCCGGACTCGGCCCGGGCATCCAGGCCGTTACCTCTCAACGCGCTGAGGCGCCAATGGAATGGATTGCCGGGTCAAGCCCGGCAATGACGGCAACGGAATGGCAGGGACAGACCGGTCCGTTACTGGACGCCGAGCTTGCGGATCTCGTCGAAAATCCCGGGTTCGAGCCTCTGGGCGAGAGCGAGGTCGGCGCTGCCGTCGGTGGGCTTCCCTTTGCGGCTCTTGACCAGGCCGCGGCCGACCAGCGCCGAAGCATCGTTCTGGTGCAGCACGAGCCCCTTGTCGAAATCGGCGCCGGCCTTGTCGAGATCGTTCTTGAGCACGAAGATCCAGCCGCGATCGATATAGCCCTTGGCGCCCTCGGGCTCGATCTTGATGACTTGGTCATAGTCGGCGATGGAGAGGTCGTATTCCTTGCGCTGGCGGTAGAGATCGGCGCGTTTCGCGTAGCCGATGGTGGCATCGGGATCGAGCTTGACCTTCTCGTTGAACTCGACCAGCGCCCGGTCGAGATCGCCCTTGTCGCGGTAAACAATGCCGCGAAGCAGGTAATAGTCGCCGTGCGTGGCGTCGAGGCGGATGGCCTCGTCGAGATCGGCCAGAGCCTTGTCATAATCCTTTTTCGCCTCATAGGCTGCGGCCCGCATGAAATAGGAATTGGGCTTGGTGACGTCGACCTCGATCGCCGCGTCGAGCTCGGCCAGCGCTGAATCGAGATCGCGGATGGCGGAGAAGGCCATGGCGCGAACGGCGTGAGCCCTGACGAGTTGGTCCTTGTCGGTCGCGCCCGAGGCGATATAGGCGGCGCAACCGTCGAGTACCTCTTTGATCGAGCCGTCGCCGGTGAAGCAGGGATTGTCTTCGGCATGAGCGGGGCGAGGGGCGGCGGCGAACAGGAGCGCGCCCGCAAGAGCGGCACATGAAACGGCGTGGAAAGCGCGACGGCGCATGGAAAACCTCCAAAAAGGGCTGGGTTTCGCTCTCTGACGGTAGGTTTAGAGGGGCCTCGGGGGCGCCGTCAATTGAACTTCCGTCCATGATTACCGCGGCTCAATCGTGGCGCTCGACCCGATATCTAATGGCGTAATCGTCGCCCGCGCCGGCCTTGCGAGGCTGCCCGCCGGGCTGATCGGCGACGTAGTCGAGAGGCTGCCAAGGGCCGAGTTCGGGCGAGGCCGGCGGGTTCGCCGCGAGCTTGAGCTGGAACAGGCGGTCGGGTTCGCCTTGCATCTTGAGCACGAGGAAGCGGCTCCCGGTACGAAAATAGAGATCGACGCTGCCCGCGATGACCGGCCGGGCGCCGTCCGGCGGCGCGGCGTGAAAGGAGGCCTCGGCGCTGTTCTTGTCGGTGTCGAGGTCGATCCTCACGCCCTGAAGCTTATCGGGCAGGCGCGCCTGCTCCGGAAAGCGGATCTCGAACTGCGCCGCGGCGGGCAGAGCGTTGCGGACCAGCACATCGTCGGAAAGGCTGAGATACTGGATATAGCCGATGCCGAGGAGGGCAATGGCAAGGACCACGCTCCCGGAATAGGCGGCCACGCGGCGGGCGCCGGCGCTTCCGGCAAAGTAGCGGAGCGCGAGCCAGACGCCGAGAACGAGCCCGGCAAGGGCGCCGACCGGGCCGATGACCATGAGCGCGACCAGGCCGCGGCCGCCTTCCATGTTCGACACGCCCTGGAGCTCAAGGACGGTATCGGCGAGGAGGCCGACGGCCAGCCAGCCGAGCACGGCGCCGGCAAGTCCGGCGACAAAGGCAAGACCACAGGTCACGATGGACTTGCCTAACGGCTTGGACATTGCTCTAGCTCCTATCCTGGCGTGACGCTGGAATATGGCGGCAGAGAGGGAGAGAGCCCATGTCGATACACGCGATCCTGATGCCGATGTTCGTCCAGGTGGGGCTCACCTTCGTGCTCCTGTTCTGGATGGGCGCGCTGCGCATGCGCGCCATCCGCAGCGGCGAGGTCGATCCCGAGAAGATCCGGTTGCGCGAGCCGCATTGGCCGCCGCGCGTGCTCCAGATCTCCAACGCCTATCACAATCAGCTCGAGATGCCGGTGCTGTTCTATGTCGTGGTGCTGCTCGCCTTTGCCAGCAATACGCTCGACGCGACTTTGCTCATCTTGAGCTGGCTGTTCGTGCTGTCGCGGCTCGCCCACGCTTATGTCCACGTGACCTCGAACCGGCTCGATCGCCGCACCGGCGTGTTCGGCGTCGGCGCGATCGCGCTCCTGCTCATGTGGGTGATCGTCATCGCGCGCATCATTCTCTTCTGAGGGGCCCGATGACGCCGGCGGCGCGGGCGAGCGCGGCGATCGAAATTCTCGCCGACATGGAGGCACGCAAGCGACCGGCGGCGGAAGCCTTGAAGGATTGGGGGAGCTCGCATCGCTTCGCCGGATCGGGCGACCGGGCGGCGATCGGCAATCTCGTGTTCGACTGCCTGCGCCATCGCGCTTCCGCCACCTTTGCCATGGGGGAGGGAACTCCGCGCGCGCTCGTGCTGCGCACCCTCGTCAGCCAATGGCGGATGACGGCCGAGGAAGTCGCGGCCCTCGCCGATGGCAGCCGCTACGCGCCGCAGCCTTTGTCGGCGGCCGAGCTTGCCGGGCTGAAAGCGGAGGTGCCCGCCACCGCGCCGGCCCATGTGCGGGGCGACTATCCCGATTGGCTCGAGGGTGAGTTCGGCCGGGCCTTCGGCCCCCTCGCGGCCGAGCAGGGCGCCGGCCTCGCTTGCCGCGCGCCGGTCGATCTCAGGGTCAACACGATAAAAGCCGATCGCGACAAGGTGCTGAAGGCGCTGCGGCGGTTCGAGGCCGAGGCGACGCCACTCTCGCCGTTCGGCATCCGCGTCGCCCATCGCCCGGGGCCCTCCCGCAGTCCCCATCTCGAGGCGGAACCGGGTCACGGCAAGGGCTGGTACGAGGTGCAGGACGAGGGCTCGCAGCTCGCGACGCTGCTCGCGGGCGCGGGTCCGCGCCAGCAAGTCATCGATTTCTGCGCCGGCGCGGGCGGCAAGACCTTGGGGCTCGCGGCGCTGATGGAGAATACCGGTCAGCTCTACGCCTATGACGCCGACGCGTTGCGGCTCCGGCCGATCTTCGAGCGGCTGAAGCGGGCAGGGGTGAGGAACGTCCAGGTGCTGCCGGCGGGCGACGCTGAGGGCGTGGCGAAGCTCGAAGGCAAGATGGACCTCGTCCTGATCGATGCGCCGTGCTCGGGTTCGGGCGTCTGGCGGCGGCGCCCGGACGCCAAATGGCGGCTTTCGCCGCAAATGCTGGAGGCGCGCCGGGGCGAGCAGCAGGCCGTGCTCGAAGAGGGTGCGCCCCTCGTCAAGCCGGGCGGTCGCCTCGCCTATGTCACCTGCTCGGTCCTGCCGTCGGAGAACCGCGACCAGGTGGAGCTCTTCCTCGCCCGCCATGCCGAGTTCAAGCTCATCCCCTGGCCCGAGCTGTGGCAGAGCTCGCTTGCCGGCACGGCGCCCATCCCGTCCGCCGACGGATCGGCGGAGACTTTGCTGATGAGCCCGCGCGACCACGGCACCGACGGCTTCTTCGTCGCGGTGATGCAGCGGGCGAGCTGATCGTCGCGGCGCTCGCGTCGTGCGGCGAGGCGTTTCAAAAAAATTTGGGGGACGAGCGGGTTATCACTTGAAATTCAGAAGAAGCTCGCTGAAATGACTCGCGCTTTTTTTGACGGACCAGAATCGGCGGCAGCGTGAGCCCGTGCGTCTGGCGTTCGGAGGGGACAGACATCCCATGAAGCTGCTGAAAGCCGAGGCCGAAGAGCCACCCGGTCGCCCGCGGGCGACATCGCGACTCCTCATCCAGCCAAAATCACCGATCAACGCTCTTTCGCCCGCGCCGGCCCCTGCCGCAAAGGCGCCGCGTCTCGACGCGGTCGTGGTGCGCATGGAGCGCTTCCCCATCGGGCCGGTCTCGCGCGCCTTCCGCAAGCGCTATTACCCCGAGATCGATGTCGCCCAATGGAACGATTGGCGCTGGCAGGCGCGCTCGCGCATCCGGAACCTTGCCGAGCTCGAACGCATCTTCGTGCTGTCAAGCGACGAGCGCGAGGCGGTCGTGCGCCATCAAGGCTCTCTGCCCCTCGGCATCACGCCCTATTACGCGAGCCTGATGGCGCGCGAGGACGCGGCCGAGCCGCTCCGCCGCACCCACATCCCGGTCGGCGATGAATATCTCAAGACGCCGGGCGAGGCCGACGATCCGCTCGGCGAGGACGGCCACACGGCCGTGCCGGGCCTCGTGCACCGCTATCCCGACCGCGTGCTGTTCCTCGCCACCGGGTTCTGCTCGACCTATTGCCGCTATTGCACCCGCTCGCGCATGGTCGGCGAGGCGGGCGGCGAGTACAGCTTCAGCCGGCCGCAATGGGAGGAGGCGCTCAACTATATCGCCGCCCATCCCGAGATCCGCGACGTGCTCATTTCCGGCGGCGATCCGCTGACGCTCTCGGACGAGCGGCTCGACTACCTGCTCGGGCGGCTCAGGGCCATCAAGCATGTCGAGTTCGTGCGGCTCGGCACCAAGGTGCCGGTCGTGCTGCCGATGCGGGTGACCCGCGCGCTCGTCCGCGTGCTCAAGAAGCACCATCCGCTGTGGATGAGCCTTCATTTCACCCATCCCACCGAGCTGACGCCGGAGGTGACCGAGGCGACGGCGCGGCTTGCCGATGCCGGTATCCCGCTCGGCAGCCAGACCGTGCTGCTCAAGGGCATCAACGACGAGATCGAGACGCTGAAGGGCCTGTTCCACGGCCTGCTGATGCGGCGGGTGAGGCCCTATTACCTCTATCAATGCGACCCGATCTCGGGATCGGCCCATTTCCGCACGAGCGTCGATAGGGGCCTCGAGCTGATCCGGGGCCTGCGCGGCCACACCACCGGCTACGCCGTGCCGACCTACGTGGTCGATGCGCCGGGCGGCGGCGGCAAGATCCCGCTCCTGCCCGACTATGTCGTCGGCCGCGAGGGCGACGACCTCCTGTTGCGGAACTTCGAGGGCAACCTCTACCGCTACACCGACCCCGACGGCGCGGTCGGCCGTGACCGCAACTCTCACCAAGGATAAGTCCGATGCGCGTTGCTCTCGTGTACGACCTGCGCGACGACTATCGCGCGCTCGGCTTCTCCGAGGAGGAGGTGGCCGAGTTCGACTCGGTCGAGACCATCGATGCGCTTGCGGGGGCGCTGCAAGCGCTCGGCTGCGAGCCGGTCAGGGTCGGGCGCGGGCAGGCGCTCGCAGGCCGGCTTGCCGCGGGCGAACGCTACGACATCGTCCTCTCCATCGCCGAAGGCGTGCGCGGCCGTTCGCGCGAGGCGCAAGTGCCGGCGCTCTGCGAGCTGTTCGACCAGCCCTACCTCTTCTCCGACCCGCTGACGGCGGCCGCGGCTCTCGACAAGGCCGTGGCCAAGCGCCTCGTGCGCGATGCCGGCGTGCCGACGCCGTCCTTCGCCGTCGCCGAGCGGAGCGCAAGCGAGCTTTCCGGCTGGACCTCCTTCCCCGCCTTCGTCAAGCCGCTCGCCGAAGGCACCGGCAAGGGCTGCGAGGCGGGATCGCTCGTCACCTCGCAGGCCGCGCTTCAGGCTGCGGCAGAGCGCGTCATCGCCCGCTACCGCCAGCCGGCGCTCGTCGAGCAATATCTTCCCGGCCGCGAGTTCACCGTCGGCATCGCCGGCAACGGCGAGGAGGCCCGCGTGCTCGGCGTCTGCGAGATCCTGCTCAAGCCCAATGCCGAGGCCAACGTCTATTCGCTCCACAACAAGGAATTGTGCGAGGAACTCGTGACCTACGCGCCGGCCGCGGACGCGGAAGCGAGGCTTGCGGGGGCGCGGGCGCTTCAAGCTTACCGGGCGCTCCAGTGCCGCGACGCAGGCCGGATCGACTTCCGCTCCGACGCCGGGGGCGACCCATACTTCCTCGAGGCTAATCCGCTCGCCGGCCTCAATCCCTCGCATTCGGACCTGCCGATCCTCGCCGCCCAGAACGGGATCGATTTCGTGACGCTGATCGGCCTCATCCTCGATGCGGGCCTCGCCCGCTACGGCCTTGAGCGGGTCAAACAGTCCCGGCGGAAGCGCGCCTGATGACCGGATCGGCGGGCTTCATCCCGGTCGTGCACGCGGCGACGGAAAGCCGCCCCGACGAGATCGACACCATCACCGCGGCAAGGTGCGTGGCCGGGGCCGTGGTGCGGCTCGGCTATGCCACCGAGGTGATCGGGCTCGCGCCCGACCTTGCCGGCCTCGACGCGCTGCCCGCGCGCCGGCCGCTGCTCGTGTTCAACCTCGCCGATGCCGTCGCCGGCGACTGCCGCCTCGCGCCGATGGTGCCGGCGCGGCTCGATGCGCTGAAGCTGCCCTATACCGGCGCGCGGACCGGCCCTTGGCTCGACACGCTCTCCAAGATCGGCACCAAGCTCAGGCTCGCCCATGCCGGCTTGCCCACGCCTCCGTGGTCGCAGGACGGCAGCGGGCTCGACCCCAATTTGCGGGTGATCGTCAAGCCCGTGTTCGAGCATGGCTCGCTCGGCCTCGACCCGGATTCGGTCACGCGCGGCGCCAAAGCCGCCCAGGCCATCGCCGAGCGCGCCTTGCGCTGGGGCACGGAGCATTTTGCCGAGGCCTATATCGACGGACGGGAATTCGCCGTGGCCATGATCGAGGGCCCCGGGCGCGTCGAGGTGCTCCCGATCCGCGAGACATTGTTCCATGGCTTCGACGACGGCGCGCCGCAGATTACCGACTATGACGCCAAGTGGACGCCCGGCAGCCAGCCTTATCTCGGCACGCCGCGCCGCTTCGGCGTGGAGAGGGAAGAGCCGGAGCTTGCCGCCGAGCTCGAGCGGTTAGCGCTCGCGTGCTGGAGCGTGTTCGCTCTCGACGGCTATGCGCGCGTCGATTTCAGGGTCGATCGCGCCGGCGCGCCCTTCATCCTCGAAGTCAATATGAACCCTTGTCTCAGCGACGACGCGGGCTTCGCCGCGTCCGCGCTCGAGGCCGGCATCGGCTACGACGCGATGATCGCTCGCGTCATCGCGGCCTCACTCGGGCGCTTGAGAGCCACCGCCTGACATGCCCCACGTCTGACCCATGCTGCGCGTCCCCGGGTTGATCCATGATGGGTTGGTTTGGCGCGGCGCTGTTACGTCCGAGGATGTCGAACGCATCCGGGCGCTCGTGGCCAGCACCGGTTTCTTCAACGAAGCCGAGATCGAGCTTGCCGCCGAGCTCGTCACCGAGCGCCTGACCAAAGGTATCCGCTCGGGTTATCATTTCGTGCTGGCCGAACGCGGCGCAACCCTCGTGGGCTTTGCTTGCTACGGCCCGATCTACGGGACGCGCGATTCGTTCGAGCTGTTCTGGATCGCCGTCACGCCGGAAGAACAGAGGCGGGGACTTGGCGCTCAAGTCTATGCCCGCGCCGAGACC
>JBFWTF010000100.1:0-8916 GCA_050247995.1 Methyloceanibacter sp. | reverse complement strand
CCAAGTTAGCTAATGCCGGAAGTGGCGCATACCGGTGAAGACCATGGCGAGGCCGCACCGGTCGGCGGCGGCGATCACCTCATCGTCGCGCATCGAACCGCCGGGCTGGATGATGGCGGTGGCGCCGGCCTCGGCGATGACCTCGAGCCCATCGGCGAAGGGGAAGAACGCATCAGACGCCGCGACCGAGCCCACCGCAAGACTCTGCTTCGGACCTTGCGCCGCTGCCGCCTCGCTTGCCTTCCACGCCGCCATCCGCGCCGCATCGACCCGCGACATCTGCCCTGCGCCGATGCCGACCGTGGCGCCGTCCTTGGCATAGACGATCGCGTTCGACTTGACGTGCTTCGCCACGGTGAAGGCGAAGATCATGTCGGCAAGCTCCTGCTTGGTGGGTTTGCGCTTGGTCACGACTTTCAAGCCGCCCTCCGCCACGACACCGTTGTCGCGCGACTGCACCAGGAATCCGCCCGCTAGCGCGCGGAACGTGGTCCCTTCAGCCTTCGCATCGGGAAGTCCGCCGGCAAGCAGGAGCCGCAAATTCTTTTTCTCGGCGACGATCGCTTTCGCCTCGTCGCTCGCATCCGGCGCGATGATGACCTCGGTGAAGATCTTGACGATCTCCCGCGCGGCGTCGGCATCGAGCTTCCGGTTGAGCGCGACGATGCCGCCGAAGGCGCTGACCGGATCGCAGCCAAGCGCTTTCTCGTAGGCCTCGCGCAGCGACTTTGCGGTCGCGACCCCGCACGGATTGGCGTGCTTGATGATGGCGACCGCGGCGCTCGCGGCCGGATCGAACTCGGCGGCAAGCTCGTACGCGGCGTCAGTGTCGTTGAGGTTGTTGTAGGAGAGTTCCTTGCCTTGCACCTGCTTCGCCGTGGCGACGCCGAAGCGCTTTTCGGCCGAACGGTAGAACGCGGCCCATTGATGCGGGTTCTCGCCGTAGCGGAGCGTTTCGGCGAGTTGCCCGGCGATCGCGCGCGCCTCTGGCGTCTTCTCGCCGAGAACTTGCGCGAACCAGGCCGCGATCGCGGCGTCGTAGCAAGCCGTCCGCGCGAACGCCTTGGCGGCAAGGGCGCGGCGAAGCGCAAGCGTGGTCGCGCCGCCGTTCTCGGCCATCTCGGCGAGAACGCGCGCATAGTCGGCAGGCTCGACCACGACGGTGACGCTGTCGTGGTTCTTGGCCGCGGCGCGGATCAAGGCCGGCCCGCCGATGTCGATATTCTCGATGCAGGTGGCGAAATCGGCGCCGCTCGCGACGGTCGCCTCGAACGGATAGAGATTGACCGCGAGCAGGTCGATCGCCGGGATCGCATGTTCGGCGAGCGCCCGCTCGTGGCTCTCGTTCCCGCGCACGGCGAGCAGCCCGCCGTGAATGCGCGGATGCAGCGTCTTGACGCGGCCGTCCATCATCTCCGGGCTCTCGGTGATCTCGGCGACGTCGGTCACGGGCACGCCGGCCTCGCGCAAGGCGTTCGCCGTGCCGCCGGTCGAGACGATCTCGACGCCGGACGCGCGCAAGGCTCGCGCGAAATCGGCAAGACCGGTCTTGTCGCTGACGGAAAGCAGCGCGCGGTCGATCTTTCGTTGGTCCATGCGGGTCTAGGCTGCCACGGGCGCGGCGTCTTTGGGATCGGCCAAATGGCCGCCGTCTCCGGCGCTCATGCGCTCGATGTTCCACACCACGCGCGCTTCGGTCGCCTCGCCGAGGAAGCCCGAGAGCACGACTTGCGAGGTGGCCTGCGGCCCGCGCGCATCGGCGATGAAATAGCTTTCCTCGATCTTGGTCTCGGGCGCGTTCGAGCTGATCTTCCAGGTCTCGCCGTTCTTGAGCGTAAGCAGCGCGCTCTGCCCGTCGTCGGCCAGGCTCGCGCGCACGCTCGGGTGCAGGTGGAAGCGTATGGCGTAGGCGCCGGCGATGAGATCGCCCTCGGGGCTCTTGAGCCCGACCGGCGCCGACAGCTTGTCCTCGCTGGAGATGAGCAGACCGTTCGGCGCGATCATGATCTGGCGAGCATGGCTCACGCCGAAATCGGCGAGGTAGCCGTCATGCGAGCCTTTGATGCGGAAATTGTCGCCCTGATCGGTGAAGGTGGCTTGCGCGTTGGCGGGACCTGTCAGCGCCGCGTCGCTCGCGATCCTGCCGCCATTGGCGGCGGCGGCAAACGCGGCCGAGGACGAGTCCTCGAAGGTAAGCGTCGAGTGCGCCGCGGTCGAACGGGCGAACGGGCGCCACACGTCATGATCGGGCGAGGGCGCGCCGCAATTGACGATCATTGGGCAACCGGTCGAACTCATCTCGAAGGAGAGGAAGCCGGCATGCGCCCCCGCGCTGACGGAAGGCGCGGGCGCGGGCCCCATGTCGCAGATCACTGTCGCCGGTCCGCAGGTCAGCCGGACGTAACCCGAGTTCGCCGCGGTCCGGACCGGCGCGCCCTTGACGTCGTCATAGGCCATCACCGTCGCCAGCGCGTCGGTCGCGGTCGGCCCGGCGCCGTTGAAGCGGGCGAGCGTGCCGTCGCCGGTGCGGAAGAAGCGCAGCATCGGCATGATACGGTCGATCGCCTCTGAGAGCTCCTTGGGCGGCGTGCGGTCGCGCGCGACGAAGCATTGCCTGAGCGGCAGGAGGTCGAGCAGGAGCTCGACCAGCGCGTCGGGGTTGCGCGAGATATGGCCGCCATCGGCGAGGATCTGCCGGTTCAGCTCCTTGCCGAACGGCCGCGAATAGCGGTCGACCACCGCCTGCTGCTCGGCGATGCAAAGTCCGGCGTAGATCAGCGCCATCAGCGCCACCAGCCGCGGCACGCCGTCGGGCGCGTCGCGATAGCCGGTCGAGAGATAGCGCAGATGCGAGGTCAGAGACTTGAGGAACGCCTCGTAGCTCTCCGGCTCGCCGCTATCGAGCACGAGCACCGAGTTTGACAACCACGAGATCACGCGCCGCCCGACGATCTCCGGCTGCCACGCCAGCGGATGGTGCGAGCGCTTGAGCGCGATGAAGTCCTGAACCAGCACCTTGGCCTGCTCGCGCGACAGTTCCGAATTGGTGGCGCGCAAATGCCTGAGCCAGCCGAAGCCGTAAAGCTCGCGCGCCCAGGCGTCAGACGGCGGCTTGATGTCGAAGGGTGAGACGGCCTCGACTTCGGCCAAGCGGCCGGCGAGCCCGAGATGCCCGTTATAGAGTTCGGTCGCGAAGCTCGGATCGGCGGTTCTGAGTTCCTGCGGGGCGAGCAGAAGCTGCTCGGCCTTGGTGCCGGGATAGGTGACGCTCGCCATGCTCGCCAGCATGAAGCGGCGGAACGCGCCGAAGCCGCTTGAACGCGGCGACGGTCCGCGGGCGCCGCGCTCGAAAGGCTGAGAGTCAGCCGCCATGCTGCCTTGTCTCCAAGCTGCAGCCACGCGCGATGACCCGAGCGCGGCCTCCCCGTGCATCCTGAGGCGCCCATATTCGGGCGTGGACGCCTTCCGATCAAGCGCGAACGAAGCGCGCGGCGAAGAACCCGTCCATCCCGCTCCATTCGGGGGAGGAGAGCGTAAGGTCATAGGGGAAGGTCCTGAGGCACCCCGAGGGCTCGAGCCATGCCGTCTCGCCGAAAAGTTCTGCTTCTTCAATTGGTTGAAGGCGAAGAGTGGCGTTCCGCACGAGCAGGGCGGCGACCTGGGCCTCGCCTTCCTCGGGCTCGAGCGAGCAGGTCGAATAGACGAGCCTGCCTCCTGGCTTGACGAGTCCGGCGGCGTTGTCGAGGAGCCGCCCCTGAAGGGCCGCCAGCGCCGTAACGTCCTCGGCCGACTTGACGTAAGGGATGTCGGGGTGACGGCGGATGGTGCCGGTGGAGGAGCAGGGCGCGTCGAGCAGGACGGCATCGAAGTTCTCGCCCGGTTGCCAGGCCGCGGCATCGGCCACGACGGTTTCGGCCTCAAGTCCGAGCCGCTTCAGATTTTCGGCGACGCGCGCAAGCCGCGTCTTCGAGCTGTCAACGGCAACGACCGAGGCGCCGGCGGCGGCAAGCTGCGCCGTCTTGCCGCCAGGCGCGGCACAAAGATCGGCGACGCGAAGCCCGCGCACATCGCCGAGAAGGCGCGCTGGCAGCGATGCGGCCACGTCCTGCACCCACCAGGCGCCGTCCGCGAAACCGGGGAGGGCGTCGATGCGGCCCTTGGGCAAGAGGCGCACGCTGCCGCCCGGCAGCACGCGGCCTGAAAGCGTCTCCGCCCAAGCTTCGGCATCGCTCTTGACGGTGAGGTCGAGCGGCGGCTCGATGAGATGCGCCTCGGCGATTCTTCGCGCGCGCTCCTCGCCCCAATAGGACGTCCAGCGCGACCACAGCCAGTCCGGCGTATTGACCCGCGCCGCGTCGAGGCTTGCGGCGATCGTCTTGCCCTCAGTGGCGACGCGGCGAAGGACGGCGTTGACCAGCTTGGCGTAGCGCGCGGCGCGCGGATCCCATTGAGCGAGCGTCACGGCGAGGTCGATCGCCGCATGCGGCGGCGTGTCGAGGAAGATGAGCTGCGCCGCCGCCGACAGCAGGATCGGATAGAGCGTGCCGGACTTGTCGGGCAGGCCGCGCGCGAGAAAGGCGGCGAGCACGTGATCGAGCTGGCCTTTGCGCCGCAAGCTTGCCGCGACGATGGCGCGGGCGAGCGCGCGGTCGCGGGCGGGCAGATTGAACATCGCGCCGCGCTCGAGCGAGCGGCCGAGAATGTCGTCGAGCGGCTGCTTCTTCTGCAACACGGCGGCGAGGAGTTCGGCCGCGGCGCGCCGCGCCGGGAGTCCGGCCTGGGCGTCGCGCTCGCGCGCTTTTGCCCTCGCTTCGCTCTGAGGGGGTGTCATCGGCGGAAATGTCCTTGGGCTTGAGAGCCTCGAGTATTCAATCGAATTGAACCAGCTTTCGGACCCCCACCCCGACCCTCCCCCTTCCAGGGGGAGGGAGAGCGATACGCCGCTCCCAAATACTTCTCCCCCCTGAAAGGGGGGAGTAAGAGGGGGGCCACTTTCAATTAGCCTAGGACCACGGTCCGCGCCCGGCAACCCGGCGCTCCGCCGACCACGGCCCAGCTTCGCCGGAGCGCGAAGGCCCGCCCGCGCCCATGCCTCGCGCCATCTCTTCGAGCGCGGCCACCCGGTTCTCGACGTTCGGGTGCGTCGCGAACAGATTGTCCATGCGCGCGCCCGACAGCGGATTGACGATGAGGAGATGGGCCGAGGCGGGATTGCGCTCGGCCGCCATGTTGGGGATGCGGTGCGCCGCGCCCGCGATCTTCTGCAAGGCCGTTGCGAGCGCCAGCGGGTCGCGGCTGATCTCGGCGCCGGCCCGGTCGGCCGCGTATTCGCGCGTGCGGCTGATCGCCATCTGCACGAGCCCTGCGGCGAGCGGTCCCAAGATCAGGAGCATGAGGCTGCCGATGACGCCGATATGGCCGCTGTCGTTGTTGCGCCCGCCGAAATAGAAACCGAAATTGGCCAGCATCGAGATCGCGCCGGCGAGCGTCGCCGTCATCGTCATCAGCAGCGTGTCGCGGTGCTTGATGTGGCCGAGTTCGTGCGCGATGACGCCGGCGAGTTCGTCCTGGTTCACTGTGTTGAGCAGGCCGGTCGTGACCGCGACCGCCGCGTTCTGCGGGTTGCGCCCGGTGGCGAAGGCGTTCGGCTGCGGGTTCTCCATGATGAAGACGCGCGGCATCGGCAGCTCCGCCTCGGCGGCGAGACGGCCGACCATGGCGTAAAGCTCCGGCGCCGAGCGCGCGTCGACTTCGCGCGCGCCGTACATGCGCAAGACCATCTTGTCCGAGTTCCAATAGGCGAACAGGTTCATCGCGCCGGCGAGCCCAAGCGCGACCAGCATGCCGCCCTGGCCGCCGATCAGGTAGCCGATCCCCATGAACAGCGCCGTCAGCGCCGCAAGCAGAATGGCGGTGCGGAAGTAACTCATCGCTCAAGGCCTCCAGGGGCGAGGGGATGTAAACCGTCGCCCGCCTCATATGTGGTGACCCTTGGCCGCGCCACAAGCCTTGGCTTCTCAAGGCTTTCCGGGCGCCGGATTCGGTTTCCGCCCCGGTTACCTTAACGGTTCGCTAACGGCTCCCCCGTCATGCTGGCAGGCAAAAGCAGTCTCGGGGGACTTTTCGCATGTCAGCCACGCCGTATGTCAGCCTCGCCCGATTTCCCTATCGTCCGCTGCCTTCGGGGATCGCGCTGACGGCAAAGCAGAAGCGCCTCATTCGCGAGAGCTTCCTCGCGCTCGAGCCCGCTTACGATCTCGTCGGCCAGCTCTTCCTCAAGAAGCTTTACCGGCTCGACGCCTCGTTCCGCGACCGCTTCGCCGGTTCCGCCGAGATGCAGGCCCGCAAATTCATGGCCGGGCTCAAGCTCGGCATCATCGCTCTCAACTACGAGGACGGGCTCACCCCCGTCATCAGGCTGGTCGGCGTCCGTAACCGGCGGTCGGGCATCAAGGTCCGCCACTACCGCATCATGGCCAAGGCGCTGATCTGGACCCTCGAGCAGTCGCTCGAGCAGCGCTTCACGCGCGAGACCAAGGAGGCCTGGTCGAGCTTCCTCACCCAGGTCACCCGCATCTTGAGCGGGAGCGACGCGGCGCTGCTGCGGGCGGTCGGCTAGGCCGGTTTCCGGTTCTGCCGGTTCTCGACCAAATCGCCGACCACCGACGGGTCGGCGAGCGTCGAGGTGTCGCCGAGATTTGAGAAATCGTCCTCGGCGATCTTGCGCAGGATACGGCGCATGATCTTGCCCGAACGCGTCTTGGGCAGCCCCGGCGCGAACTGGATGAGGTCGGGCGAGGCGATCGGCCCGATCTCCTTGCGCACCCAGTCGCGCAGCTCCGTCCGCAATTTGTCGGACGATTCCTGCCCCGCCATCAGCGTCACGTAGCAATAGATGCCCTGGCCCTTGATGTCGTGCGGGTAGCCGACCACGGCGGCCTCCGACACGCTCGGGTGAGCGACAAGCGCCGACTCGACCTCCGCCGTTCCCATCCTGTGGCCCGACACGTTGATCACGTCATCGACGCGGCCGGTGATCCAGTAATAGCCGTCCGCGTCGCGCCGGCAGCCGTCGCCGGTGAAGTACATGCCCTTGTAGGTGGAGAAGTAGGTCTCGATGAAGCGCTTGTGGTCGCCATAGACGGTGCGCGCGATGCCGGGCCACGCGTCGAGAATGACGAGATTGCCCGCTCCCTCGCCCTCGATCAGCTTGCCCTCGTTGTCGACGAGCGCGGGCGCGACGCCGAAGAAGGGCAGCGTCGCCGAGCCGGGCTTGAGCTTGGTCGCGCCCGGCAGCGGCGTGATGAGGATGCCGCCGGTCTCGGTCTGCCACCACGTATCGACGATTGGGCAGCGGCCGTCGCCGACGACATGGTAATACCACTCCCACGCTTCCGGGTTGATCGGCTCGCCCACGCTGCCGAGAAGCTTGAGCGACTTCCGGCTCGCGCGCGTCACGAACTCGTCGCCGACGCCCATCAAGGCCCTGATCGCCGTCGGCGCGGTGTAGAAGATATCGACCTTGTGCTTGTCCACCACCTGCCAGAAACGCGAGGCGTCGGGATAGTTGGGCACGCCCTCGAACATGAGCGTGGTCGCGCCGTTGGCGAGCGGTCCGTAGACGATGTAGGAGTGGCCCGTGACCCAGCCGACGTCGGCCGTGCACCAATAGATGTCGCCGTCATGGTAGTCGAACACGTATTGATGCGTCATCGCGGCGAACACGAGATAGCCGCCCGACGTATGCAGCACGCCTTTCGGCTTTCCGGTCGAGCCTGACGTGTAGAGGATGAACAGCGGATCCTCGGCGCCCATCTCCTCGGGCGGGCAGTCGTCGCTCACCTTCGCCAGTTCGTCGTCGAGCCGGAGATCGCGGCCTTGCGTCCACGGCACGTCGGCGCCGGTGCGCTTCACGACGAGAACCTTGTCGATGCCGCCGACTTTCTTGATGGCTTCGTCGGCGTTGGCCTTGAGCGCGATCTTCTTGCCGCCGCGCAAGCCTTCATCCGCCGTGATCAGGAACCGCGATTTGCAATCGTCGATGCGCCCCGCGAGCGAGTCGGGCGAGAAGCCTCCGAACACGATCGAATGAATCGCGCCGATGCGCGCGCAGGCGAGCATGGCGTAGGCGGCCTCCGGAATCATCGGCAGGTAGATCGTGACGCGGTCGCCGCGCTTGACGCCGTTCGCCTTGAGCACGTTGGCGAGGCGGCACACATGCGAGTGCAGCTCGCGATAGGTGATGTGGCGCGCCTCTTCCGCCGGGTCGTCGGGTTCCCAGATGATGGCCGTCTGCTTGCCGCGCTTCTTGAGGTGACGGTCGATGCAGTTGGCGGCGACGTTGAGGGTGCCGTCCTCGAACCATCTGATCGAGACGTCGGGATAGGCGAGGGTCGTGTTCTTGACGCGCGTGTAGGGCTTGATCCAGTCGAGGCGTTTGCCTTCCTTGCCCCAGAACTTGTCCGGCTTCTCGATGCTCTTTCGGTAGAGCTTCTCGTACGCGTCCTTGTCGATGAAGGCCCGCTCCTTCCACTTTTTCGGGACCTTCACGGTTTCGATTTTGTACGTCTTGTGCTCGGACATTCACGCAGCTCCTCGAACGCCAATACGTTTGATGATTCCAGTCTAGACTCTGAGGCGCCTTTCGCTAAGGCCCGAATGCGCCGATGACGGCGCCCTGGATGAGCAGCACCGCGAGCCAATAGCCGCCATCGATCAGCGTCAATGCCGGCTTCGCGCCGCCGAAGGCGTGGTTCACGCCCATCGAGGTGATGACGAAGCCGAGCCAGACGAAGAAGCCGCTGACCACGCCGCCGCGCACCGTGACGTCGCCGATATGGCCCATGACTCCCGCGAGCATCAGCGCCATGACGAACAGCGCGGCGAGGGCGATGGCGAAGAGGAGGACTTGCGCGC
>JBFWTF010000099.1:0-8937 GCA_050247995.1 Methyloceanibacter sp. | reverse complement strand
GTCCGAGCCGGTATCGCCGCCGCCGATCACCACCACGCGCTTTCCCGTGGCAAGGATCGGCGCGACATCGCCCTGAGGCTCGCCGGAGACGCGGCGGTTCTGCTGCGGCAGGAAATCCATGGCGAAATGGACGCCGGCGAGGTCGCGGCCCGGAACCTCGAGGTCGCGGGGGTGCTCGGCCCCGCCAGCGAGCAGCACGGCGTCGTGATCGCGCTCGAGCTTGGCGATGGGAAAGTCGCGGCCGACATGGACGTTGCAGTGGAAGGCGACGCCTTCGGCCTCCATCTGCTTCACGCGGCGCTCGACGATGTATTTCTCCATCTTGAAATCGGGAATGCCGTAGCGGAGCAGGCCGCCGGGGAAGGCGTTCTTCTCGTAGACATGCACCTCGTGGCCGGCGCGGGCGAGTTGCTGGGCGGCGGCAAGGCCGGCGGGCCCAGAGCCGACGACGGCCACGCGCTTGCCGGTCTTCGTCTCGGGGAGAACGGGGCGCACCCAGCCCTCGTCGAAGGCCTTGTCGGCGATCGCGCATTCGATCGACTTGATCGTCACCGGCACGTCGATGATGTTGAGCGTGCAGGCGGCCTCGCACGGGGCCGGGCAGATCCGGCCCGTCACTTCGGGGAAGTTGTTGGTCGAGTGCAGGTTCGCCGCGGCGACCTCCCAGTCTGAGTGATAGACGAGATCGTTCCAGTCCGGGATCTGGTTGTTCACCGGACAGCCGGTGTGACAATAGGGGATGCCGCAATCCATGCAGCGGGCGGCCTGGCGGGCGATCTCGGCCTCGCTCGGCGCGATCACGAACTCGCGGTAATGGCGGACGCGGTCGGACGCGGGCTCGTAAGCCCGGTCCGCGCGTTCGATCTCGAGAAAGCCCGTGATCTTGCCCATTACGCCCCTTGGCCTTCCGTCTGAGAGGTCAGCAGCGAGTAGCCACCGTCTAGCACCTTCGTCAAGCATTCGCGGGGTTGCAAGGCCCGGCGTTGTCCGCCGGGACATTGGCCCGCATCGTCGAAGACTATTTGCCGTTGCCAGCCAAACCGATCTCGATGTCGCCGAGACCGGACTTATCGGCAAGCTGCTGGCGCGCCATCTCCTCGAGCGCCCGGCGATACTCGACCGGCATCACCTTGACGAATTTGGGCAGATAAGCCCCCCAGTCGTCGAGGATCGCCTTGGCCCGCGCGGAGCCGGTGTAATGGAGGTGGTTCTCGATCAGCCGGCGCAGGCGCTCCGCGTCGAAGCGGGTCATGTCGGTGAGATCGACAAGGCCGTGACTTTCGAGATCGCCGCCCTGGTGGGCGCTCCGCTCGATCGCATGATTTTCGCTCGGCACGGGCTCGAGATCGACCATGGCGAGGTTGCAGCGACGCTCGAACTGGCCGTCCTCGTCGAGGACGTAGGCGATGCCGCCCGACATGCCGGCGGCGAAGTTCCGGCCCGTCGGTCCGATCACGACGACCACGCCCCCGGTCATGTATTCGCAGCCATGGTCGCCGGTACCCTCGACCACGGCGATCGCGCCCGAGTTGCGCACGGCAAAGCGCTCGCCGGCGACGCCGCGGAAATAGCACTCGCCGGAAATGGCGCCATAGAGCACGGTATTGCCGACGATGATCGACTTCTCCGGAACGATCCCCGACTCGGCGGGCGGGCGAACGATGATGCGCCCGCCGGAAAGGCCCTTGCCGACATAGTCGTTGCCCTCGCCGACGAGATCGAGGGTGACGCCATGGGCGAGCCACGCGCCGAAGCTCTGCCCGGCGGAGCCGGCGAGACTCACCCAGATCGCGTCATCGGGCAATCCGGCATGGCCGTAACGCATGGCGATCTCGCCCGACAGCATCGCGCCGGTGGTGCGGTCGATATTGCGGATCGGCAGCTCGATCTTGACCGGCTTCTTCGTCTCGATCGCTTCGCGGGCACGCGCGATCAGCTTCACGTCGAGGACCTTGTCGAGACCGTGGTCCTGCCGCTCGGAATTGTAGATCGCGACTTCGGCCGGCACCTCCGGCTTGTGGAAGATGCGGCTGAAATCGAGGCCTCTCGCCTTCCAATGGTCGATGGCCTGGCTCTTATCGAGAATCTCGGTTCGGCCGATCATCTCGGCGAAGGTGCGGAAGCCGAGCGCAGCCATGTGCTCGCGCACCTCTTCGGCGACGAAGAAGAAGAAATTGATGACGTGCTCGGGCTTGCCCTGGAAGCGCGCGCGCAAGACCGGGTCCTGGGTGGCGATGCCGACGGGACAGGTATTCAGATGGCATTTGCGCATCATGATGCAGCCCGCCGCGATCAGGGGCGCGGTGGCGAAGCCGAATTCGTCGGCGCCGAGCAGGGCGCCAACCACGACGTCGCGGCCGGTACGGACGCCGCCGTCAACCTGCACGGCGATCCGCCCGCGCAGGCGATTGAGCACGAGCGTCTGTTGGGTCTCGGCAAGGCCGATCTCCCATGGCGAGCCCGCATGCTTGATCGAGGTCAGCGGCGAGGCGCCGGTGCCGCCCTCGAAGCCGGCGATGGTGACGTGGTCGGCCATCGCCTTGGCGACGCCCGCGGCGACCGTGCCGACGCCGACCTCGGAGACGAGCTTCACCGAGACGTCGCCCTTGGGGTTGACGTTCTTGAGGTCGAAGATGAGCTGCTTCAAATCCTCGATCGAATAGATATCGTGATGCGGCGGCGGCGAGATCAGACCGACGCCCGGGGTTGAGTGCCGCACCTTGGCGATGACGGCATCGACCTTGTGGCCGGGGAGCTGGCCGCCCTCGCCGGGCTTGGCTCCTTGCGCCATCTTGATCTGCATCATGTCGGAATTGACCAGGTATTCCGTGGTCACGCCGAAGCGGCCCGAGGCCACCTGCTTGATCTTCGAGCGCATCGAGTCGCCGTTCGGCAGCGGCTGGAAGCGATCCGATTCCTCGCCGCCTTCGCCAGTGTTCGATTTGCCGCCGATGCGGTTCATGGCGATGGCGAGCGTGGTATGCGCCTCGCGGCTGATCGAGCCGAAGGACATGGCGCCGGTCGCGAAGCGCTTGACGATCTCCTTGGCGGGCTCGACCTCGTCGAGCGGGATCGGCTTGCGCCCCAGCTCCTCGGCCGTCCTGATACGGAACATGCCGCGCAGCGTCAGCAACTGCTCGCTCTGGTCGTTGATCTGCTTGGCGAAGGACCGGTACTTCTCCGGCAGACTGCCGCGTACGGCATGCTGGAGATCGGCGACCACCGCCGGGCGCCACATATGCGCTTCGCCGCGCACGCGATAGGCATACTCGCCGCCGACCTCGAGCGCCTCGCGCAAGACCGGCGCGGCCGAGAAAGCGAGGTGATGGCGCTCGGCGGTCTCGCGGGCGATCTCGTCAAGGCCCACGCCTTCGACCTGGCTGTTGGTGCCGGTGAAATATCTGGCGACGAAGTCAGATCTGAGCCCGACGGCGTCGAAGATCTGTGCGCCGCAATAGGACTGGTAGGTGGAGATGCCCATCTTGGACATCACCTTGAGGATGCCCTTGTCGATCGCCTTGATGTAGCGCTTGACCGCTTCCTCGGCGGTGATTCGCTCCTCGAGGTCGGGCAGCATGGTCTCGATGGTCTCGAAGGCGAGATAGGGGTTGATCGCTTCGGCGCCATAACCGGCAAGCGTGCAGAACTGATGCACCTCGTGCGCCTCGCCAGTCTCGACCACGAGGCCGACGGAGGTCCTGAGCCCGCAGCGGATGAGGTGATGATGCACCGCGCTCGTCGCCAACAGCGAGGGGATCGGCACGCGGTCGGGACCGATGGCGCGGTCGGAGAGAATGATGATGTTCTCGCCGGCGCGAACCGCCTCTTCGGCGCGGCGGCAGAGCGCGTTAAGCGCCGCTTCCATGCCCGACGCGCCGTGATCGGCGCCGTAGGTGATGTCGAGCGTGACGGTGCGGAACTGATTGTCGGCGACTTCGCCGATGCCGCGGATACGCTCCAGGTTCTCGTTGGTCAGGATCGGGTGCGAGGCCTCCAGCCGCTTCTGCTTCGAGGTGCCTTCGAGGTCGAGCAGGTTCGGCCGCGGCCCGATGAAGGTGACGAGCGACATGACCAGCTCCTCGCGGATCGGGTCGATCGGCGGGTTGGTCACCTGGGCGAAGTTCTGCTTGAAATAGGTGTGCAGCAGCTTCGGCCGTGAGGACAGCGCCGAAAGCGGCGTGTCGGTCCCCATCGAGCCGACCGCCTCCTGGCCCGACTCGACCATGGGCGTCACGAGGAATTTCAGGCTCTCCTGCGTGTAGCCGAAGGCTTGCTGGCGATCGAGCAAGCTGACATTGGTGCGCGAGGGCGGGGGCGCCGCGCCCGGCAGCTCGTGCACGCGAATCTGCGTGCGGTCGAGCCATTGCTGGTAGGGATGGGCCGCGGCCAGCTCGGCCTTGATCTCCTCGTCGGAGATGATGCGGCCCTTCTCCAGGTCAATGAGCAGCATCTTGCCGGGTTGAAGCCGCCACTTCTCAACGATCGACTTCTCCGGGATCGGCAGCACGCCGGTCTCGGACGCCATGATGACGAGGCCGTCCGCGGTGACGAGGTAGCGCGCCGGGCGCAAGCCGTTGCGATCGAGCGTGGCGCCGATCTGCTTGCCGTCGGTGAAGGCCATGGCGGCGGGGCCGTCCCACGGCTCCATCAGGCAGGCGTGATACTCGTAGAAGGCGCGGCGCCTGGCATCCATGAGCGGATTGCCGGCCCAAGCCTCAGGAATCAGCATCATCGCCGCATGGGCGAGGCTGTAGCCGCCCTGGACGAGGAATTCGAGCGCATTGTCGAAACAGGCGGTATCGGACTGGCCCTCGTAGGAAATCGGCCAGAGCTTCTCGATGTCCTCGCCGAACAAGGGCGACGACACGCTCGCCTGCCGCGCGGCCATCCAGTTGAGGTTGCCGCGCAGCGTGTTGATCTCGCCGTTATGCGCCACCATGCGGTAGGGATGGGCGAGCTTCCACGACGGGAAGGTGTTGGTGGAGAAGCGCTGATGCACGAGCGCGAGCGCCGAGGCGAAGAGCGGGTGCTGCAGGTCGCGGTAATAGGCGCCGAGCTGGTAGGCGAGGAACATACCCTTGTAGACCAGCGTGCGGCATGACAGCGACACGGTGTAGAAGCCGATGTCGCGGCCGCCGGTCTCGCCCATGATGGTGTTCGAGACCACTTTGCGCAGGATGTAGAGCTTGCGTTCGAAGTCGCTCTCGTCGGTGACGCCGGGGCCCCGGCCGATGAAGACCTGCCGATGCACCGGCTCGGTCGCGATCACCGATTGCGACAGGCACGAATTGTCGCAAGGAACGTCGCGCCAGCCGAGAACGGTGAGCCCCTCGGCCTCGGCGGCGCGGGCCACGACGGACTCGCAATAGATGCGCTGGGCCTGATTGCGCGGCATGAAGATCTGGCCGACGCCGTAATGGCCGGGCTCGGGGAGCGCGATGCCGAGCGGCGCTGAGACCTCGCGCAAGAAGTCGTGCGGGATCTGCACGAGGATGCCGGCGCCGTCGCCCGCGAGCGGGTCGGCACCGGCCGCGCCGCGATGGGTCAGGTTCTCGAGAATCTGGAGGCCGTTCTCGACGATCTTGCGGCTCGGCCGCCCTTTGAGATCGGCGACGAAACCGACGCCGCAAGCATCGTGCTCGTTTCTCGGATCGTAGAGTCCTTGCGCGGGCGGCGGCGAAGGCCACGCCTCGAGCGAGGAAAGCAGTTTCTTGCCGCGCAATTCCATCGTCACCTGAACCCTGGCCGCCCTCTCTAAGCTGAAGACGTTTGGCTGCTGAGGACGAAGGGCGCCTTTTGCCCTCCTTTGGCGATGCCGGACGAGGACCAAGTCGGCTCTTGGCGACGATCCGCTCAGGCCCCTTTCGCCGCTGCCGCGACAAAGGTCAGCAAGCCTGTCCTATTTGCCCTCAAAATGACAGATTTCCAAGCCCCGCACAAGACGAATTCCCAACGACAAGGCAACCGGCAGGCCCGGTCAAGGGTTCCCGCCGGAGGCGATCATTCGCTTGCGCCTTGCCGCGGTTAAGCCTCGCGAAAGTTATGGGGATTAGGCTTTCCGTCTGCCCCCGACGAGTGTTTCGCGTGCAGGGGGCGGCAGGTCACTCTCCCAAGCACCTGCTTACAGGGAAGGGCGCCCCTCTGACGAGAGACGCCCTTCTTGTTTTCAGATGGTCCGGTTACGCCGCCCGGCTGTCGATGACCTTCGGCTTATCGGCCTTGCAGGTCGAGGTGGTGATCGGGATGGTGCGCGGCTTCATGGCCTCGGGCAGCTCGCGCACGAGATCGATATGCAGCAAGCCGTTCGCCATGGCGGCACCCTTGACCACGACGTGGTCGGCGAGCTGGAACCTGCGCTCGAAGCTTCGCGAGGCGATGCCGCGATGGAGGAAGGTGGTGTCCTCCTGCTCGCTGCGCTTCTCGCCGCGAATGGAAAGGGTGTTCTCCTTCACCTCGATGGCGAGGTCGCTCTCGCCGAAACCGGCGACGGCCATGCTGATGCGATACTCGTTCTCGCCGACGCGCTCGATATTGTAAGGCGGATAGCTCGGGGCCTCGCCTTCGAAACTGGTGAGCGTATCGAGCAACGAGCCGAGCCGGTCGAAGCCGATGGTCGAACGATAAAGTGGGGTAAGATCGAAGTGCCTCATGACACATCCTCCTCGAGAAGCGATGGAATTGGTGCCCGCTCAAGTCGTTCGAGCCGGGCGAATTGCGCGAACCCGTTTGGCCTTCGCGCGTTTCGGATATGGGTGCGGCAAGCGATCGCGTCAAGGGGGCTAGAATGCTGAATATAAAGGCGGAATCGGATTGACGGGGGCGCGGCTGCGGCCCCTCGGGCCAGTCGCCGCGCCCTGTCCGAAGGACGTGGCGAGCACAAGCTTCGCTGCTATAAGAGGCGCTTCGCGCTGAACGAGGCCAGGCCAGCGATGGATCTCATATCAACCCCCAAGAACCCCATCCCGATCGGGGCCTCGACCGGCTATATCGAGCCGCGCAAGGGGGTGCGCCTGCGCTATGCGAGCTGGCAATCGGCGCTGCGGACGCGGCGCGGGACGGTCTGCATCTTCCAGGGCCGTGCCGAGTTCATCGAGAAATATTTCGAGGTCGTGGGCGAGCTTCGCCGCCGCGGCTTCGCCGTGGCGATCTTCGATTGGCGCGGGCAGGGCGGGTCGACCCGGCTCGCCCGGGACCCGCACAAGGGTCACATCGGCGACTTCGCCGAGTATGAAGAGGACCTCAACCACTTCATGAAGGCGGTCGTGCTGCCGGACTGCCCGGCACCCTACTACGCTCTCGGCCACTCGATGGGCGCCATGGTGCTGTTCAGGGCCGCGACCAAGCGCGGGTGCTGGTTCACCCGCATGGTCATGACCTCGCCCATGTTGCGCATCGCCGAGCTGCCGTTGCCCTACAAGCTGTGCGGCCAAATCGCCGATGGGCTGACCATGCTCGGCTTCGGCAAGCAGACGGTGCCGGGCGATCCGGTCAAGCACCGCCAGGATCCGCCCTTCGAAGGCAACCGTCTTACGTCGGACCGCGAGCGCTTCTTGCGCAACGTCTCGGTGCTCGACGCCGCGCCGCAGCTTGCCATCTGGTCGCCGACGATCGGCTGGCTCAAGGCCGCGCTCGACACGATCGCGCTCGTCGATGACGAAAAATTCGCGCCGCGCGTGCGGGTGCCGGTTCTCATGCTTGCCGCCGGCGACGATCAGGTGGTGTCGGCCAAAGCGATCGAGGCGTTGTCCTTCCGCCTGAGGGCCGGCGCGCAGATCGTGGTGAGAGGCTCGCGCCACGAGATCCTGCAGGAGCGCGACAGCATCCGCGAACAGTTCTGGGCGGCCTTCGACGCCTTTGTCCGCGACACGGCGCTGAGCAAGGCGAGCTAGCCCGACAGCATCTTGACCGCCGCTTCATGAAGGCGCTTGTCGCCCGCGGCGAGGATGCTTCCGCCTGAGCGCGGATCGCCCCCGTCCCATGTGGTCACGACGCCGCCGGCCCGTTCGACGATCGGGATGAGCGGAACGATGTCGAACGACTGGAGACCGGATTCGGCCACGAGGTCGATCTGGCCCATGGCCAGGAGGCAGTAATTGTAGCAGTCGCCACCGAAACGCCTGAGCCGGACCGCAGCGGTCAGGGCCTCGAAGCGGCGCGCCTGGTCGGCGGAAAAATAGTCGGTGCTGGTGGTGGTCAGCAGGGCCTGATCGAGGCTCTCGCAGGCGCGCGTGCGGATGGTCTTGGCCGCGCCATTGCGGCTGAAGAACGATTCGCGCTCGCCGCTCCAGAAGCGCTCGCCGGTGAAAGGCTGATCCATCAGACCGAGCACAGGCGCGCCCGCGCGGGTCAGCCCGATCAGCGTGCCCCAGATCGGCAGCCCGATGATGAAAGAGCGGGTGCCGTCGATCGGATCGATGACCCAGCAATAGTCCGTCTCCCCGTCCTTGGCGCCGAACTCTTCGCCAAGGATGGCGTGCGAAGGGTAGGCGTCGGCAACGCCCGCGCGGATCGCCCGTTCGGCCTCGCGATCGGCGACCGTGACCGGATCGAAGAGACTGCCACCTTTGTGGTCAACGGCGTGCGGCGTCCGGAAATGCGGCAATATGACCGCGCCGGCGCGGTCGGCGAGCGCGTGCGCCGTGGCGAGAAGGGACTGGAATTCGGGGTCGTTTGCTGTGGCCACGGCAGAGGGTTGAGGGGATTTTTCCTTGTAAGTCAAGGATTCCTGGGTCGCCGCGCGGGCTTGGGGCCGAAATGGGCCCGATTCGTTGCCAAGCGGCACCAGTGTCTCGGAAAAGCCGCTGGAAGACCCAACAGAACCTTGAAGTTTGTGCGGCGCAATGACATATTGTTGCAATGCGGTATGGCTCTCCAGGCCTGCCGCTGCCCTCCTTGGGCGTTTCCTCCCTAGACTTGGGCCGTTCGTTCACGCGAACG
>JBFWTF010000098.1:0-8950 GCA_050247995.1 Methyloceanibacter sp. | reverse complement strand
CGCCGACACTCTCTTGGGCGTGCGGCGCGAATCCTCCGGCGATGCCGAACTGCGTGCGGTGAAGCCTTGTGTAGAGGCCACCCTTCGCCACGAGCTCCTCATGGCGCCCGGTCTCGATGATGTGCCCCTGATCGAGCACGCAGATGAGATCGGCTTTCTTCACCGTCGAGAGGCGGTGCGCGATCATGAGCACGGTACGGCCGCGCATCAGCTCTTCCAGCGCCGCCTGGACCTTGGCCTCGGCCTCCGAGTCGAGCGAACTGGTCGGCTCGTCGAGCAGGAGGATGGGCGCATCCTTGTAGAGCGCGCGGGCGATGGCGATGCGCTGGCGTTCGCCGCCGGAGAGCAGCCCGCCCGCCTCGCCGACGCGGGTGTCATAGCCGTTGGGCAGCGCCATGATGAAGTCGTGCGCCGCCGCGGCCTTTGCCGCCGCGATGACCTTGCTCTCCTCGACCGGCTTGGTGCCATAGGCGATATTGGCGCGGATTGTGTCGTCGAATAGCACCGGGTCCTGGGTCACGAGCGCGATGGCATCGCGCAGGCTTGCGATCGTGACCTGCTTGATATCCTGTCCGTCGATCAGGACCGCGCCGCGATCGGGGTCGAAGAAGCGCAAGGAAAGATTGACGAGCGTACTCTTGCCCGATCCTGACGGACCGACCAGCGCCACGGTGCGGCCGGGCGGCACGGTGAGGCTGACCCCTTTCAGCACCGGGTTCTCAGGCTCGTAGGCGAAGGACAGGTTTCTGAACTCGATTTCGCCCTGCGCGAGTTCGAGCGGCTTGGCGTCGGCCGCCTCCCGCAAATTGGTCTCGCGGTCGATGATGCCGAACACCCGGCTCGCGGCGGCGATGCCTTCCTGGAGTTGGGTCTGCAAGGTGGCGGCGCTCTTGAGCGGCGTGTAGATCAGAAGCGCCGCGGTCATGAAGCCCATGAAATGACCGAGCGTCAGGTCGCCGCGCACGCCCTTGGTGCCGGCGAAGTAGATGGCGAGCGCAAAGCCCAAGCCGGTGAGAAGCTCGACCGAGGGGCTGGAGAGCGCGCGGGCGCGCGTGCCGCGCATGGTGAATTCGAGCGCGCGATTGATGGCCGAGGCCGCGCGCGATTCCTCCCTGTCTTCCTGGCGGTAGGCGCGCACGACGCGCATGCCGCGCAGGGTCTGGGTGATGAGCGCCGAGAGATCGCCCGTCTCCTGGAGCGACTGCGAGGTCGATTTGCGCATCTTGCGCCGCTGCCGCGACAGCATGAACCAGGCCACCGGCATGAAGAGCAGGATCAGGACCGAGAAGCGCGCGTCCATGTAGAACATCGTCCCGACCAGGATGATGACCTTGAGATAGCTCTCGCCGAGGGTGACGAGCGAGCGGCTGGCCGTGGCGCGGATGAGCGTGGCGTCGTTGAGAAAGCCCGAAAGCAGGCGTCCCGAATGCACCCTCTGGATCCAGTTGAGATCGGCGCGCGCGAGCCGCGCGAACATTTGCTGGCGAAGATCGGCGATGAAGCGATGGCCGAGATAGGCGACGGTGACGTCGGCGACGTATTCCGACACGGCCTTGACGATGGTCACCACCACGATCGCCGCGGTGATGAAGTAAACCATGTGCGGGTTCTTGGCGACGAACACGTCGTCGGCCGTTCTTTGAATGATCAAGGGGATCGCGCCGGTCGTAGCGGCGGTCAGAAGCATGGCGAGCGCGGCGAGTACGAGAAGCCCGAGGCGCGGCCGCAAATTCTCGCGCCAGATGCGCACCACGATGTCCTTGGTCGAATAGTTGACCTGGAGCTCGTCGGCGCTCCGCGTGACCGCGCTTGCATCCCTGAACAATTGGTCTTTCAAGCGGTTCCCCGTTTCCGGCCTTTGGCCTCGCCCGACCCGCCTTCTAGCATGCGGCGGAGGGCCCCCGAAGGCGAAAAAACCCAAGCCAAAAAAGCTTCTAGCCCCTGTTTCCGCCCGCCTCCTGCTCCGGATCGAGCAGGCGATGCAGGTGGACGATGAAATAGCGCATATGGGCGTCGTCCACGGTGCGGTGCGCGGCTTCCTTCCACGCGTCGTAGGCTTGCGCGTAGTTGGGATAGATGCCGACGATGTCGAGCGCCTTGAGGTCGCTGAATTCGGTCTCGTCGAGCGAGGCAAGCTCGCCGCCGAACACGAGGTGCAGCAACTGCCGCCCGCTCTTCTTGGCATCCTTTGCGGCCATGCCGTCAGTCCTCTTCGCCTTCCGCCGGGCCTTGAGTCTCAGAGATCGACGCGGCGCGTGCGCTCGATCAGGAGCGGATGCAACGCCTTGCCGCTCGCCACGAGGCTCGGGAGGCGCGGCGAGGGGCGGTTATAGTGATGGGCTTCGCCGCGATGATCGGTGACGATGCCGCCGGCCTCTTCGACCAGGAGCGCCGCTGCGGCAAGATCCCACTCGCTCTTGTTGGAGAGCGAAATGGTGGCGTCGGCGCGGCCTGAAGCGACGAGCGCGAGACGGTAAGCGACCGAGTTGACCCATTTCGTCTTCACCTCGGGCCAAGGCTCTTTCCAGATCTTCTTCTTGAACAGGCCGCCGCTGGCGATGAGGAAGGCGCCTTCGAGCGTGCTCTTGTCGCTTGCGGCGATCGGCTCGTCGTTGAGGAAGGCGCCTTTGCCGCGCATGGCGTGGAAAAACTCGCCCGTTGCGGGATTGTACACCGCGCCCAGCACCGGCACGCCGTTCTCGACGAGCGCCGCCGAGACCGTCCATTCGGGCACATGACGCAGGAAGGCATTGGTGCCGTCGATCGGATCGACCATCCACACCCGGCTGCTTTTGAGCCGCTCGGGATCGTCCTCGGTCTCCTCCGACAGCCAGCCATAGTCGGGGCGGGGCGCGTGAAGCTCGAATTTGAGGGCGACGTCGAGCGCGAGGTCCGCCTCGCTCACCTCGCTTCCGTCGATCTTCTTTTTGACGGCGAGCGGCTTGCGGAAATAGGTGAGCGCGAGCTGGCCCGCTTCGCGCGTGCCTTTCTTAAGAAGCTCGTAATCTTCTTCGAGGGACGGAGCAGGACGCTGCCGCTTTGCTGGCTCGATTGCGGTCATTACGGGGTGTTGGGAAGATTCTCGAAACTTTTCAGCAAAGCTCTCTCAACCATGTGAACAGCCAAATCGCGCATACCAGCCGTTAACGACGTCCGTTAAGCGCTTCGGAAAGCTTCCATGGCAGGATCGCGCCAATCAAGGCCGCGTCAAGGCAGCCAACCGAACGGGGAAGCTAACAGCAAGGCGTCATCCGGGCCCCTGGGCAGATTGCCCCGGGGCCCGGTGCTTTTTTGCGCTTTCGCGGCTCGCGCGCAACTCAGAATATTGCCGCAAGGGCCATGTCGGCGAGGATGGCGCCGAAGACGATCGCGCCGAAATCGCGGTTCGAGCGGAAGCGCTTCAGGCAGTTGTCCGGATCGTCGATATTGAGGGTGGCGGCCTGCCAGGCAAGCTGCGCGCCTGCCGCCCCCATTCCCACCAGGAATGCCGTGCCGGCATGGGCCAGGACCCCGGCGAGCGTGATGGCGAGAAAGGCGAACGTGTAGAGGCTGGCAAGCCAGCTGTAGCTGGCCCGGCCGAAGCGGAGCGCGGTCGATTTCAGTCCGAGCACGCCATCCTCGTCCCGGTCCTGATGGGCATAGATCGTGTCGTAGCCGATGGTCCAGGCGACCGCCCCCGCATAGAGAATCACGGCCGGCCAATCGAGCCGCCCCAGCACGGCCGTCCAGCCGAGCAGCGCCCCCCAATTGAAGGCGAGGCCCAGCACGAGCTGCGGCCAGGAGCTGAACCGCTTGACGAACGGGTAGAGCGCCACGATCGGCAGCACGCCGAGCCCGAGCCATATCGTGACGCTGTTGAATTGCAGCAATACGACAAAGCCGATCAGGCTGAGCGCAACCATGAAGAGGAAGGCGCTTCGCACGCTCACCTGGCCGCTGGGGATCGGCCGGGCGCGGGTGCGGGCGACTTGCGCGTCGATGTCGCGGTCGATGATGTCGTTATAGCTGCAGCCCGCCGCGCGCATGACGAGCGCGCCGATGGCGAAGAGGACGAGAAGCCTCAGGTCCGGATAGGGCTCGCCGAGGCTGCGCCCGGCCAGCGCCACCGACCAGAAGCAGGGAAAGGCCAGCAGGAAAAAGCCGGCGGGCCGGTCGGCGCGGGCAAGCCTGAGATAGGGCAGCAGGCCCGCCGGCGCGAAGCGGTCCACCCAGTTCCTTGCGCCCGCATCCGCGATCGTGCCGGCTTTATCTTGGGGCAGGGACGTTGTCATAATGCTTGCGCTAAGGCTCCGTCGTCTCTCACGCACCAAACCGCCATGTCGTCAAAAATCCAGCGCCTGTTCGTCACCGCGAAGCTCGAACCGGGCGCGGCCGTAACGCTCGGCAAGGACCAGGCGCACTACCTCGGCAATGTGCTGCGACTGGGGCAAGGGGACAACCTCCTCCTGTTCAACGGCAAGGACGGTGAATGGTGGGCCAAGCTTGGCGCCGTCGGCAAGAAAGAAGCCGAAGCCCGCCTCGATCACCAGACGCGTCCGCAGGAAGACGGACCCGACCTGCACTATCTGTTCGCACCGCTCAAGCGCGCCCGGCTCGACTATATGGTGCAGAAGGCGACCGAGCTCGGCGTGAGCGCGCTCCGCCCCGTCATCACGCGCCACACCGTGGCCGAGCGCGTCAAGAGCGAGCGCCTGCGTGCCAACG
Organism: Methyloceanibacter sp.; assembly: GCA_050247995.1. Classification (GTDB taxonomy): domain Bacteria; phylum Pseudomonadota; class Alphaproteobacteria; order Rhizobiales; family Methyloligellaceae; genus Methyloceanibacter. The sequence continues at coordinate 4,246 of JBFWTF010000098.1, read as the reverse complement.
CCGTCGAGGCTGCCGAGCAATGCGGCATCTTGCGCGTGCCGGAGATCCTCGAGCCGGAGAAGCTCGGCAAGTTGCTCGAACGCTGGGACGCGGGGCGCAAGCTCGTCTTCGCCGACGAGCAGGCGCCTCACGTCTCCCCGGTTGAGGCGCTTGCGACCCTGGCGCCAGGGCCGCTCGCCGTCCTGATCGGGCCCGAGGGCGGGTTCGAGCGGGAGGAACGGGCCGCTCTTCTGGCCAAGCCCTTTGTCCTGCCCATTTCGCTCGGGCCACGGGTCATGCGCGCCGATACCGCCGCGGTCGCCGCTCTCGCCCTTGTGAATGCCGTGCTCGGCGACTGGCGCTAAGGATCGGCTTGTCAGGCCCGGGGCTTGAGCGCCATAAAGGCGAGCTTCCCCCGGGCGCAGGTCCAAAGCCCTTGCACCCCAACCCCCCTACGGAGCTCCCCCGATGTCGACAAAGGTGAGCGGGCCTCAAGGCCCCGTCATCTCCTCGCGGGATGAGCTCGTCGCCCATCTCGAGCGCGGTTCCAAGCCCGCGCGCGAATGGCGCATCGGCACCGAGCACGAGAAGTTTGGCTTCTATCGGCGTGGGTTCGGTCCGGTTCCTTACGACGGCAAAGATGGCATCCGCGCGCTGCTCGAGACGATGAGCGAGCGTTTCTGCTGGGAGGCGGTTACCGAGAGCGGCAAGGTCATTGCGCTCAACCGGCCGGATTGCCCCAAGGGCGGCAGCGTCAGTCTCGAGCCGGGCGGGCAGCTCGAACTCTCGGGCGCGCCGCTGGAAAATTTGCACGAGACATACGAAGAGCTTCGCCAGCATCTGTTCGAGGTCGCCGAGGTCGGCGGCGAGCTCGGCATCGGCTTCCTCGGCCTCGGCTTCTCGCCGAAATGGACCCTTGCCGAAACGCCGGTGATGCCGAAGGAGCGCTACGGCATCATGGCGCGCTACATGCCGACGCGCGGGCGCCGCGGCCTCGACATGATGTTCCGCACCGCGACGGTGCAGGTGAACATGGATTTCAGCGACGAGCGCGACATGGTGGCCAAGTTGCGTGTCGGCCTTGCGCTCCAGCCGGTCGCGACCGCGCTGTTCGCCAATTCGCCCTTCACCGACGGCAGGCCGAACGGCTTCCAGTCCTTCCGCGCCGAGGTCTGGCGCGATACCGATCCCGACCGCACCGGGCTCATCCCCTTCGCCTTCGAGCCGGGCATGGGCTTCGAGCGCTATGTCGATTACGCGCTCGGCGTGCCGATGTATTTCGTCTACCGCGACGGGCGCTATATCGACGTCGCCGGCGCATCGTTCAAAGACTTCCTCGCCGGCAAGCTTGCCGCGCTTCCGGGCGAGCGCCCCACGCTCGACGACTGGGCCGATCACCTCACCACGCTCTTCCCCGATGTGAGGCTCAAGCATTTCCTCGAGATGCGCGGCGCCGATGCCGGAGGCTTCGCCCAGGTGTGGGCGCTGCCGGCGCTATGGACGGGGCTCCTCTACGACAAGGACGCCCTCGACGGCGCTTTGGCGCTGACCGCGGACTGGACCGTGGTGGAGCTCGAGGGCTTGCGCGATATGGTGCCCAAGCTTGGCCTCAAGACGCCGTTCCGTGGCGGCACGCTTCGCGAGACCGCGCGCGAGGTGGTTGCTCTCGCGCTTGGCGGATTGGAGCGGCGCGCACGCCGCGACCAGAACGGCGAGGACGAACGCAAGGCGCTTACGCCGCTCGTCGCCGCCATCGAGGAGGGACTGTCCCCCGCCGACCGTCTCCTTGCCCTCTATCACGGACCCTGGCACGGCGAGATCGACAGGATTTTCGGCGCCGAAGCTTTCTAGGGCAAATTTTTGGGCTCTTGCCGTCTATGTCCCTGCCTTGAAAAGCCGGGGCGCGTAACCATATTGACCGGCAAGTAACCGTCCCAGCTCGCGAACCCTGCACGGTTTGGGACGTTAGTCCGTCCCCCAAAGACGGATGTCGTCGGCGACAGAGTCTCCTTTCTCTGTCGCCGATTTTTTTTGCGCGGACGCCGGTTACTTGAGGTTGCCCAGGGCGTCGCCGAAACCTTGGAGCGCGACCGGTATGCCGATGCCGGCTTCCGGCGTGTCGAAGATGATGAACATGGCGGTCGTGCCCTTCTTCATCTTGGCGATGATGTCGTCTTGAAGCACGACCTCGGCGACGCAACCGCGTTTGCTGCATTTGAGGAACGGGGCGTTACCGACATCCTGGCCGTCGATCTTGAGCCCGAGCCCCGTGGGCAGCAGTACGCCGAGCGGCACGACCACGCGCATCAGCTTCTTGTCCTCGCCGATCGCCTTATAGAACACGACCGTCAGCCCGACATTGGTCCTGTCTTCGGCGGTGACGCTCTGCACGAGCGCGCATTTCTCCTCCTTGGCCCCGGGCGGGGTGCGGCAGGAAACCTGCCAGGCCCCATGGGTCGCACGCACGACGCTGCCCGGCCCCGTTGCTGCGGGGGCGGCCTCCGATGCGCCATCCTGCGCCGCAGCATGCCCGGCGGGGGCGGCGACCAACGCCATGGCGAATACGGCCCCGGCAAGCGAATGAAGGGCGGGCAAAATTGGGGGTAGATGCAAGTGGGACCCCACGGCGATTGCAGGACCTTGCGCGCGTTTGGCTTGAGTGAAAAAGCTCGCAGGCGAAGGAAAATCGGAACGGCAGCGCAGAAAAGCGGAGATGCGCGACATGGAAAACCGCCATCGCCGAGTATTGGGGCCAAATTTCGGCGCTGCCCAGCCCCGCATCTCGCCCCGAACGCGGCTCGCCCGGCCATTTGCGGTGCTTATGCCGCAGCTTGCCCCTGAATGATGAGTGTTGCCAACCGATTTTCTTTATGATTTGAACACCGGAAAAGGTCCGAAGCCCCGATGACGCAAGTCAGGGCTTGGCCACAAAAATGAACTGTGGGGGCGACGCTCTTTATCGCTGTTGAACTTCCGCGCCGCCTTTGCTTCGATCAAGCGGCGTGGCGGCCTTGAGGTCGCCCGCACTCCAGACTTGAGGCTTCGCCCTGCGTCGCGTAGGCGGAGCTGGCGAAGAGCGATAAGGGCTTTGGGGAGTGGACGGATGGCAATCTGCAAAGGAATGAAGACAGCGCTTGCCGCAGCAGCAAGCTTTGCTCTGTGTGGTGGCGCTTTTGCCAAAGAAGGGGTCGGGATGGCTGAGCCCTGGCAGCTCGGCTTTCAACCGGCCGCCTCGCCGATCATGGCGCAGATCGACGCCTTCCACGACTTCGTCAACATCATCATATCGCTCATCGCGTTATTCGTCCTCGCGCTCCTCGTTTACGTGATGGCGCGGTTCAACGAGCGGCGAAATCCCGAGCCCTCGCGCTCCACCCACAACACCGCTCTCGAGATCGCCTGGACGGTGATCCCGGTTCTCATTCTCGTCGCCATCGCCATTCCCTCCTTCCGGCTCCTGTTCGCCCAATACGACTTTCCCAAAGCCGACCTTCACATCACAGCGACCGGCAGTCAGTGGTACTGGAGCTATGAATATCCCGACCACGGCATTACCTTCGATTCGATCATGGTGCCCGAGAAGGACCTCAAAGAGGGCCAGCCGCGTCTCCTGACCGTTGATCGCGAAGTGGTCGTGCCCGTGGGCAAGAACGTCATAATCGGACTCAAAGCGAACGACGTGATCCATGCCTGGACCATTCCCGCTTTCGGCGTAAAGCTCGACGCCGTGCCCGGGCGCTTGCAGTCGACTTGGTTCCGTGCCGAACAGGAAGGCATCTATTACGGCCAGTGCTCGGAACTATGCGGACGCAATCACGCCTTCATGCCGATCGCCGTTCGCGTCGTTTCCGAGGCCGAGTTTGCCGATTGGGTCGCCAAGACCAAGGCGGCTGCCTTGGAGAACGGCGCGCGCCAAGTGGCCGCTGCCCAGGAGTAACCGAATCGCTTCCGGTCGCGGCGACAACCGCTGTGAACCGTATCAACCGATGACAGAGACCACATAGGAAGACAGCCATGGCACATCGCGCCCATGCCGAAGACGCCCATCACGACCACCATCCGACAGGGATAGGGCGCTGGCTCTTCTCGACCAATCACAAGGACATCGGCACGATGTACCTGATCCTGGCCATGATCGGGGGCATCGTCGGCGGTCTTCTGTCGATGGGCATGCGCGCCGAGCTCATGGAACCGGGCATGCAGATTTTCGGCAATCCCGAGGTGTTCAACGTCTTCGTGACGGCCCACGGACTGATCATGGTGTTCT
>JBFWTF010000097.1:0-8992 GCA_050247995.1 Methyloceanibacter sp. | reverse complement strand
ATTACCTTCCAGGGCTTCCGCGACGGCGTGGTCTATCTCCACATGCGCGGCGCCTGCGCCGGCTGCCCGAGCTCGCCGGCGACCTTGCGCCACGGCATCGAGAACTTGCTCAGGCACTTCATTCCCGAAGTGCAGGAAGTCCGTCCGGTTTGACGGACAGCATCGCCCAATCCTGTCTCGACCAACTGTTCGGAACGGCGCGCACGCATAATGCCTGGCGCGAGCAGGACGTGCCCGACGCGGTGCTGCACCAAATCGTCGCGTTGGCCAAGCTTGGGCCGACAAGCGCCAATAGCAGCCCCGCCCGCTTCCTCTTCGTGAAGTCGCGCGCGGCCAAGGAGCGGCTGCGCCCCCATCTCTCCGAGGGCAACCGCGACAAGACGATGAAGGCGCCGGTCTGCGCCATCATCGGCTACGATCTCGACTTCCACGAGCACCTGCCCAAACTCTTTCCCCACACCGACGCCAAGAGCTGGTTTGCGGGCAAGCCGCAAAAAATCTTCGAGACCGCCTTTCGCAACGGCACCCTTCAAGGCGCCTATCTCATCATCGCCGCGCGCGCGCTCGGGCTCGATTGCGGGCCGATGTCGGGCTTCGACAATGAGGGCGTCGATCGCGACTTCTTCGCCGGCACCAACGTCAAAGCGAATTTCCTGTGCAATCTCGGCTATGGCGACGGCAGCGTCCTGCGCCCGCGCTCGCCGCGCTTCGAATTCGACGAGATGGCGCGGATCCTCTAAAGGATCGCCATGAATATCCTCGCGCTCGATACCAGCATGGGTGCCTGCTCGGCCGCGCTCATCACCCGCGACGGCGATGCGCGCCGCGTTTTCGCGCGCGCCGAGAAGATGCCGCGCGGCCATGCCGAAGCGCTGATGCCGATGATTGCCGATATCATGGGCGAGAGCGGCACGGCGTTCGCCGCTCTCGACCGCATCGCGGCGATAACCGGACCGGGAAGTTTCACCGGCGTCAGGATCGCCATCGCGGCGGCGCGCGGTCTCGCGCTGGTCACGGGAGCGAAGCTCTACGGCAACGACAGCCTGACGGTGATGGCAAGACAGGCGCACGATCTCGGCGTCACGCGGGGCGCGCCGTTCGCGGTTGCCGTCGATGCGCGGCGCGGCATGCTCTATCTCGGCCTCTATGACGCGACAGCGCGACGGCGCGACGGCCCTCTCCTGGTCGCGCCCGACGATGCCGCGAATCTGCTTCCCGCCGGTCTGCTCGCGATCGTCGGCAGCGGGGCCGCGCTTCTCGCCGGAGCGGCGAGCCGCCGCGGCCTCTCCGTCGAGCCTCAGCTCACCGATCTCGAGCCCAACGCCGCAGCGCTTGCCACGCTCGCCGAGGAGAGCGGCGAGACCGTGCCGGCGCTCCGGCCGCTCTACCTGCGGCCGCCCGACGCGCGGCCGCAAACGCAAGCCGCGGTGGCGCGATGCTGACCGCGTTCGCCATTCGCGAGGCCGGTCCGCTCGATGCGCGCCTTCTCGCCGGGCTCCACCGCGACTGCTTTCAGCGCCCCTGGGACGAGACCGCCATGGCGCGCTTCGCCTCGGCGCCGGGGACGCTCTGCCTGATCGGCGCAACCGGCGAGGGCGCGGCCCGCGAGGCAAGCGGCCTCTTGATCGCGCGCAAGGCCGGCGACGAGGCCGAGATCCTGACCTTCGGCGTCGTGCCGCCCTGCCGCAACAAGGGGCTCGGCCGGGCGCTGCTTCAGACGGCGGTTGAACGCTTGCGCGCAAGCGGGGCGAAGCAGCTCTTTCTCGAAGTCGAGGACGGCAACGAAGCGGCGCTTCGCCTCTATCGTTCTTGCGGCGCCGAGGCGGTGGGACGCCGTCAAGGCTATTACGAACACGGCGCGGATGCCGCGATCTTCAGCCTTGCCCTTTGACGCCCCCTTGCCGATGATGTCACCACGGGCGAGGCGAGGACCGGCAACGCGGCGATGCGCAAGACGATGATGGCGAAAAGCAGGCTCGAACGGCTGTGCGCCGAGCACGGCATGCGCATGACCGGCCAGCGGCGCACCATCGCCAGAGTGTTGTCGGAGGCCGACGACCATCCCGACGTCGAGGAGGTTTACCGGCGGGCGAGCGCGCGTGATCCACGCATCTCGCTCTCGACCGTGTATCGCACGGTGCGCCTGTTCGAGGGCGCCGGGATTCTCGAACGGCATGAATTCGGCGACGGCCGCGCCCGCTATGAGCCCGCGGGCCATGGCCACCACGATCACCTGATCAACGTGAAGACCGGCGAAGTCATCGAGTTCAGCAACGAGCAGATCGAACGGCTCCAGGAGAGCGTGGCGCGCGAACTCGGCTTCCGCCTCATCGGCCACCGGCTTGAACTCTTCGGCGTGCCGCTGAAGAAGTCATAGAGCGGCATAAAAACGAGACGACCCTAGCGGCAGAGCCATGAGAAGCTTGCGTTCGTTCCTCGTTCTTGCCGCCTTCTTCGCCTTCACGCTGCCGCTGATGCCGGTCCAGCTCCTCTTGCTCGCCGCCGGCTCGCGCCACGCCCGGACATTTCCCCATTGGTACCATCGGCAAGTGTGCCGGATCGTCGGCGTCCGGCTCAACATCGACGGCGCGGTCGCCGAGCGGCAGGGCGTGCTCCTGATCTCGAACCATGTCTCGTGGATCGATATCACCGTGCTCTCGGCGGTGGCGCCGGTTTCGTTCGTGGCGAAGCAGGAGGTCGCCTCGTGGCCGTTCGTGAACTGGCTGGCGAAGTTGCAACGCTCGGTGTTCGTGGATCGCGGCCGGCGGAGCGAAGTCGGCGACAAGGCCAACGAGATTCTCGGCCGGCTCGCCGCGGGCGACCATATCGTGCTGTTCGCCGAGGGCACGTCGAGCGACGGCAACAGCGTGATTCCGTTCAAGACGTCGCTGTTCGCGGCGGCGAAGCCGCCCGGCGGGGCGCCGATGGGGGCCGCGGTCTCGGCGCAGACGCTCGCGCTGACCTACACCAAGGTCTACGGCCTGCCGCTGTGCCGGCGCGGGCGCCATCTCGTCGCCTGGTACGGCGCCATGGACTTGGCCTCGCACGCCTGGCGGTTGCTCGGGCTCGGACCGATCGACGCCAATATCCGCATCGGGCCGCCGATCCCGCTCGATCAGTTTCCCGACCGCAAGGCGCTCGCGCGCTATGCCGAGGACAAGGTCCGCAACGACGTGGCCGAACTCCTGCGCGGCGAAGAGCGATAAGGACACTGCGGCGGCGCGACAATGGCAAGCGCCGGGGCCGCGAGGACCCCGGCGCCGCGCTTTCGCAAATTACATCGCCCGCCGGAGCCTGATCGTATCGAGCACGCTCGCCGGCGCGAAGTTGCCGTTGGGCAATTGCCGGATGAGACCGGCCTTCACCACGTTGATCAAGGTCGCGTGCACGCCCCTGTCAGCCGTCTCGGCGTCGATGAAATAGCCCTCCTGCAAGGCGAAGCGCCGGAGGTCGTCGCGCGGCATGGCGCCCGCCTCGTTGAGCTTGCGGATGAGGAAGTCGGCCAAGGGCTGCTGCGGCTGCGGTTGCGCCCGCTGGGCCTGAGGCTGCATCTGGCCTTGCGCCTGGACGTGATGCTGACCTTGCGGCTGGGGCTGCACTTGAGCCTGAGCCTGGACGTGATGCGGAACTTGCGGCTGGGGCTGCGCTTGAGCCTGAGCCTGGACGTGATGCGGAACCTGCGGCTGGGGCTGCGCTTGAGCCTGAGCCTGGACGTGATGCGGAACCTGCGGCTGGGGCTGGTGATGTTGAAACGGCTGATGGACCGGCTGGCCCACCGGCTCGTAAGCCTGCGGCCTTTGGCTCGCAGGCGCCGCCTCCACCCGGCGAAGTTCGAGCTCCATCAGCCGGTTTACCGCATCGAGCTCGGCCCGGAAATCCTCGAGCTTGACGTCGTGCTCGCGCTTCAGTTGCTCGATGAGTTGTTCGAATTGCGTTTCCTGGGCGCTGATCTCTTCTTCCAGAAGAGTGGCCCGGTCTTGCAGGTCCCCGCGAATGTCACGCATTGCTGCCCCTCGTTCATGTCGGTTGGTTCCAACGACCGAGCGGGGCTGGCAGGTTCACGCAAGACCGAACGAACCCTGCCTGGCCGCCGCGCCCGGCAAGTCTTGCAAGGTCCCGGCTGCGTTGGGCCGGGCGGCCTCACTTCCGTCATCTAAGCACACGGGAGGGCCGCTGTCTCGACTGAGCCTCCGGCTGCGGTGGCACTGGACGTGAGACGCCCTGACGCTTGATTTTCCAAGCCTTTACCGCCGCAGGCCGGGTGTTGCTGCCAACGCGGCGCGGAGCCTCCCTGTGAATAAAAAAAATGGCGCTGTGGATTACGCGTCACTATCGGACGAAAGCCCGCGGGGAGCGGCCCCGCACCTTACTTCTTGCGCTTCGTCTTGGGGCTCGGCGCCGCCCGTCTCGGCTTCGCCATCTCGGGCAGGAAAGCGGCGAGCAGGCCGATCGCCGGCAGGAAGGCGCAGACATGATAGACGAAGGTGATGCTGGTCTTGTCGGCGAGCCAGCCGAGAAACGCCGCGCCGACGCCGGCAACACCGAAGGCGAGGCCGAAGAAGAGGCCCGCCACCATGCCGACCCGGCCCGGGATCAGCGATTGCGCATAGACGATGATCGCGGGGTGGGCCGAGGCGAGGATGAGCCCGATGATCACGCTCAAGATCGCGGTCCCCAGCAAGCCGACATAGGGCAGCGCCAGCGTGAACGGCAGCACGCCGAGAATGGACCACCAGATCACGCGCCGCGTGCCGATGCGATCGCCGATCGGGCCGCCGATCACGGTCCCTGCGGCAACCGCGAACAGGAACAGGAACAGGTAAAGCTGCGCGTTCTTCACCGAGAGACCGAAGGTGTGGATCAGATAGAAGGTGTAGAAGCTCGTGATGCTGACGAGATAGAAATCCTTGGAGAAGGTGAGCGCCATCAGGATCGCCACCGATTTCCGCACCTTGCCGTGGGTCAGCTCGTGGATCGCCTCCAACTCGTTCGCGGGCGATGCGTTGTTGAACTTCAGCGTCCGGCCGTACCAGGAGCCGATCGCGGCAAGCAAGACCATGGCGATCAGCGCCACGATCGAGAACCAGGCGATGCTCCGCTGCCCGAACGGCAGCACCAAGAAGGCCGCGAGCAGCGGACCGAGCGCCGTGCCGAAATTGCCGCCGACCTGGAACACGGACTGGGCAAGACCGTGCTGGCCGCCCGAGGCGAGCCGCGCCACCCGCGAAGACTCAGGATGAAACACCGAGGACCCCATGCCGATCAGCCCGACGGCGACGAGCACCAGGCCGTAACTCGAGGCGAAGGCGGCAATGAGGAGGCCAAGCAGCGAACAGCCCATGCCGGCCACGAGCGAATAGGGCGTGGGGTAGCGGTCGGTGACGAAGCCGACCAAGGGCTGAAGCAAGGAGGCGGTGAAAGTGAAGGTGAAAGTGATGAGCCCGATCTGGCGGAAGTCGAGATCGAGGCTCTGTTTGATCATGGGATAGAGCGCCACGATCAGCGACTGGATCACGTCGTTGAGGAGATGGCAGATGCTGATCGCGGCGAGAACCGCGACCACGGTCTGTTGCCCCGCAGAGGAGGCCGCGGTTCCTCCTGTCCTCGTCGTCATGGGATGAGCTACCTTGGCGTCAGCTTGCGAAGAATTGCGCCAAACCTGGCTCGGACCGCAAGGGTTTCGTTCGATGCCGGCGGCGAGAGATAAGGTCCATGCACCCCCTCCTGATCGTTGAGCTCCTGATTCTTGTCGCGGTCGCGAACGGAACGCCGGTCCTCGCCAAGCGCCTGCTCGGCGACACGCTCAACCGCCCGCTCGACGGCGGCGCGGTTTTCGCCGACGGGCGTCCCTGGTTCGGACCGGCCAAGACCGTCCGCGGCATCGTCTTGTCGCTGCTGGCGACGCCGCTCGCCGCTTGCCTGATGGGGCTGCCGTGGCGGCTCGGGTTCGTCGTCGCCGCCGCGGCGATGGCGGGAGACCTGCTGTCGAGCTTCGTCAAGCGCAGAATGGGCCTTGCCTCGAGCAGCAAGGCGACCGGCCTCGATCAGATTCCGGAATCGCTGCTGCCGCTCGCGGCGAGCCGCCTGGTGGTTGCCGTGAGCTTGGCCGACATCTTGGCCGGGACCCTCATCTTCCTCGTGGGAAGCGTGATCCTCTCGCGCATTCTCTTCGCCTTGCGCCTGCGCGATCAGCCCTATTGAGCCTTGCGCGCGGTCAGCGCGGCAGGTGCAGATGATGCAAGGTGATCTCGGGCGGACAATTGAACCGGACCGGGACGATGCAGACGCCGGCGCCGACCGAGGTGTAGCCGATCATGTCATGGTGGCGCCAAGGGCCCGATCCCATCTTCCGCGGCAAGACGGCGTCGAGCGTGATGGGGATGCCGCCGGGAAGGCAGATCTGCCCGCCATGGGTGTGGCCGCTGAGCAGAAGTTTGAAATCGGCATGGGCGGCCTGCCGGTAGATTTCCGGCGTGTGCGAGATCAAGATCGAGAACGCTTCGTGCGGGATGTCCGCGACCGCCTTCTCGATATTGTCCACGCGGTAGAAATGGGCATCGTCGATGCCGGCAAGGTAGATGCTCTCGCCGCCCCGCTCGATCGTTTCGCTCTCGTTGAGGAGCACCTTGATGCCCATGTCCTCGAGCCCGGGAACGAGGCGGATGGTGTCGTGATTGCCGAGGACGCCGTAGACCGCGCCCTTGAGTGCGGCGCGAACCTTCGCCATTCCGGCGAGCGTAGCGTCATACGGGCCGTAGGTCTGGCCGCGATAGTCGCCGGTGAGCACGCAAAGATCGTAGTCGATCCCGCCGAGGAGAGCGGTCACCCGTTCCATCGCGGTTTCGCTCATATCGACATGAAGATCGCTCAGTTGCAGCACGGTGAAGCCGTCGAAGGCCTTGGGCAGGTGGGGCGACACGACGCGATGATGCCTGACCTCGACCCTGGTCGCGTTGCGGGCGCCACGCCAATAAAGACCCGACCCCATCAACGCCGCGCGGATCAGGGCATGCGACAGAGTGAGGTTCTCGATGTGGAAGAAGTTGAGGCCCTGGCCGAAGATCTGCGCCTCGTGGTCCGTCTCGATGCCGAGGCGCTGGCGCGCGTAGCGGCGGCCAAGCCGCTTTTCCAGTTGGTCGAGGATGGGATCGCGCGTCATGGATCGGGTCACGAGAGAATGGCGTTCGGCTCAGCCCACGGAATCAAACCGCAGCCGGCGCAAGCTGATCGCGGGGGTGAGGCGGAATTGCGCCAGAGGGCGCCGTCCCCGAAGCCGCCTTTTCTAGCGCGGCACATGGTTGGGGGGAAATGAAAGCTTTTGCTCAAATACGGCCGGTCTCGCCTAAACGCCTGTTAAGACCAGCCGAGTCAAGAGTTCCGCATATTCGCCCGGGCGAAGGTCACCGGCGAGAGGCGGCCGTCCTGCAAGCGAGGTCGCGCCTGGGCAGGGCGCTGAAAAGGTCTTGGCAATGCAGAAAATCCAGCAGGAAAGCCTCATTTCCCGCATCAACGACGTCTTGGCGATGCGCATCACGCTCCTCGTCGGATCGATCTGGGCATTTTACGCCTTCGTCATCTTCGGGCTGACGCCGTTGTTGTGGCCCGGCTACGAGCAGGAGATCCTCTACTGGTCGAATTTCCTCCAGCTCATCTTCCTGCCGGTCATCACCGTCGGCACCGCCATCATGAGCCGGGATTCGGAGAGGCGCGCGATGGAAGACCACAAGAATATCCGGAAGGAGTTCGTCATGATGCGCGAGCTTCACACCGAGGCGACGCAGTCGCTCCAGGCGATCCACTCGGGCGTGCGCGAATTGCTGACGCGCGAAGCGCCGGCAGGCGCCGAGCCGGTCAACCTCGAGCGGGAGAAGAAACCGGCCGGCCCGGTCTAAGCAGCCTCATCCTCACGCCGCAGCCGTCCCCTGCCCTTCCTTGGCGCCGAGGCCGGGATAGTAACGGTCCATCATCCGCGCGACGTAGCTTTTGAGATTGTCGTGGCGCTCGGCCGCGGCGCGTAATGGCGTGTCGAATTCCGGGCACAGCACGCCTGCCACGAAGGGAAAGGCGGTCGCATCGAGACCCGTCGGTTCCGCGCCCATCATGTAAGGCTTGGTGCCCAAGAGCGTCGCGGTCGCGTCGATCGCCTTGGCGCCAAGCGTCATGATCTCCGCGCGCGAATGGCGTCCCATACCCTGGCCATGGAGGTAGCGGCGGATCTGCCGCCGGATCATGCCGGCGACGAAGGGGCGCACCGGCGCCGGAATGCTGCGAAAGAAGGTCAGCGGCCCTTTGACGAAATTGGCTTCGTCCATCCAGCGCTCGTAGACCACGGCCCAGTAGAGATTGTCCTCGAGCAGCTTCTCGAACGCCCAGGCGACCGCGCGCTGCTCGGGGTCGAGGCCCCGGTCGAAGTCGATGTTGTATTTCTTCTCGAGGTGCCAGCGGATGAAGGTCGAGTCGGCGACCGTCTCGCCGTCATCGACGATGTAGGGCAGCTTGCCCTTGGGCGCCCTGCCCATACCCCCGGTCTCGGTCTTGTAAGGGACCCCCGCCATCTTCAAGAGAAGCTCGGCCTTGGTCACGAACGGACTCGGATCGGGCAGGCCAAGGGCGGGACCGAAAGTGTAGAGCGTGATCATGCGTCATCCCTCGCTTGCTTCATCGCGGTTGCGGCGGATCGGCGCGAGTATAGCCGAGGAAAAGGCGTCCCCGTGGCGGGTGTAGGGGGGCTCGACGCAAATATGCGCCCCCCTTACGCTCAAGCACCATGATTGAGCAGCCCTCCGTGCCGGAATGCCGCCCGGCGATCCGCGCCTTTGCGGCCGGCGATCTGCCCGCGCTTCAAACCATCCGCCAAGCGGCATTCGAGCCGATCTTCAGATCGTTCCGCGACATCGTCGGCGACGATATCGCGAGAATTGCCTTCGCCCGTGCCGATGCCGAACAGGCAAAGCTGCTGGCCGAGCTCTGCGCCGCAGACTCCGGGCATCAC
>JBFWTF010000096.1:0-9120 GCA_050247995.1 Methyloceanibacter sp. | reverse complement strand
GCCTCGCTCAAGCGCAAGCTGGTCGAGCGCGCGGAGTAACACCCGCGCTCAAGTAGCGCAGCGATAGCGCAAACAAAGACTCGCTCAAGTAGCGCAGCGATAGCGCAAAGATCAGGCGCTCAAGTAGCGCAGCGATAGCGCAAACAAAGACTCGCTCAAGTAGCGCAGCGATAGCGCAAAGATAAAGCGCTCAAGTAGCGCAGCGATAGCGCAAAGATAAAGCGCTCAAGTAGCGCAGCGATAGCGCAAAGATAAGGCGCTCAAGTAGCGCAGCGATAGCGCAAAGATAAGGCGCTCAAGTAGCGCAGCGATAGCGCAAAGATAAAGCGCTCAAGCAGAGGGCTACTTTGTCGGATTGAACCTCATCCCGACCCCCAACCCCGGCCCTCCCCCTTACAGCGGGAGGGACAGCGATACGGCGCTCTCAATTCTTCTCCCCCCTAAAAGGGGGGAGTAAGAGGGGGGTCCCGATTCAATTCAATGAGATCTTTGCCCTAGCGAAGCGGTAGCGCGTCAAAAAATCACTCGACCACGGCGATGATCGGTCCGTAGCCGCCGTGCCCCGGTGCGTCGTTGCGCCTAAGCTCCGGCGCATAGAGCCCCGAGGCCTGGCCGCCGTCGAGAAAGAGCGCGTTGTCGCAATCGAGCCCGTCGCGGAAGAAGCGGGCGAAGGCGTGGAAGTTCACCCATCCCCGCGTCATGACGAAATCCATGCGCTTCCCGCCCGTTACGCAAACCCCATTCCGCGGCTTGCGATCGCTCGAGCCGGCGATGAAGGCCGGATGGATACTTCCGTCGATGACGAGCATCGGCCCGGATTGCGTGGCGAAATCCGCGCGCGGCCTCTTGGCGAGGAAGCGTCTCGTCTCGAGGATGCCCGCTTCGCCGTCGCCGATATAGAAGACGCCGTTCGGCTTCTTGTAGAAATTCGGGATCTGGCCCGGCGTGCCGGCGACCGTTTTGGTGTTCGCCGGCGCGAGCTCCTTGCCGCTCTCGACATAGAGGCCGACGGGGCGGAGGTCGGGCCGGTACATGCCGCCGTTCATGGCAAATCGCAGCGACTTGCCTTCGCGCTCGAGCGCCTCGCCGAGCGCGCCGAAAGTCCGGTAAGGCTTGCCGTCGCCGCCCAGCCAATAGGTGCGGACGGTCTCGCGCGCGAGGTCGAAGCTGCAAACGACGTAGGAGCTTCCGCCGAAGGACTGGGTGCGGCAGGGCTCGGCGCTGGCGGAACGGGGCAGCGCGAGCAGCACCACCGCGCCAAGGGCGATCGCTGTGGGTTTCAGCCTAGGCATCGCACGGGCATGCGAAACGCATGCGCCGGGTCGAGTTCCCGCGCCAAGCAAGGCTAGCGGCTGCAACGCGGAAGCGAGAACGTGCAGGTCGGCAGCTCCTCATTCCGCATCGCCTCCTGCTTTTTCGGATCCTTCTCAGCCTGCCAGGCATAGGGGCTGCGCGCGTCCTTGTGCGCGAAGTTCACGCTCGTGAGTTTCCCGTCCTCGAATCTGAGGCTCGCCGAGCAAGTCCAATCCTTGTCGCTCTTCTTGCCTTTCTTGCCGCCGAAGATGTCGGCGATCGAGGGCTTCTTGTCCTTGGACTCGTCCTTATCGCCCGACTTGTCCTTGTCCTTGCTCGGCTCGGCGGGAACGGGCCCCGCGCCGCTATAACGAAAGGTGAGCGTTTCAGCGTTGGCGCCGCTGCGGAACCGGGAATGCGGCTCGCCGGCGCAGGCGATGATCTCGTCCTTGGTCATGCCGAGATAGGGCGCCGCCGGATCGCGGGCCGCGCCTTGAGTCACGAGCCCCGTCACGAGACCGGCGCTCGCCAGCACGAAAAGGCCAAGCCGCGCGCGAGAGGCACAGGAGGAGCGCATGACCATGCTCCTCCCTCGCAAATCCGGCGGCATCATGGCGCGGAGGCGCTATTCCCCTGCCAGGTCGCCCGATCCGCCGAACTCCGCGGGAAGGTCCTTGAATTTCGGCAATCCGTCATGAATCGGCAGAACGGTCTCGGCGTAGTGCACGTGGAGACCCGGGGCGAATTTGAGGCTCGGCAGCGTCGCCGCGTAGACGTCGACGAGGCCCATCCCCGGATGGTTGGTCATGAGGTGGCCGCCGCATTTCTTGCAATACTGCCGCTCGCTGTTCGGCGTCTTGGCGTAGGTGCCGACGAGCTCCGCGCCTTGCGTGACGCGCACGGCGCCGGGCTGCCACAGCGTGAACGCATTGACGGGGCCGGCCGACCATGAGCGGCACGACCGGCAGTGACAATAACCCATGCCCTCCGGCGCGCCCGAGGCTTCGAGCTTGACCGCCCCGCAGAAACATTCACCCTTGTAACTCGTCAATTTCATCTCCTTCGCTTTGAGTGCCACAGCGACCCTGAAACAAGCCTCGCCGTGAGACCCATTCGGCGCGGTGCGCCGATCGGACAGTCCTGACCTTCTGCGCCGGCCTAGCCCGCCTTTCGCTTTTGCTCGAACGCGGGTTGCGGAACGCGCATGTCGGCGCCGGTGACGCGCCTGACCTCGGTGATCGAGTCGAAAGGAAAGTCGATCGCCGCATGCGCCTTGCGAATCGCCTCCTCGTCGGGGCCCGACATGAAGCAGAACGCCTTGCCCTCCTTGAGGTTCACGTGCGCGGCATGGCCGAACGCGCCGAATTGACCGGCCGCCGCGTCGAGCAGGTCGAAATTCTACTCGGCCTCGAAGCGCGCGTCAGGAATCTTGTCGCATTCGGTCTTCGTCAACTCGAGATAGCCTTGGCCCTTGCAGGCATTGGTGCCGCTGCAGGCGTTCTTGCCGACGGCGCAGGCGCTCTGGCCCTTGCAGGCATTCGCGCCCATGCATTTGCCCCGGACGTCCGCCGAAGCTGCGCCGACGGGGGCAGCGACGGCAACCATTAGCGCGGCCACGGCCGTGGCGATGACTGCGCCTGATCGAGCGACAGGTTTCATGTCTCCTCCTTGGAGCAGCCATACTAGCCGGAATTTCACTCACGGGAGATCACGGCTTCGTGCGCCGGGACCGTACCAGGCCAAGCGCGCGAACCCGGAGATCGCTAATCCCCAAGCTTGGCCCCGGCCTTGGGCACCACCGTCCAGCCGCGCGCGGCGAGTTGCGCCGTCGCCTTGTCGCTCGCGCGTCCCGTGATCCACATCTGCCCGCCCTGCCCGGCGCCCGCGACGAGTCCCTCGAGCGGCGGGGACCAATAGAGGTAGTCGACCGGCAGGATGGTAACGGTGCCCTTGCCGGTTTGCAGCATGGGCGCGGCGCCGAGGCGCACGAAGGCCGTGACCGGCGCGATCCTCTCGTCGTAGGTCGCGATCAACTCGGCCTGGCGCCGATAGAAGAAGCCCATCTCGATGCTGCGCGTGCCGGCGGCGCCTTCGATGAAGATCTCGCGTCCGCTCGCCGCACCGAGGCTCTCGAGCGCCGCGACGATGATCGCCTTGTCGGTCGGCGAAAGGTGGGGATTGGCGTAGTAGGCGTTCGCCGTTCCGCCCGGCACGCCCATCGCCGCGAGCGACAAGCGCCCTTGCTTCTCGAGCTGCGCCGCCGTCTTGTCGCGCAGCGCAAGCCTGAACGTCCGGCTCGTGCTGCCGACGCTGATGGCGATACCGGCGCCGCCGGTGACGAAGGCAAGTCCGGCATTGGTCGTGGTTTCGCCGATGGCGTTGGCGGTTGCGAGCCGCGTCAGCTCGTCGTTCAACGGCGGAAACGTGGTGTGGGGATCGACGCCGAAATCGTAGGCAATCCGGCGCCGCGCCGTGGCGCCGCCGGTGACGGAAGCGACCAGCCGCTCTTTGTGCGGATCGGTCGCGGCCACCGAGGCATCGACGCTGCCGAAGAAATTGCCGATGCCTTGAACCGTGTCGCCGATGGTGCGCCCGGGCGCGGTGACGAGGTCCTTGGCGGTGGCGAGCGGCTTCAGCGCCGTGCGCCCCGCCGCGGTGACCATCGTGCTGGCGCCGTCGATCTGCGCCAGCGCCGCGGTCGCGGCGATCTCGCGCGCGCGGACGCGCATCAGGTCGAGGCCCTTGACCTGAAACGGCCCCCACGGGGTGTCGACGTTGAACACGTATTGGAAATTGTCGAGGCCGACCTGATTGCCGACCGTGTAGTTGGGGCTGTTGAGCAGTTGCGGCGGCAACACCTGGCCGGCGGTGAAGCTCGGCGGCTGCTCGTAGCCGCCGGCGAGCGCGCTCGCACCCAAAGCAGGGACGACGCCCGCCAACGCGACAAACGCGATCCCGCCAAGCCGGAACTGACCCTTGCGACGCAAACTTGATCCCCCCACTCGAGGCCGCAAGCTTAGCCTCAAAACGCGACCCTGAGAAGGACGCCTGGCGCCGCGCCGGGCATGAAAAAACCCCGGTCCGTTCGCCGGACCGGGGTTGATGCCAAGGCGCGCGGCCCAGCGTCTATTTGCGGCCGCACGTGCCGAAGCCGGTGACCACGGTATCGGCCGAGGAGAAGGTAATTGAGGCGGCGGGGCTCGAATTATGGACCACGATCTGCCAGGCAAAGGCGCGGTCGATGCCATGAACGATGAGCTGGCCGCCGGAATCTGCCACCGCATCGATATTGTCGGTGCGGGCGAAGCCCGTCTCGTCGAGCGCCGCCACCACTGTGTTCTCGAAATCGACGGTGGCCTTGATCGGCAGCGGCATGCCGGCAAGGTCCTTGCCGGGTTTGCAGGTGCCGTCGGGTGAGCAGGCGCTCACGGCCTTGAACTCGCAATGGAGCACCGGGATCGGCTGAGCCTCGGAAGCGGGTTTCGTCTCCTCGGCAAGAGCCGGAAGACTCGCCGCGAGCGACACCGCGACGGCTGCCGCCAGTCTGATGATTGTGGTCATAAAGGTCTCCTCTGGCGCTAAGGGGAGGCGCCAACTTGATTCAATTTGCATGAAGACTCTGTCGCTGCGGGCCTAGTATTGGCAGTACCAGGGCGCGGGACCGACGAGCGGGCAAGGCGGATAGGCATAAGCCGGCGCCACCACCGGGCCGCCGTAGTAGTAGCGCGGCGCATAATAGGGCGCGGAAAGCGCGGCGCCGGCGATGGCCCCGGCCGCAAACGCCCCGCAGCCCCAGCAGCCGCCGTGCCAATGCGCCGAAGCGCTGCCACTCATCGCGGCCATTGCCGCGATCGCGCCGATGGCGAGCGCCGCCTTACGTAGTGAACGTCCCGATGCGATTGTCATTGCGATCCTCCGTGAGCCTTGATGGCGCCGGGATTGAAATTCGCGCCCAGGACAAAGTCCAGAGCAATTCGCTCGCGACTCCGGGGTTTCGCCGCGTTTGGTAACCAAGACGCAGGGGATCACGCGCTATTTGAACAGCGCGAAATAGATCACGTAGAGCCAGCTGAGGAAGCCGTGGATGATCGCCCAAAGGATCGACTGGTTGTTGACATACGAGATGGCGATGGCAAGCGCCGTGCCGAAGCTGATGCCGTATTTGGCGCCCTCGATGCGATAGTTGTAGACCGTTCCGTTCATTGATCTCCTCCACAAGCTACGCGGTTCGCTCCGCCGAGCGGACTTCAATCGCGCGCGTGGCGCCACTATAGTCGAGCCCGGTGCAAGATGGATGAGCCTTGGTCATGAGAACGAAGATCGCGATCGCCGCAATCGCCCTTGCCTGTACTCTGGCTGGCGCGGGCCTCATCCTCGCCCGCGAGGCGGAGTATCAGAGCGCCGTCACCGCGGAGCAATTGATCGCTGAAGCCCTCGCCGGCGACCCCAGCAAGGAGGTCAACGGGCAGCTCTACACGATTCCGCCGGGCACAATCCTGCCTTGGCACATCCACCCCGACGCGCACGAGATCGCCTATATCATCGAAGGCACGCTGACCTTCGAGCGGGCCGGCGAGGCGCCAAGAGAGATCGCCGCCGGCGAGGCCGACTACCTTGCGCCGAACGTCGTCCATCGCGGCATGAACAAAACGGACAAGCCGGTGCGGCTGTTCGCCGTGCGCATCAAGCCCAAGGAAAAGCCGCTCGTCGAAGAGGTTCCGCCGCCGCAGTAGGCGTCAGCCTCGCCCACGCTTCCGCCGCAGCGCCGCGAGGCCGATCGCCCAGGCCGCGAGCGCGATCAGCCAGTGGAACAGGTTGACCCTGTCGCCGAGCTTCATGCCGAGATGGTACGGGGTGAACGTTCCGAGCGCGGCGAGCGCGGCATAGAACGCGGCGAAAGCGAGCGCGAAGGGAAGCGCGTAACGCGGGCGGAAGAAGCCGATATAGGTCCCCGCCGCGCCCCACAGGAGGTTGACCGCGGCGAGCTTGGGATCGACGCGGAAGCCGAGCGCGAAGCTCTCCGGATCGCTGTCGAAGCCGTAATAGGCATAGGCGAGGAGCACGAGCGCGCCTTGCGCCAGCAAATAGACGCTGAGCCGCGCCGCCCAGACCACGGCCGGCCAGGTCGTTTCCGGAACCTTGTCGTTCGTCCCCGTTTCCGCCATGGCGCCCTCCGCCAAAGCTTATCCGATCGGCGCCCGATGGGCCATGAGCGGCTGCCCTTGCGCTTGCCCCCGATTGCATTTAACCAACCCTTCGCGTTGATGCGAGCCCGGAGCGTGGAGCCGGGCCCTCGGGAGGAAAGGGGAATTTCATGGCGCGCAGTCGTATTGCATTGGTCGGGGCCGGCCAGATTGGCGGCACTCTTGCTCATCTTGCCGGTATCAGGGAGCTCGGCGAGGTCGTGCTGTTCGACGTGGTTGACGGCGTTCCGCAAGGAAAGGCGCTCGACCTGTCCCAATCGGCCCCGGTCGAGGGCTATGTCCCCAAAATCAAGGGCACCAACGAATATGCCGAGTTGAAAGACGCCGATGTGGTGATCGTCACCGCGGGCGTCCCCCGCAAGCCCGGCATGAGCCGCGACGATCTGCTCGAGATCAACTTGAAGGTCATGGAGCAGGTGGGCGCCGGCTTGCGCAAATATTGCCCCGAGGCCTTCGTCATCTGCGTCACCAACCCGCTCGATGCGATGGTGTGGGCGCTCCAGAAGACGAGCGGCCTCCCCCGCAACAAGGTCGTCGGCATGGCCGGCGTGCTCGACGCGGCGCGCTTCCGCTTCTTCCTCTCCGAGGAATTCGACGTGAGCCCCGAGGACATTCACACCCTCGTGCTCGGCGGCCACGGCGACACCATGGTGCCGCTGATCCGTTATTGCTCGGTCGCCGGCATCCCGCTCACCGACCTCGTCAAGATGCGCTGGATCACCCAGAAGCGGCTCGACGACATCGTGCAGCGCACCCGCGACGGCGGCGCCGAGATCGTCGGCCTGCTCAAGACCGGATCGGCCTTCTACGCACCGGCCGCCGCCGCACTCGAGATGGCCGAATCCTATCTCAAGAACCAGAAGCGGGTGCTTCCGTGCGCCGCCTATCTCAACGGCGAGTACGGCGTGAAGGGCATCTATGCCGGCGTTCCCATCATCATCGGCGCCAAGGGCGTCGAGCGCGTGATCGAACTCGACCTCACCTCGGCCGAGAAGGACGCTCTGATGCATTCGGTCGCTTCGGTGCGCGCGCTGGTGGAGCTGTGCCAGCGGATCGCGCCGAGCCTCGCCACCGCATAAACCGCCGGAGCGCGATCGCAAGGCCGGGGGCGCGGCGAAGGGACGAGTCTGCCGATGAACATCCACGAATATCAGGCCAAGACGCTGCTGAAAGCCTATGGCGCGCCGGTGGCCGACGGCCGCGTCGCGACCAGCCCGCGGGAAGCCGCCGAGCACGCCAGCGCTCTTGGCGGCGACGTCTTCGTGGTGAAGGCGCAGATCCACGCCGGCGGCCGCGGCAAGGGCGGCGGCATCAAGCTCGTCAAGACGCTTCAGGAGCTCCACGCCGAGGCCGACCGCATGCTCGGCATGACGCTGGTCACGCCGCAGACCGGGCCCAAGGGCCGGCTCGTGCGCCATGTCTATATCGTCAAGGACACGGCCATCGCGCGCGAGCTTTATCTCTCGCTCCTGGTCGATCGCGGCTCGGGCCGCATCGCCTTCGTCGCCTCGACCGAGGGCGGCGTCGATATCGAGGCGGTGGCCGCCCAGACCCCGGAGAAGATCGTGACGCTCACGGTCGATCCCGCCTCCGGGATCAGCGATTTTCACGGCCGCATCGTCGCTTCGGCGCTCCGGCTCGAGGGAGCGCTCGCCAAGCAATGCGCGAGCCTCGTCAAGTCGCTCTACCGGCTCTTTGCCGACAAGGACGCGAGCCTGATCGAGATCAATCCCCTGGTCGTGACCAAGGAAGGCAACCTCGTTTGCCTCGATGCCAAGATCGGCTTCGACGACAACGCGCTCTTCCGTCACAAGGACATCGCCGATCTGCGCGATATCCACGAGGAGGACCCGGCCGAGGTCGAGGCCGGCAATCTCGGTCTCTCTTATGTCAAGCTCGACGGCTCGATCGGCTGCATGGTCAACGGCGCGGGTCTCGCCATGGCGACCATGGACATCATCAAGCTCCATGGCGGCGAGCCCGCCAATTTCCTCGATGTCGGCGGCGGCGCCGACAAGGAGCGCGTGACCGAGGCCTTCAAGATCATCCTCTCCGACGCGAACGTGAAGGCCGTGCTCGTCAACATCTTCGGCGGCATCATGCGCTGCGACATCATCGCCGAGGGCATCATCGCCGCCGCGCGGGAGATGAAGATCGCCGTGCCCCTGATCGTGCGGCTCGAAGGCACCAATGTCGCGCGCGGCAAGGAGCTTCTCGCCCAGTCGGGCCTTGCCATCATTCCCGCCGACGACCTCGACGATGCGGCCACGAAGGCGGTCGCGGCGGTGAAAAGCGCAAGCTGATGCCTCAAGGATAGCCGCGACCCCATGTCCGTCCTCGTCGACAAGAACACCCGCGTCATCTGCCAGGGCTTCACCGGCGCCCAAGGCACGTTCCATTCCGAGCAGGCGATCGCTTACGGCACGCGCATGGCCGGCGGCGTGACGCCGGGCAAAGGCGGCACCACCCATCTCGGCCTGCCGGTGTTCGACACGGTCAAGGAGGCCGCCGCGGCGACCGGCGCCGACGCGAGCGGCATCTATGTGCCGGCAGCCTTCGCCGCCGACGCCATCCTTGAGGCGATCGACGCCGCCCGCCCCCTCGGCGTGTGCCACACCGAGGG
>JBFWTF010000095.1:0-9181 GCA_050247995.1 Methyloceanibacter sp. | reverse complement strand
TTGCGGCAGTCCGTTGATCGCTCTCGTCGAGCAGGTGCAACGGAACGGGGCCACCGTCAACGCATCCGGCGTCGAGCTCGGCTCGTTCCGCTTCGATGCGCCGAAGCTCGTCGATCTTTACGGCGGACCCGTCGCCGAGTTGCCGGGCCGCGTGCTCGTCATGGTCCAGCAGCGCAGCATGGCGCAGATGATCGAGCGTCAGTTGACTCATCGCGGCGCGGCGCGTTCGGTGTCGGGCCTTGCCGCCGTGCTCGCTCACGAGATCAAGAATCCTCTCTCCGGCATCAGGGGCGCGGCGCAACTGATCGAGAGCGAGCGCGCCGATTCCGACCGCACCCTGACCCAGCTCATCTGCGCCGAGTCCGATCGCATCTGCAAGCTGGTGGACCGCATGCAGATTTTCGGCGACGAGCGGCCCTTGCAGCGCGAGCCGGTCAACATTCACGACGTGCTCGATCACGTCAAACAGATCGCCGTCACCGGCTTCGCGCGCCGGATCAAGATCGTCGAGAATTACGATCCATCGCTGCCGCCCGTGCCGGGAAATCGCGACAAGCTCATCCAGGCCTTCCTCAATCTCGTCAAGAACGCGGTCGAGGCGATCGGCGAGGAGCGGGCGGACGGCCAGATCACCCTCTCCACCTCGTTCCGGCCGGGCGTCCGTCTTTCGGTGCCGGGCAGCCAGGCGCGCGTGAGCCTGCCGCTCGAGATCGCCGTCGAGGACAACGGCGCGGGCGTGCCCGCCGACCTGATGCCGCATCTCTTCGATCCGTTCGTGACCACGAAGCCCTCGGGCACGGGATTAGGTCTTGCGCTCGTCGCCAAGATCGTCGGCGATCACGGCGGCATCATCGAGTGCGATTCGCGGCCGCGCCTCACCGTATTCCGCGCGTTGATGCCGATGGCCGAAGGCGGAACGGCGCAGGAAGGGGAGGGCCGGTAGCCGCATGACCAAGGGCAACATCCTCATCGCCGACGACGACGCCGCGATCCGCACCGTGCTCAACCAGGCGCTCGCCCGCGCCGGCTACGCGCCGCGCGTGACCGGCAACGCCGCCACGCTCTGGCGCTGGATCAACCAGGGCGAAGGCGATCTCGTCATCACCGACGTGCTCATGCCCGACGAAAACGCCTTCGACCTCATTCCCCGCGTCAAGAAGGTGAGGCCCGATCTGCCCATCATCGTCATGAGCGCACAGAACACGTTCATGACGGCGATCACGGCGGCCGAGCGCGGCGCCTACGAATATCTGCCCAAGCCCTTCGACCTGAACGAGCTCGTCGCCGTGGTCGGGCGGGCGCTGGCCGAACCGCGCAAGAAAGCGCAACGCCTGCCCGCCGAGGCCCCCGAGGGCTTGCCGCTGATCGGCCGCTGCCCGGCCATGCAGGAGATCTATCGCGTGCTCGCCCGGCTCACGCAGACCGACCTCACCGTAATGATCACCGGCGAGTCCGGCACCGGCAAGGAGCTCGTCGCCCGCGCGCTGCACCAATACGGCAAGCGCCGCAACGGCTCCTTCGTCGCCATCAACATGGCGGCGATCCCGCGCGAGCTGATCGAGTCGGAGCTCTTCGGCCACGAGAAGGGAGCCTTCACCGGCGCTCACAACCGGCATGTCGGCCGCTTCGAGCAGGCCGAAGGGGGCACGCTTTTTCTCGACGAGATCGGCGACATGCCGATGGAGGCGCAGACGCGTCTCCTGCGCGTGCTGCAACAGGGCGAATACACCACCGTCGGCGGCCGTACCCCGATCAAATCGAATGTCCGGATCATCGCCGCCACCAATCGCGATTTACGTCAGCAGATCGACCAGGGCCTGTTCCGCGAAGATCTGTTCTACCGCCTCAACGTCGTGCCGCTCCGCCTGCCGCCGCTCAGGGAACGGCTCGACGACATTCCCGATCTCGTGCGTCACTTCCTCGCCATCGCCGCGCGCGAGGGGCTTCCGCCCAAAGGTTTCGAGCCCGCCGCCATCGAGCGTCTCAAGCGCTATCCCTGGCCGGGCAATGTGCGCGAGCTCGAGAACCTGGTGCGGCGGCTTTCGGCGATCTACTCGCAGGAGATCGTCACCGTCGACATGATCGAGAACGAGCTGGCGAGCCCGGACCGCACGCCTTTCGCCACCACCGCCGAGGCGACGGGCGATCTCTCCGAAGCGGTCGAGCGCCACCTCGCCGACTACTTCACGAGCTTCGGCGGCGAGCTGCCGCCTGCCGGCCTCTATGGCCGCATCCTCAAGAAGGTCGAGTTGCCGCTGATCACGGCCGCGCTTGCGGCGACCCGCGGAAACCAAATTCGCGCCGCCGATCTCTTGGGGCTGAACCGCAACACTTTGCGCAAGAAAATCCGCGATCTTGCCATCAAAGTGGTCCGCACGCAGGGTGGCTAAGTCGCCGCAGCGAACCCATAGTCGCTTGATTTTTATAATATATTTGCTAACACCCTCAGTCAGGCGCGCGATCTGACAGGTGTTTGTCGCCAAAGCGCCACATTGTGATTTTATTGCATCATTTCCGAGGCTGGCACTCCCAAGAAGCGGCGCATTCAAGGGGAGAGTTGGGGGCATGCCTTTCGTAGCGTCATCCGACCCACCATGTACGCGAAGGTCGAGCGTCAGGCGTTTGGCGGGGAAATCATGACCGAGCCCTCT
Organism: Methyloceanibacter sp.; assembly: GCA_050247995.1. GTDB lineage: Bacteria > Pseudomonadota > Alphaproteobacteria > Rhizobiales > Methyloligellaceae > Methyloceanibacter. Next base: position 6,530 of record JBFWTF010000095.1, on the reverse strand, counting down.
ACCGAGAACGGGAACGTGCCCGGCGCGCCGGCCCCGATCGCTACCGCCCCGGACGAAGGACGCCGCAAGATCCCGTTCGCAGTCGGCCTGATCACGGCGGTGCTTGCGCTCTGCTCGGGTCTTGCCACGTTTCTGATCCTGACTGGCCTCACGCCCATCAAGCCCACGGACAAAGTCGTGGCGGGCGTGCTCCTCATCAATCTTGTCCTCGTGCTGGCGATGATCACCATCGTCGCCTGGCAGGTGACCGGGCTATGGCGCGCCCGAAGGCGGCAGGCGGCCGGCGCGCAGCTCCATGTGCGCATCGTCAGGCTCTTGAGCGGGATCGCGCTCATCCCGGCGGTCCTGCTGGCCGTCTTCGCCAGCATCTCTCTCGGGCGCGGCCTCGACTACTGGTTCTCCGAGCGCACCAGAGCGATCATGCAGAACTCGATCGATGTCGCCATGGCCTATGTCACGGAACATGACCAGGTTGTCCGCGCCGACACCCTGGCCATGGCGAAAGGGATCGACGAGGCGGCGGCCCTGGCGCGCTCCCTGCCGCAAAACTTCGGCAGCTTCCTCAACGCGCAAGCCGCCATCAACGCCTTCCCCGTGGCCTACCTCATCGATGGCGACGGGAACGTCCTCGCCACCGCGGCCGAACTTTCGAACCTGCCATACCGGAAGCCGCCGGACGAGGTCATGGCGCCTGCCAAGAAGGGCGAGCTCGTCCCGATCTCGCTCATAGAGACCAACATGATCGGCGCCATCAAGAGTCTCGACAACTTCAACGATACCTATCTCTACGTGATGCGCCCGGTGAACGCACAGGTGCTCGAGCACCTCCGGATCACGCGCGCCAAATTCGACGAGTATCAAGCGCTCCAAAATCGGCGCACCGGCGTTCAGGTCGCGTACGGCCTCATGTATCTCGCCCTTGCGCTGACGCTCCTTGCGACGGCGATCTGGATCGGCATGTGGTTCGCCAATCGTCTGGTCGCGCCGATCCGCCAACTCATGGGCGCGGCCCAGCAGATTTCGCGCGGCAATCTCTCCGTCAACATCGCGGTTCGCCCCGCCGACGGCGATCTCGCCGTGCTCGGCTCGACCTTCAACACCATGACCGCGGAGCTCAAGAGTCAACGCGACGAGCTGATGGGCGCCAATGAGGCGCTCGACGAGCGCCGTCAGTTCATGGAGGCGGTGTTGTCGGGGGTGACGGCCGGCGTGGTCGGCGTCGATAGCGACGGCATTGTCACCCTGGTCAATCGTTCGGCCGAGACCCTGCTGGAGATGAAGGAAGCCGATCTCGTCGGTCACCCGCTCGCCAAGGCGGTGCCCGAATTCGCACCGGTGCTCAAGCGGGCGCAAAAGCAGGGCAAGCGCCTCGTCACCGATCAGCTCACTCTGCGGCGCCAGGGTTCGGAACGCAATTTCGCCGTGCGCGTCACCAGCGAGGGTCATGGCCACGACGTGCAGGGTTTCGTCGTCACCTTCGACGACATGACCGAACTCGTCAGCGCGCAGCGAAGCACGGCCTGGGCCGACGTCGCCCGCCGCATCGCCCACGAGATCAAGAACCCGCTGACGCCGATCCAGCTCTCCGCCGAGCGCATTCGCCGCAAATACGGCGACTCGATCACCAAGGACCGCGAGGTCTTCGATCAGTGCACCAACACCATTATCCGCCAAGTCTCGGATATCGGCCGCATGGTCGATGAGTTCTCGGCCTTCGCCCGCATGCCGAAACCGGTGATGGAGCTTCACGACGTGCGCGACATCGTGCGCGAGGCCGTGTTCCTGTTCCAGGTCTCACGCCCCGAAATCACCTTCGAGCTCGATCTGCCCGAGACGCCGGTCGTGGCGCTGTCGGACCGGCGCCTTCTCGCCCAGGCCGTGACCAATCTGGTCAAGAATGCCAGCGAGGCGATCGACTCGGCGGTCGAGGCGGACGCCGCCCGCGTCAATACCGGGCGCGTCCTGACCAAGGTCCGGACCAAAGGCAACCGCGTGCAGATCATCGTCATCGACAATGGTTGCGGCCTGCCCAAGGAGAACCGCGAGCGGCTGGTCGAGCCCTATATGACGACGCGTACCAAGGGCACCGGGCTCGGGCTTGCGATCGTGCAGCGGATCACCGAGCAGCATGGCGGAGCGCTCACCTTGGCCGATGCGCCCAAACGCAACGGCAAGGTCGAGGGCGCCTCGGTGCGGATCGATTTTCCAATGGGAGAGCGGGAAGGGACAAGCGCGGAGGTGGCCCTCTCCGAGCCGGATGCGCCCGCGCCGTCGCGTACAGCCGAGCACTCGGCCGGGGCCGAGGAGGAGGAGGAGGAGGGAGTAACCCATGGCGTCTGACATTCTGGTCGTGGACGATGAGGCCGATATCAGGGAACTGATCGCCGGCATTCTCGAGGATGAAGGTCATTCGACCCGTCTCGCCAAGGACAGCGACGAGACGCTGAAGGCGATCGAGGAGCGGCGCCCCTCGCTCGTGATCCTCGATATCTGGCTGCAAGGCTCCAAGCTCGACGGTCTCGAGTTGCTCGACCGGATCAAGAAGGGCCACCCCGATCTTCCCGTCATCATCATCAGCGGGCACGGCAATATCGAAACGGCGGTGGCGGCGATCAAGCGCGGGGCCTACGACTATATCGAGAAGCCGTTCAAGGCGGACCGGCTCGTGCTCATCACCGCCCGCGCGCTCGAGGCCTCGCGGCTCCGCCGCGAGAACCGCGAGCTGCGTGAGCGCAGCAGCTATTCCTTCGAGATGATCGGCCGCTCGGCCGCGATCAATCAGTTGCGCCAGGCCATCGACAAGGTGGCGCCGACCAATAGCCGCGTGCTCATCACCGGGCCGTCGGGCTCCGGCAAGGAGCTTGCCGCGCGCGTGATGCACGCCAAGTCGGGCCGCGCCGAAGGTCCGTTCGTGGTGTTGAACGCCGCCGCCATGGTGCCTGAACGCATGGAGCTCGAACTGTTCGGAACCGAGGAGGGCGGGGGCGCCGGCGCGCGCAAGGTCGGCGCGCTCGAGGAAGCCCATAACGGCACGCTCTATATCGACGAGATTGCCGACATGCCGCTCGAGACCCAGGCCAAGATCCTGCGCGTTCTCGTCGAACAGCGTTTCCAGAGGCTGGGCGGCGGGCCCAAGGTCCATGTCGACGTGCGCGTGGTCACCTCGACAAGCCACGACCTGCAAAAGGAGATGAACGCCGGGCGCCTGCGCGAGGATCTCTATCATCGTCTCAACGTCGTGCCGATCAGAGTGCCGGGCTTGGCCGAGCGGCGCGAGGACCTGCCGGAACTCGTGCGCTATTTCGTCCAGACCATCTCCGTGGCGTCCGGGCTGCCGCCGCGAAACATCGGCGACGACGCCATGGCCGTGCTGCAGTCCCACGACTGGCCCGGCAACATCCGCCAACTGCGCAACAACATCGAGCGGCTGATGATTCTTGTCGGCGGCGATCCCGAAACCGTCATCACCGCCGACATGCTTCCCGACGAGATCATCTCTCCGGTTCCGCTCTCGCCCAACGGGGCAGGGGGCGAGCACCTGATGTCGCTTCCCTTGCGCGACGCGCGCGAGATTTTCGAGCGCGAATATCTACTGGCTCAGGTCAACCGATTCGGCGGCAATATCTCGCGCACGGCCGAGTTCGTCGGCATGGAGCGGTCGGCGCTGCACCGCAAACTCCGCGCGCTCGGGGTCAACGCGAATGAGCGAAGCCCGGTTTTACGCTGATACGCGGGGCGCAGAGCCCAGGGCAGGCGGGGTGGCAATGAAGTTTTGGGATCAGGCCCTTGCGGGAAGGCCTCGTAATCGCGTCTAATACCCCCAGAAGCCGGTCGTAAGAGAGCCCGGCGCCAAAAACAGCGTAAGCGTCACCAAAAGGGACGAGGAAGCCCCATGGCAACGGAACGCGCGCAGAGCCTTCAAGACACCTTTCTCAATCATGTCCGCAAAGCCAAAACGCCGCTCACGATCTTTCTCGTCAACGGCGTCAAGCTTCAGGGCGTCGTGACCTGGTTCGACAATTTCTGCGTCCTCTTGCGGCGCGACGGGCATTCGCAGCTCGTTTACAAGCACGCGATCTCGACCATCATGCCGGGTCAGCCGATTCAGCTTGCAGAGATTTCCGACGCGGAAGGTCCCGCTGATTAATTGCGTCCGACCGAACCTAAGGCGCTGAAGCGGACGGAACGGCGAGGGGACCGCGCCCCCGGACGCCGCGCGCGCCAAGGTCCCATGAGAACGATGGTGCTCCTGCCGGTGCTCGGCCGGAGGGGCAAGGCGCGCCGCGCCGCGGGCGCCGGCGCTTTGGAGCGCTCGCCGCAAGCGCGTCTGGAAGAGGCGATCGGGCTCGCCGCCGCCATCGATCTCGATGTCGTGGCAAGCGGGCTCGTGCCGCTCGAAGCGCCGCGCCCCGCGACGCTGTTCGGTTCGGGCAAGGTCGAGGAACTCGCCGGCCTCGTGCGCGCCGAGGATATCGGCCTCGTCGTCGTCGATCACCCGCTCACGCCGGTGCAGCAGCGCAATCTCGAGACGGCATGGGGGGCCAAGGTGCTCGATCGCACGGGACTCATTCTCGAGATCTTCGGCCGCAGAGCGCGCACGCGGGAAGGGCGCCTGCAAGTCGAGCTGGCCCATCTCGTCTATCAGAAGAGCCGGCTGGTGCGGTCCTGGACCCACCTCGAACGCCAGCGCGGCGGCTTCGGCTTTCTCGGCGGCCCCGGCGAGACGCAGATCGAGGCCGACCGGCGCATCATCGGCGAACGCATCGACAGCATCCGCAAGGAGCTCGAGCAGGTGCGCCGCACACGCGGCCTGCATCGGAGATCGCGCGAGCGTGAGCCCTATCCATCCGTCGCGCTCGTGGGCTACACCAATGCCGGCAAATCGACGCTGTTCAACGCTCTGACCGGCGCCTCGGTCTTCGCCGAGGACACGCTCTTCGCAACGCTCGATCCGACCATCCGCTCGCTGCCGCTGCCGGGCGGCTCGAAGGCGGTCATCTCCGATACCGTCGGCTTCATTTCCGACCTGCCGACGTCGCTCATCGCCGCCTTCCGCGCCACGCTCGAAGAAGTGCTCGAGGCCGACCTCATCCTGCATGTGCGCGACATCGCCGGGGCCGCGAGCGGCAGCGAACGCGCCGACGTCAACGCCATTCTCTCCGAGCTCTGCATCGAGGCGGAAGCCGAACCCGATCGCGTGAAGGAAGTGTGGAACAAGGCCGACCTTCTCGACGACGCGGCCTTCCGCCGCGCCAAGGGCGAGGCCGCGCGCGCCGGCGCGGTGCTCGTCTCGGCCACGACCGGGTACGGACTCGATGCCTTGCGCGCCGAGATCGAGCGGCGGCTCAACCGGCGCAACGAGACGGTCGAGATCGCGCTCAAGCCCGAGGAGGGCGCGCTCGCGCATTGGATCCACGAGAACTGCGAGGTGGTCGCGCGGCGCGGGTTGGGCGAGGGCGTCACCACGTTCCGCATCCGCGTGGCGCCGGACAAGCGGGAGAGGCTCGCCCGTCTCGCCGGCGCAGCCCGGCTCAAGCGCGCGGCGGAATAGAGCTTACTTCTTCCGCTCGGCCGCCTTCGCCTCGTCCCAGAGCCGGTCCATTTCCTCGAGCGTCGCGTCCTCGGCCTTGCGCCCATGCCTGGCCAGGCTTTCCTCGACGCTTTCGAAGCGGCGAACGAACTTCGCGCTGGCAGCGCGCAGCGCCGCCTCGGGATCGGCGCCGAGATGGCGCGCGATATTGGCGACGGCGAAGAGAAGATCACCGAGCTCCTCGCTTGCGCGCTCCGACGTCACGGCATCGCCCGTCTCGTCGCGTGCCGCGACAGCCGCCCCCAGTTCGGCCAGTTCTTCCTCCGCTTTGTCGAGAACGGGCGCAACGTCCGGCCAATCGAAGCCGACCCGCGCCGCGCGCTTTTGCAGCTTCACGGCGCGCGTCAGCGCGGGCAACGCAAGCGGCACGTCGTCGAAGCGGGAGCGGGGGCCGCCGGCGCGTTCGGCCTTCTCGGCCTCCTTGATGGCACCCCACATGTCCGTGGACTGAAATTCGTCCCGGCTCGCGTCGCCGAACACGTGCGGGTGCCGCCGCACCATCTTGCGCGTGATGCCATCGACGACGTCGGCGAAGTCGAAGCGCCGCTCCTCCGACGCCATCTGCGCGTGATAGACGACCTGGAGGAGGAGGTCCCCGAGTTCTTCCTTGAGCGCCTCGCGGTCGCCGCGCGCGATCGCGTCGGCGACCTCGTAGGCCTCCTCGATCGTGTAGGGCGCGATCGTGGCGTAGCTCTGCGCCACGTCCCACGGACAGCCCGTCTCCTTGTCGCGCAGCCGCGCCATGACGGCGAGCAAGTCCGCCAGCGTGTAGCGTCCTCCGCGCGCCTCAACCACGGCAATCACCAGCGCCGCGCGGAATCCAGAGACGAGCGAAATCCCAATTTATTTCAAATGGATAGCTGAGTGCCATGGAGCTGCCCCAACTTCTGGATTCGCATAAGGTATATTATGGAAAATTAGCTGATGATCCGGTCACGAT
>JBFWTF010000094.1:0-9204 GCA_050247995.1 Methyloceanibacter sp. | reverse complement strand
CGGCGCAAATTCTGGGAGGCGGTGTTCGAGGGCGCCGCAGCCGAAGCCATGCTCGAAGGCGACGAAGACAAGGCGCGCGACTTGATCGGCGCGGCGATCGCCGAGGCCGCCGGGGCGCCGAAACAAGGCGGCCGCGTGCTCCTGGTCGGCGCCGGTCCCGGCGATCCCGAGCTCCTTACCATGAAGGCGGTACGCGCGCTGAAGGCCGCCGACGTGATCTTCTACGACCGGCTGGTCGGCGAAGGCGTGCTCGATCACGCCCGGCGCGAGGCCGAGCTCATCCCGGTCGGCAAGGCCAAAGGCGCTCATTCCGTCCCGCAAGAGGAGATCAACGCGCTTCTCATCGAACGCGCGTCCGCCGGCGAGACCGTGGTTCGCTTGAAGGGCGGCGATCCCTTCATCTTCGGCAGAGGCGGCGAAGAACTCGATGCGCTGCGCGAAGCCGGTATCGCGATCGAGATCGTGCCCGGCGTCACCGCCGGTATCGCCGCGGCGGCAAGCTTGCAGATCCCGCTCACCCATCGCGACGTGTCGCACACGGTCACCTTCCTGTCGGGCCACGAGGCAGGCGGCGCCGAGCCCTCCTTCGAGCATCTCGATCTCGCCGCGCTCGTGTCGGGCAACAACACGCTCCTCGTCTATATGGGCGTGACGACGTCAGGGGCCATCGCCAAGAGGCTGATCGAAGCGGGGTTCCGGCCGGACCTCCCCGTGATCGCGGTCGAGAACGCGAGCCGCGACGACGAGCGCCGCGTGCGCGCGACCATCGCCGAGCTTGCCGAAAACCCGGCGCGGCTCGGCCTCAGCAGCCCCGCCGTCCTGATCTTCGGCGAGGTCGCTGGGCTGCCCGCTTCGGGCGTGGTCGAGACGGTCTTGAGCCTCGAGGAGGTCAAGCGCCTCTATGCCTAACGTCGTCACAGCCAACCGTCTCGTCGACGGCATCGTGGTCTATCTCGCCAAGGATGGCGGCTGGACCGAGGAGATCGATCGCGCGCGGCTCGCCGAGACCGAGGACGAGACCAAGGCGCTCGAAGCCCTCGCCGCCAAAGACGTCGCCGCGCGAAAGGTGGTGGCGGTCTATCCCATGGAGGTCGCCGTGCGCGACGGCGCCGTCGATCCACTCTCGGTGCGCGAGCGCATCCGCGCCGCCCATCGCACGACGCTGACAAAGGATTGGTACGATGTACCGCTATGACGAGTTCGACCACGCTTTCGTGCGCGAACGCGTGGCGGAGTTCAAGGACCAGGTCGAGCGGCGGCTGGCGGGCCAGCTGAGCGAGGACGAGTTCAGGCCGTTGCGCCTGCGCAACGGGCTCTATCTGCAGCTCCACGCCTATATGCTCCGCATCGCCATTCCCTATGGCGTGCTGTCGCCGAAGCAGCTCCGCCAGCTCGCCATGATCGGGCGGCGCTTCGATCGCGGCTACGGCCATTTCACCACGCGGCAGAACCTTCAGTTCAACTGGGTGAAGCTGGTCGATATTCCCGAGGTGCTGGCGGCGCTCGCCGATGTCGAGATGCACTGCATCCAGACGAGCGGCAATTGCGTGCGCAACGTGACCGCCGATCCCTTCGCCGGCGTCGCCAACGACGAGCTCGAAGACCCGCGGCCGTGGTGCGAGATCCTGCGCCAATGGTCGACGCTGCACCCCGAATTCTCGTGGCTGCCGCGCAAGTTCAAGATCGCGATCTCGGGCGCGGCCGAGGACCGTGCGGCCATCGCCTTCCACGATATCGGCTTGAAGATCGTGCGGGGCGCCAACGGCGAGAACGGCTTCCGCGTTCTGGTCGGCGGCGGCATGGGGCGCACGCCCTATGTCGGGCAGGAGATCAGGGCGTTCCTGCCGAAGCAGCACCTCCTGTCCTACATCGAGTCGATCCTGCGCGTGTACAATCTCCACGGCCGCCGCGACAACATCCACAAGGCGCGCATCAAGATCCTGGTCAATCAGCTCGGCATCGACAAATTCCGCGAGGAGGTCGAGGCCGATTGGGAGGCGACGCATAAGGACGCGATCGATCTCTCAGAGGCCGAGCGCAAGCGCATCATGTCCTACTTCGCGCCGCCCGTCCTTCCCGAGCGGCCGATCCGCGACGCGGCGCTCGATCAGCGCCGGGCCGCCGATCCCGGCTTCGCCAACTGGCTCAAGCACAATGTGCGGCCGCATCTCGTGCCGGGCTATTCGGCCGTGGTCGTGTCGCTCAAGGAACCGGGACGGACGCCGGGCGATGCCAGCTCAGAGGCGATGGAGCTTGTGGCCGATCTCGCCGAGCGCTTCAGCCGGTCGGAGGCGCGGGTCAACTACACCCAGAATTTGATGCTGCCCCATGTCGCGACCTCCGACGTCGTCGCGATCTACGACATCCTCGCCGCGAACGGGCTCGCCACCGGCAATCACGATCTCCTCGGCGACATGATCTGCTGCCCGGGCCTCGACTATTGCAATCTCGCCAATGCCCGCTCGATCCCGATTGCCAAGGAGATCGCCAAGCGCTTCGAAGACCCCAAGCGCCAGGAGCTGATCGGCCCGCTCCGGCTCAATATGTCGGGCTGCATCAACGCCTGCGGCCATCACCATTCGGGCAATATCGGCATCCTCGGCGTCGATAAGAAAGGCACCGAGCTCTATCAGATCTCGCTCGGCGGCAACCCCAAGGACGACGCCGCGATCGGCACGATCATCGGCCCGGGCTTCCGCGCCGAGGCCGTGCCGCAGGCGATCGAAACCATCATCGAGACCTATCTCCTGAAGCGCAGCGACGGAGAAACCTTCCTCGATACCTGGCGGCGCGTCGGCGCCAAGCCCTTCAAGGAGGCTCTCTATGGCTCTGCTTGATCTCGCTACGGGCGCGCTCGTCGCCGATCCGGCCGAAGCCGCGACCGAGCTCGAACCGAATGCCGACGGCGCCGCTCTCGCTGCCGCGGCCGGCGGCAATGCCGGGCCGATCGCGATCCGCTTTCCCGCCTTCGGCGACGGACGCGGCATCAGTCTGGCCGTGCTGCTGCGCGAGCGCCACGGTTTCAAGGGCGAGATCAGGGCGATCGGCAATCTCATCCCCGATCTCGCCCAGTTCCTGTTCCGCTCCGGTTTCGACACCGCCGAGATCGCCGACCCGGAGCAGGCGCCGGTGTGGAAAGCGTGCGTCGCGCGGATCCAGCACAACTACCAGCGCGGCTTCCGCAACCCGAGGCCGCTCCGCCGCGACGCCGCGCGCAAAGAGGCCGAGGCGCTCGATCAGCGCCTCGCCAAGGTCAAGAGCGTGACCGACCGGATCAGGGAGATGCGGCGGCGGATCGAGGGGCGCATCGTCTTCTCGACCAGCCTCGGGCTCGAGGACCAGGCGATCCTGCACGCCATCGCCGAATCCGGCGCCGAAATCGACGTCTTCACCCTCGATACCGGGCGCCTGTTCCCCGAAGTGCTCGAGACGATCGAGCTGTCGGAGCTGCGCTACCGCGTCCGCATCCGCCTGGTTGCGCCCGACGCGCAAGACGTCGAGGCGCTCGTCGCCCGCGACGGCGTGTTCGGTTTCCGCCATGCGGTCGAGAGCCGCAAGGCGTGCTGCGAGATCCGGAAAGTCAGGCCGCTCAATCGCGAGCTTGCCGGCGCGCAAGGCTGGATCAGCGGGCTCCGGCGCGAACATTCGGAGGAGCGGGCGAACGTGCCGCTCGCCGAGTGGGACGAGGCACGCGCCCTGGTCAAGGTCAACCCGGTCGCCGATTGGACCACGGCCGACCTCACCGCCTACATCGCCGCCAACAACATTCCGGTCAATCCGCTGCATGCGCGCGGCTTCGTCTCGATCGGCTGCGCCCCTTGCACCCGCGCGGTCCAGCCCGGCGAGAGCCCGCGGGCCGGCCGCTGGTGGTGGGAACACGAAGAGAAGAAGGAATGCGGGCTCCATCTCAATCCAAACCGGGGCGGGAGGGCCGCATGACCGCGCTGACCTCGCATCTCAAGCTGCTCGAGGCCGAGAGCATCCATATCTTCCGCGAAGCGGCGGCGCAGTTCCGCGCGCCGGTGCTGCTCTATTCGATCGGCAAGGACTCGACCGTCCTCCTGCATATCGCGCGCAAAGCGTTCTGGCCGGCCAAGCCGCCGTTCCCGCTCCTCCATGTCGATACGACGTGGAAGTTCCGCGAGATGATCGCCTTCCGCGATTCCACCGCGCGCGAGTTCGGGCTCGATCTCATCGTGCACACCAATCATGACGGGCTGGCGCGCAACATCAATCCGTTCGACCACCCGCCTTCGGTCTATACCGACGTGATGAAGACGGTGGCGCTGCGCCAGGCCCTCGATGCCGGCGGCTTCGATGCCGCGTTCGGCGGGGCGCGCCGCGACGAGGAGGCCAGCCGCGCCAAGGAGCGCGTGTTCTCCTTCCGCGCCGCGGGCCATCGCTGGGAGCCGCGCCGCCAGCGTCCCGAAATGTGGCAACTGCTCAACGGGCGCCTGGGCAAAGGCGAGACGGTGCGGGTTTTTCCGCTGTCGAACTGGACCGAGGGCGATGTGTGGCGCTATATCGCGCTGGAAAAACTCGACGTGGTTCCGCTCTATTTCGCGGCGCCCCGCCCGGTGGTCACGCGCAACGGCCAGCTCATCGTGGTTGACGATGCGCGCATGCGGTTCGAGCCGGGCGAGAAGCCGGTCATGCGCAAGGTGCGCTTCCGCACGCTCGGCTGCTGGCCGCTCACCGCCGCGATCGAGTCGGATGCGGCCGATCTCGACGCGATCGTGGAGGAAACGCTCGCGGCCAAATACTCGGAGCGGGCGGGACGGCTGATCGACCACGATCAGGCCGGCGCGATGGAGATGAAGAAGCGTGAGGGTTACTTCTAAGGGGCTTGGTCGATGCAAGTGGCGCAACTGAAAGAAACGGTCCGAGCGAGCGGCGCCGCGCCGCGCGGCGCGGTGGCCGAGGCCCCGCATGGCGGCGCCTTGCTCAAGCTGCTCACCTGCGGCTCGGTCGATGACGGCAAGTCGACGCTGATCGGCCGGCTGTTGTGGGACGCCGCCGGCGTCACCGAAGACCAGCGCGCTGCCGTGACGCTCGCCTCTCATGCCCGCGGCGTCAACGGGGAGAAAATCGATTTCAGCCTCCTGCTCGACGGACTCCAGGCCGAGCGCGAGCAGGGCATCACCATCGACATCGCCTGGCGCTATTTCGAGACGCCGGAGCGCCGCTTCATCATCATCGACTCGCCCGGACACGAGCAGTACACGCGCAACATGGCGACCGGCGCCTCCCATGCCGATATCGCCATCCTGCTCGTCGATGCCCGCCACGGCGTCAAACGCCAGACCCGCCGCCACGCCGCGATCTGCGATCTCGTCGGCATCAAGCGCGTGGTGCTCGCGGTCAACAAGATGGACGAGGTCGGCTGGTCGGAGGCGCGCTACCGGCAGATCGCATCAGAGTTCCAAGCCATGGCCGGGAGCTTCTCGTTCGCCGAGACCACGATCATTCCCGTCGCGGCCTTGACCGGCGACAACGTCGTCTATCGCTCGACGACGATGCCCTGGTACTCCGGGCCAACGCTGCTCGACTATCTGGGATCGGTCGATCCCGAGACCGCGCCCGCCGACGCGCCGTTCCGTATGCCGGTGCAACTCGTCTTGCGCGCAAGCGGCGATTTCCGCGGCTATGCCGGCACCGTCACCTCGGGCCGGATCGCCGTCGGCGAGCGCATCGTCGATGCGCGATCGGGACTCGGCGCGACGCTCCGCCGCATCGCCACCATGGACGGCGACCGTCCCTTCGCGATGAAGGGCGACGCCGTGACGCTGGCGCTCGACACCGATCTCGACATTTCTCGCGGCGCGGTGCTGTCGGAGGTGCCACGCCGCCCGATCAACGCCGATGTCATCGAGACGCGGCTCGTCTGGCTTGCCGAGGCGCCGTTCGATCCGGAAGCGGGCTATCTTCTCCGCACGGCGACCGATCTCACGCCAGTCACGAGCATGAGCGTTTCGGCGCTCGTCGATTTCGAGACGCTCGAATCGCAACCGGCGCATGGTTGCGGCGTCAACGATATCGCCGATTGCCGCATCCTGCTCGGGAGGCCCGCGTCGATCGATCTTTTCCGCGATCTGCCGTTGACCGGGAACTTCGTCCTCGTCAGCGCCATCGACGGGGCGACGGTCGCGGGCGGCGTCATCACCTGGGCCCAGGCCGGCGCGCCGACGGTGGGCGACAACGTCTTCGTCATCGACCGGGCGCTGCTCGCGCGCGGGCTGTGCGCCGATCTCGGCGATTCGCCGCAAGACCAGGCGGAGTTCAGCCGGCGGGCGCAGGAACTCGCGGTTCTCATGCGCGCGGCCGGAGTTCCGGTTCTGGTCGAGATCTAGGGCGCGGCCGACGGGGCCGGGGCAAGGGGGCTTCTGAATTATGGTCGATCTGGGCTGGGTAGGCCAAGTGCTGCCGGTGATCGCGGCCGGGTTCGGCGTGGGCGCGCTCGTGGGCCTGACCGGGGTCGGCGGCGGCGCGCTGATGACGCCGCTCCTGATCTCGACGTTCGGCATCAGCCCGCAAGTCGCGGTCGGCACCGATCTGCTCTACGCCTCGATCACCAAGACCGCCGGCGGCTGGCGGCACCACGTGGCCGACCATGTCGACTGGCCGATCGTGTTCCGGCTTGCCGCAGGGAGCCTTCCTGCCGCGGCGCTGCTGCTGCTTTTCATGTCCGTCGTTCACCTCGACATGGTGCAGCTCGCGCATTGGATCAGGATGGGCCTGGTCGTGGCGCTGCCCTTGAGCGGACTCGCCATCGCGCTCCACCCTTGGCTCTCGCGCACGGCGCCCAGCAACGACACCGGCGATGTGCCGCCGCGTACCCTTCCCACCGTCCTGTTCGGCGCCGCTCTCGGCTTGCTGGTGACGCTCACCTCGGTCGGCGCCGGCGCCATCGGCGTCACGGTGCTGGCCATGCTCTATCCCATGCTTCCGGCCAAGCGGCTGGTGGGTTCCGATATCGCCCATGCCGTGCCGCTGACCCTGGTCGGGGGGCTCGGCCATTTCGGCCTCGGCAATGTCGATACGGAACTCTTGCTGATCCTGCTGGTGGGCTCGATCCCCGGCATCCTGCTCGGGGCGCGCCTCGCCGGGATCGTGCCGGAGCGGCTGCTCCGGCCGATCCTCGCCGTGATGCTGTGCTACGCGGCGTGGGTCATGTTCCAAAAGGGCTGACGGGTTCGGATCAGGCCCGGGCAATCACCACGAGACCGAGAGCGAGAACCGCCAGCGCGCCGGCGATCTCGAGACCCTTGCCGATGCGATAGCGCAGCGTCTCGGTACGGGCGAGAAGCGCCATGAAGCGGCCTCTGGCGAGTGCGGCGAGCAGCGCGAACGACCCGATGGTGCCGATCATGCCGATGGTCATGGCGGCCGTCACCACCAGCCCGGCCGCGAGAACGTCGCGCGCCAGCGCATAGCTCAGGACAAAGGTGGTGAGGGGGCAGGGGACCATGCCCGTCACGAGAGCGAGCGCCTTGCCGTCCGTGGCAGCGGCATGATGGCGATGGCCCAACGAGCGCCAAAGCAAGAACGCGCCAATCAGGACGATCAAGATGCCGCTGGCAAACTCGAATTGGGGCGTCCTGCCGCCATAGGCGAAGGCGCGGCTGATCACGGCGAAGCCCGCAAGCACGAGGACGACGGCAAGGCCGACATGGGTGATGGCGAGGATGGCGCCGTTGACGAAGCCTTCGAGCGGCCGCGCCTCCTGGCCCAAATGATAGGACACGAGCACGGTCTTGCCGTGACCCGGCATCAGGGCATGAACCGCGCCGAACAGGATGGCGGCGGCCATGGCCAGGAAGACGGCGCGCGGATCGCCGCCGGCAATGGCGCCGAGCCCCCCGCTCATGCCGGAATAGAGCCAGTGCTGAATGGAGAGAAACGTTTGCATCGGCTAATCTAGGCCGGGAGCGGCACGGGTTTCGGTCGCATCGCCGGAGGAAGCCATGTTTTACCTCGCCGTCAAGGCGCTGTTGTCGGGCGTCATCATCGCCGTCGTCTCGGAGGTTGCCAAGCGAAGTCCGGCCCTCGGCGCGATGATCCTGTCGCTGCCGCTCGTCTCCATCCTCGCCTTTATCTGGCTGTGGCGGGATACGTCCGACACCGAGGGGATCGCCGCGCTGGCGCAATCGACCTTCTGGTTCATCTTGCCGACGCTGCCGATGTTCCTGCTATTGCCCATGCTGCTGAGGAACGGCGCCGGCTTCTGGCCCGCCCTCGGGCTCTCCTGCCTGTTTACCCTGATCCTTTACGCGGCGATGGTTTGGATCCTCGCCCGCTTCGGTATCGCGCTCTAGCCGCGACAGACGTTCCGGGTCCGACTCACCAATCGCAGAGCGTGATGCCCTGGACGATCAGGCGATCGATGTCGATCTCGGGATGCGAGGTCTTGTTCCAGACGGTCTGGACCGGCGGATAGCGCGAGCCCGCCATGCCGTTCACGGCATAGTCGCGGCCCTCGACTTTGATGACGATGGCGCCGCTGCCTTCGCAGCGAAGTTCGCCGAGCGCATGGTGGGGCACAATCGAGGCCGAGCTCTGACCGGCCGTATGGGGACCCAAGCCGGCGAGGGCGAGCAGCAAGGCGCCGACCGTCAGCGCCGTGACCATTTCGCCGAAAAGCCTCATAGCGGCCGAACCTCTTGCGCGCGGCGTCAGGGAACCCTGATCCATGACCATTGCTGCCACCACGGGATGGGCTCTTCCCGCGCCGCCACCTTCCGCCTCGGTTTCACTTTGGGCGCGCGCTTCGGCGCGACGGGCTCGTCGGCCAAGGAAGGCGGCGCGGCCCCGGCCGCATCGGAGGACGAGGCGAGAGGCTCAGCCAACGTCATCATCTCGGCGATGGTCTGAGGGCGCGCCCGCGGCGCTTCGGCCGGGGACGGCGCCGCCTCGAGCACGGCAAAGCCCGCGCGCGAGGCGGGCGGCTCGGTCTGCGGCGCCGGTTTCCTCGGCGACTTCGCCACGGTCAGGGTTGCCCTGGCGGGCGAGGGCTCGGTTGCCTCTTGCGCCACGCGCGCCGTCTCCGCCGACGGCGGAACGGAGAACACCGCGCGAAGCACGCCGGCGGCAACGATGAGAAGGGCGAGAGCGGCGATGGCCGGGGTCGAAACGCGATCGACGCGGGAGCGCGCCGACGCGGGCGAAACATTCGCTCCGGGCGCCGCAAGCGGCGAAGCCGCCTTC
>JBFWTF010000093.1:0-9211 GCA_050247995.1 Methyloceanibacter sp. | reverse complement strand
AAATGGAGACGGGGCCCCCGCTACGGCGGCGGCGGCGGCTCTGCGCTCCTCAAGGATCGCACCTGTCCAAGGGATCAGTTTATCAACGGTATTTCGTTGGCGACCAATCGGGAACAACATGTGGCCTTCATCGAGCTAGGTTGCAATTCATTGGCGGGCGGCGGGGGAAGCCTCATCCAACTCCGCACTGGAGCGGATCCGAATCGGGACTATAGCCAGGTTTATGCCGACTCCATTTGCCCCGGCGGTGAAGCCGCGACCGGCATTCACGGCCGCGCCGGTCCCCATGTCGATGCCCTCGGGCTGATCTGCGGCCCGAAGCCTGCCGTTATGGCAGCGCCGACACCGGCGGCCCCTCCCTCGCCTGTCGTCGCTGATCCGACCGCGCCTCCGGCCGATATCGTAAAGGACCCTTACGCGCGTCGCGCGAACTTCAGCGGTGTATGGAATTCTGTCGCGGGAAAAGACGCCACCAAGTTTAGGCTTGACCTCGGGCAACAGGGAACGCTGGTGAAGGGCAGCTATCAGCCGAACGACGGACGCATTTCGGGCCGCGTCGACGGCAACGTGCTGATCTTCAATTGGTCTCAGCCTGGAATGAACGGCACCGGCAGGTTCGAGATGCTGGACCCCGAGAACAAGACCTTCCGCGGTGAGTACTACATTGATGGTCAGTCGGGCCTTGCGGGCTATTGGGGCGGCGCGCGCGAATAAACGGCGCGTCGCGCGACCTGCGAAAAGAAGGGCGCCAACTACCGTTTTGATCCGCAAACGACGGAATACCCGAGGACTACCCGACCCTCAAATGCAACTGAAACTGCCGGAGTGCTAGGAGGTAACCATGACGTCACAATCATCTCTAATTGTGTTCTCCTTTGCGACGCTCGTTGCTGTCGTCTCGCTGTCGGCGCCCAGCGCAGCCTGCCCGCCAGGTTCCAAGCTCTCCGTCAGGAACGACGGCACCAATCCGGTCTGCGCCGTTGTCGGGGTTGAGGGCCTGAAGATCCGCGCACGCTGCATCGAGATGCCGTCGACGGGTTGCCCGTTGGGAGGCGTGCCCACGCGAACCAAGCGGGCTCCCGGCCGCGTCTACTGTTGCCCGACTTAAACCGCGAAGCACGTGGTTCAAAGCGTGGCCATTGGGCGCCATGGGCATCTGGCCGCTGTCCACTTGTAGTGGTTTCGGCTCGTCCAACTTCCCGTCATCTCCTCACTTGATGCGGGCATCCATTCCGTCACGTCTCGCCCGGCGCGGAGGTCGGGGAAGGGACCCCTGGGTCACGCCGGGGGTGACGACCGTGTTGTGATTGTCTGGACAGCGCCGACAAAATAGGGGACGACGGGCGAATCTCAGGGCTTAATCCCCGGCCATGACCCTCACCCCCCAAAGGACCGGGCTTATCGTCGCGGCCATCATCGCCGCAGCGGGGCTCGCCCTCTACCTGCTGGGCCATCCTCTCATCTGCAAATGCGGCTACGTCACCCTCTGGCATTTCGACGTCGTAAGCTCCGAGAACTCCCAGCAGCTCATCGACTGGTACACCCCCTCCCACGTCATCCACGGCTTTCTGTTCTATTTCGCGCTCTGGCTCCTGTCGCGCGTCGTCCCGCTCTCCTTCGGGCTTCGGCTCATCCTCGCCGTCGCCATCGAGGCGACCTGGGAGGTGGTCGAGAACACCGACTTCGTCATCAATCACTATCGCGAGATGACGATCTCCCTCGATTACTATGGTGACAGCGTCATCAATTCGGTGAGCGACATTCTCATGATGGTGCTCGGGTTCTTCATGGCGGCGCGGCTGCCGGTCTGGCTCACCGTCGCCCTCGCCATCGGTCTCGAGCTCTTCGTCGGCGCGATGATCCGCGACAACCTCACGCTCAACGTTCTGATGTTCGTGTGGCCGCTCGATGCGGTGCTGAACTGGCAGCAGGGGCGCTGACAAGCGCTCAAGTAGCGAAGCGACAGCGCAAAATTCAAGCGCTCAAGTAGCGAAGCGATAGCGCAAAATTCAAGCGCTCAAGTAGCGAAGCGATAGCGCAAAATTCAAGCGCTCAAGCAGCGAAGCGACAGCGCAAAGAAAATTTGAACCCGGCGCGCCAGGCTCAGATCCTGATCTCGATGCCGAAGACCATCCGGAGGATGAGCCAGACATAGACCATGACGGTCGGATAGAAGGTGATGCCGAAGCCGAAGGCGCGCAGATAAGGGTTCTGGTGATAGCCGATCCAGAACAAGACGCGCCCGAGCAGGAAGAGCGCGGTGAGGATGATGAGGGACCGTGCCTCCTGTTGCGGGCAGTAAAGGGCGAGCCCCGCATTGCCGATAAAATACAGGATGAACTGCTCGACCGTGTTGAGGATGAACCGGTTGTTGATGTCGACCGCCGAATTCGGCTTCGGCACGCGGCCGACGAACATCGACGGATCGAGGCGCTGCGCCGCGACGATGCAGATGGCGAGCACGGCCGGCAGGATGGCGACAACCGCGTCCTTGATGACGAGGGCGATGCGGTCGCCAATGGTCCAATCCGTCGGCACCCAGTCCCAAACGAGCTTGGCGGTGAGGAAGAACGCGGCCGAGAACAACCAATTCCCGACCAGGACGAAGATGAACGGCCATTGCCGCTCGGTGAAGCCGAGCAGCCGCGCATGCGGATGGCGCCGCGCGCCGGGACGGCGCCTGGTTGCGTGCCGATGTTCGACAGGCCTCTGCATTCGGTCCTTTCCCGACGAATCTCCGGTCTTTTGCCGGTAAGCCATAGGCGGCAACGCCGCAAGTCTCAATATCGCGAGGGTCGTAAGAGGCGCTTAACGGGGGCGCTGGACAGGGGAGAACAAAACGTGTACAAATCACGGGAACCCATGGCCTGTGGACAGGTTCTTTGCTGTCTGGCAGGCCGCGCCGCGAGGGCGGTAGATTGAGCGGGGCAGACGGCAAAAGCCCTGCGGGGAGGTTTCATCACATGGCCGGATCGGTGAACAAAGTCATTCTTGTCGGCAATCTTGGCGCCGACCCGGAAGTCCGCCAGACCCAGGACGGGCGGCCGATCGTCAATCTCAGGGTGGCCACCAGCGAAAGCTGGCGCGACAAGGCGACCGGCGAGCGGCGTGAAAAGACCGAGTGGCATCGCGTGGTGATCTTCAACGAGAACCTCGCCCGCGTGGCCGAGCAATATCTGAAGAAGGGCTCTAAGGTTTATCTCGAGGGCCAGCTTCAGACGCGCAAATGGCAGGACCAGTCCGGCCAGGATCGCTACTCGACCGAAGTCGTGCTGCAACAATATCGCGGCGAGCTCACCATGCTCGACGGCAAGCGCGACGGCATGGGCGAGAGCGACCAGCGCAACGGCGATTTCGGACGCTCCGGGCCGTTCCCGGGCGCCGGCGGCAAAGGCGGCAAAGGCGGCTCCTTCGACAAGGAGCTCGACGACGAGATCCCGTTCTAGCCGCTCGACTTCCTCTTGCACCGCGGCTCTCCAAGCCAAACCTCATCCTGAGGAGCCGCCGAAGGGCGGCGTCGCGCAGCCTGCGTGTCCATCGCCGCGCGCGTTTGCAAAGACGCTCCGTAGACTGAGAAAGGCGCCCGCGCGGCGACGGTGAAACCAGGCCGCGAAGCACCCACTAATTCATTGAAATACAACAATAAACAAGAGGCCGTGCGGGGCATCTGCAGGGTTGCGAAAGCGCGCCCAAATCAGCTATAGAAAGTTGTCTTTCGGTCATCGTTCGGGCGTTGCGCGGGGACGGTCGTTCCGTCCCGCCGCCCGTGTCATGGCCGGCCGGCATGTCTTTGCAACAGGTATTCTCCTCTCTTGGCTGACGACGACAAGCCAGACGTCGAGGGCCCGGCGCCCTCCGACATCAGACCCATCTCGCTGATCGACGAGATGAAGCGGTCCTATCTCGATTACGCCATGAGCGTGATCGTGTCGCGCGCGCTTCCCGACGTGCGCGACGGGCTCAAGCCCGTGCATCGCCGCATCCTCTATTCGATGCACGAGAACAATTACACGCCGGATCGCGCCTACAACAAATCGGCGCGCGTCACCGGCGACACCATGGGTAAGTACCACCCCCATGGCAATCAGGCGATTTACGACGCGCTGGTCCGGCTCGCCCAGGATTTCTCCATGCGTCTGCCGCTCATCGACGGGCAGGGCAATTTCGGCTCCGTGGACGGCGATCCGCCCGCGGCCGAGCGCTATACCGAGGTCAGGCTGGCGCGCCCGGCCATGGCGCTGCTCGACGATCTCGAGAACGACACCGTCGATTTCCAGCCGAATTACGACGGCCGCGAGAAAGAGCCGGTGGTCCTGCCGGCCAAGTTTCCCAACCTGCTGGTCAACGGCGCCGGCGGCATCGCCGTCGGCATGGCGACCAATATCCCGCCCCACAATCTCGGCGAGGTAATCGACGCCTGCGTCGCCTATCTCGACAATCCCGCGATCAGCATCGACGAGCTGGTCGAGATCGTTCCCGGGCCCGATTTTCCCACCGGCGGCCTCATCCTCGGCCGCACCGGCATCCGCGCCGCCTATCACAAGGGCCGCGGCTCCATTCTCATGCGTGGCCGCGTGGCGACCGAGACCGTCCGCAAGGAGCGCGAGGCGCTCGTCATCACCGAGATCCCCTATCAGGTGAACAAGGCGGCGATGGTCGAGAAGATCGCCGAGCTCGTGCGCGAGAAGAAGATCGAGGGCATCGCCGACATTCGCGACGAGTCCGACCGCCAGGGCATGCGCGTCGTCATCGAATTGAAGCGCGACGCGATGGCCGATGTGGTGCTGAACCAGCTCTATCGCTTCTCGCCGCTGCAATCCTCCTTCGGCTGCAACATGGTGGCGCTGATCGGCGGCAAGCCCGAGCAGCTCACGCTCAAGGACATGATCCGCGCCTTCACCGAGTTCCGCGAGGAGGTGATCGGGCGCCGCATCAAGTTCCTCCTGCGCAAGGCCCGCGACCGCGCCCATGTTCTCGTCGGCCTTGCCATCGCCGTCGCCAATATCGACGAGGTCATCGCCGTGATCCGGAAGGCGCCCGATCCCGCCACGGCGCGCGAGCAGTTGATGGCGCGCGACTGGCCCGCGGTGGACGTGGTCGCGCTCGTCGAGCTGATCGCCGATCCCCGCCACAAGGTCTCGGCCAAGGGCACCTACCGCCTCTCCGACGAGCAGGCCCGCGCCATCCTCGATCTCCGCCTCCAGCGGCTGACCGCGCTCGGCCGCGACGAGGTCGCCGACGAATTGACGACGCTCGGCGAGCAGATCGCCGACTATCTCGACATCTTGCGGTCGCGTGCCCGCATCGTCGCCATCATCAAGGACGAGCTCGCCGCGATCAAAGCCGCGTTCAACACCCCGCGCCGCACCCAGATCCTCGAGATGGAGGGCGAGGTCGAGGACGAGGACCTGATCCAGCGCGAGGACATGGTCGTCACCGTCAGCCACAAGGGCTACATCAAGCGCGTGCCGCTCTCCGCCTATCGCGCCCAGCGCCGCGGCGGCAAAGGCCGCGCCGGCATGGCGACGCGCGAGGAGGATTTCGTCACCCGCATCTTCATCGCCAACACCCACACGACGGTCCTGTTCTTTTCCTCGCAGGGCATGGCCTACAAGATGACGGTGTGGCGGCTGCCGGTCGCCGCGCCCCAGGCCCGCGGCAAGGCGCTGGTCAATCTCCTGCCGCTCGACAAGGACGAGACCATCACCACCATCCTGCCGCTGCCCGAGGACGAGGCGTCCTGGGCGAAGCTCGACGTGATGTTCGCCACCAATTACGGCAGCGTGCGCCGCAACAAGCTCTCCGACTTCATCGAGGTCCGCCAGAACGGCAAGATCGCCATGCGGCTCGATGCCGGCGACCGCATCATCGGGGTCGAGGTGTGCGGCGAGCATGACGACGTTCTGCTCACCGCCGCCGACGGCCAGGCCATCCGCTTCCCCGTCGCCGATGTGCGCGTGTTCAAGGGCCGCGAGTCGCCGGGCGTGCGCGGCATCAAGCTCGAGCGCGGCGACCAGGTCATCTCCATGGCCATCCTCGGCCATGTCGAAGCTTCGCCGGCCGAGCGTACGGCCTATATACGGCAGGCCAACAGCATCCGCCGCGGCGGCGCCGAAATCGAGGATGTCGAGGCCGAAGGCGGCGACGAGACGGTGGTGCTCAGTCCCGAGCGCTACGCCGAGCTCAGCGCGCACGAGCAATTCGTCCTCACCGTGTCGGAGAACGGCTACGGCAAGCGCACCTCGGCGTACGAGTACCGCATCTCGGGCCGGGGCGGCAAAGGCATCATCGCCATGGTCGTGAACCAGCGGAACGGCAAATTGATCGGTTCCTTCCCCGTCGAGGAGACCGATCAGATCATGCTCGTCACCGATGGCGGCCAGCTCATCCGCGTTCCGGTGCGGGACATCAGCATCATGGGACGCTCGACCCAGGGCGTGATCGTGTTCTCGACCGCCGAGGGCGAGCGCGTGGTCTCGGTCGAGCGCATCTCGGACGAGAACGGGGACGAGAACGGGGACGAGAACGGGGACGAGAACGGGGACGAGGAAGACGCGGACGACCCGGCCTAGCTTGGACCGTTGCTCATCGCCAGGAGCGATTTCGCCGCCGGCGTCCGCGCGGCGAGCGCGGCAAAGTCGCGCACGATGATGCGATTGCGGTCGGTGTGAGTGATGAGCACGCCGCGGAAGCGCGACATGATCCGCGATAGCGTATCGGGGTTGAGCCCGAGATAGGCGGCGATGTCCCGGCGGTTGAACGGCAGGTCGAACGCCACGCCCTGCGCCGTGCTTATGCCGGTCCGCAGCGCGATTTCCAACAGGAGCGTCGCCACGCGCTGCTCGCAATCGAGCTGACCGAGCGTGGCGGCATGGAGAGCCTGACGCCTGACGCGGTTCGCGGTGCTTTCGTTGACAAAGCGCATGACGGCGGGGTCGGACGCCGCGAGCGCCTCGACCGCGCTGAATCGCATTCTCAGCACTTCGCCGGCGACCGGGGCGACAAGCGTCGCCTCGGCATCGGGCGGCGCGAAGCTCGACCGGATCATATCGCCGGGAAACAGAAACGAGGCGACCTGCCGGGCCGAATTGGGCAGAGTGAGGTGGAGCACGAGCGCGCCGGAGCGAACGAAGAACGCCATCTCGCCGCTTTCCCCCGCCAGCGCGAGCGCGTGGCCGCGCCGGGGACGCAGGACGCTTGCATTGCTCCCGATCACCCCGGGAAGGGCCTGCGGAGGGGCGCCTTTGACTCCGGCATGAGACGAACCCGGCTCCGCTTGAGCCGCGCATCCCAGTGGCTTGACGCTTGAGATCGTCGTCATGGTCTTCCCCCGGGCACAATGGAATCGCCCGAGC
Source organism: Methyloceanibacter sp. (assembly GCA_050247995.1). Lineage (GTDB taxonomy): Bacteria > Pseudomonadota > Alphaproteobacteria > Rhizobiales > Methyloligellaceae > Methyloceanibacter. Next base: position 1,856 of record JBFWTF010000093.1, on the reverse strand, counting down.
ACAAGCTGTCGGCTGTGGTCTGGTTGCTCGCCTTGATTTCGATCAAGCGCGGCTTTTGACTTCGATCAAAAATCTGTGGCGCTGCCGCAACAGGGCAAAGGCGAAGCGTCAAACCTCTGACTTCGGTCAGGAATCGGGCCGGATCGGTGCTTTGATCGCGGCGTGCGGCGTCCCAAAAATGCGGGACAACGACTCTCGCGAGGGAAGGGGGACTAGAAATGGCAAGAACAGCGCGAGGCGCGATCGCCATTGTCGGCTTGGGCTTGGCACTCATGGGCGGGTCGGTTCCCGCCATGGCCGGAAGCGACGATGGCAACTTCATGGTGCGCGCTCTCGGCACCGTGGTCGATCCCGACAGCAGCGCCACAGTGAGCGCGGGCGGCGTCGTGATCCCCGGAGCCGACGCCGAGGTCAGCACCGAAGTGATCCCGGCCCTCACCCTGACCTACTTCCTCAACAAGAATCTCGCGGTCGAGCTGTTCTGCTGCTTCGCCAAGCACGAGATCGACGGCAAGGGGGCCATCGCCCCTCTCGGCGAGATTGCCGACACCTGGATCTTCCCGCCGGCTCTCACCCTGCAATACCACTTCGCCAACATGGGCAGCTTCAAGCCCTATGTCGGCGCGGGCGTCCAATACATCAACTTCTTCGACACCGGCACCGGCAACAATGTCCTCGGCGCGACCAAGGTCGATATCGACGACGCCTGGGGCTTTACCTTGCAGGCGGGCGTGGACGTCTCGATCGGCAATGGCTGGTCGCTCAATGCCGACGTCAAGAAGACCTGGCTCGATACCACCGTCACCTGGCGCAACAACGCAGCCCTCGGCGGCGTCAATGTCGTCGGCGATGCCGATGTCGATCCTTGGATCTTCTCTGCCGGTCTTGGTTACCGCTTCATTCTCGGCTCCGTCTTCGGACATGGCGCCGAGGTTGCCGCCGCGCCGATCAAGTAGCCCTTGAGCGGGCGCGGTTTGCGAAGGGCCCGGCCCGCGCCGGGCCCTTCAGCACGTCCGGGGACCGGCGAAAGGCTGAATAACGCCTTGCCCCGCGCCGGGTTGCGCGGCTAGAAGGTGCCACGCGGCCGGGATTCCCGCGACCTCGGGAAAGGTCGCGACCGTCGCGCTCAGGTCCGGCTTTATGCGCGTAGGTCTTTATCCCGGCAGTTTCGATCCCGTGACCCATGGCCATGTCGATGTCGTGCGCCGGGCCGCCCGACTCGTCGACCGGCTCGTCATCGCCATTGGCGCCCACCACGACAAGCATCCGCTCTTCACCGCCAAGGAGCGCGTGCGACTGACGACCGAGGTGCTCGCCCCCGTGGCGAGCCGGGCCGGTCTCGAGCTCGAAGTCACGACCTACGACAATTTGACGGTCGACGCGGCCAAGGCCGCCGGCGCCACCGTCGTCATCAGGGGCCTGCGCAACGCCGACGATTTCGACTACGAAATGCAGATGGCGGGCATGAACCACGCGCTCGCCCCGGAGATCGAGACCGTGTTCCTGGCGGCCTCGCCCGATACCCGCCATATCGCGGCGAGCCTCGTTCGCCAGATTGCCGCAATGGGAGGCGATGTCTCGGCCTTCGTGCCGCCGGTTGTCGCCGCGGCGCTGCAAAAGAAGTTTGCCCGCTAATCCGGTTCCCGAACCGGTTTCCAAGGAGGACTCATGAGACTTCAGGTCAGTTCTGCCTTCGCCGCCGCCTTTGCCCTCGGTCTTGCCGCTTCTCTGGCCGGCGCTGCCGCCGGCAACCTCTCCGATCCTGCCGCGCTCAATGCGAAGGCTCCGGCGGTTTACAACGCGAAATTCGACACGAGCAAAGGGACGTTCGTGGTCGAGGTTCATCGCGACTGGGC
>JBFWTF010000092.1:0-9223 GCA_050247995.1 Methyloceanibacter sp. | reverse complement strand
CGAGCAACAAGCAGCTCGCCGCGCTCGAAGAGGAAAAGCCCGACACGGGCGAGCAGTTGAAGGATCTCGGCCTCTCGCTTGCGCCGGCGGCGAAGTTCCCCGGTGCCGGCGAGGACGGCGTGGTGATCACGGAGGTCGATCCGCAGAGCGACGCCGCCGACAAGGGCCTCAAGCCCGGCGACGTCATCCTCGAGGTCGCTGGCGTCACCGTCTCGAACCCCTCCGACGTGGCTGCCGGCGTCAAGAAGGCCATGGACGGCGCCAAGTCGGACAAGGACACGGTCAAGGTCCTCATGCAGGTTAAGACCGGCGATCAGACGCGCTTCGTCGCGCTCTCCCTGAAGAAGGCATAAGCCCCTTCGAACGCCGGAGGGCGGCGCGGTTCCCCCCACCGCGCCGCCCGGCCTTTCCGCCAGCGGCAGTTTCGAGCGTCATCCGGAGATCCGACCCTTGCGTGTGCTGGTTATCGAGGACGATCAGGAAACTGCCTCCTTCCTCGGGCGCGCCCTGAAGGAGTCGGGTCACGTGGCCGAATATGCCGGCGACGGGCAAACCGGGCTCGAGCTTGCCAGGGCCAACGCCTACGACGTCCTGATCGTCGATCGCATGCTGCCGAAACGCGACGGGCTGGCGGTGATCGGCGCGTTGCGAGCCGAGGAGATCAGGACGCCCGCGCTCATCTTGAGCGCTCTCGGCGAGGTCGATGACCGGGTCAAGGGCTTACGCGCCGGCGGCGACGACTACCTCACCAAGCCCTATTCCTTCAGCGAACTCCTGGCCCGGATCGAAGCGCTGGCCCGGCGCAGCGCGCCCGAGGAGGGGAACACGCGCCTCGTCGTCGGCGACCTCGTACTCGACCGGCTCACGCACAAGGTGACGCGCGGCGGCGAGGCCATCATCTTGCAGCCGCGCGAGTTTCGCCTGCTCGAATACCTGATGAAGCATGCCGGCCAGGTGGTGACGCGCACCATGCTGCTGGAGAATGTCTGGGACTATCATTTCGATCCGCAAACCAATGTCATCGACGTCCACATTTCCCGGCTCCGCTCGAAGATCGACAAGAATTTCGGCAACCCGCTCCTTCATACCGTCCGCGGCGCGGGCTACAGCATCCGTGACAGCGCTCACTAAGCTCTTCCGGACGACGACGTTTCGCCTCTCGCTGACTTATCTCGCGCTGTTCAGCACCGCGGCGATCCTCGCTATCGTCTATATCTACTGGAACACGACGGTTCTGCTGTCGCGGCAGCTCAACCAGACCATCGACGCCGAGCTGAAGGGGCTTGCCGAGCAATACCGTTCCGGTGGGCTGGACCAGCTCGTCCGCATCGTCGCCGAGCGCAGCGAGACGCCCGGCAACAGCCTCTATCTCGTCGCCGACAGCGAAGGCCATCGCATGGCGGGAAATCTCAGCGCGGTGGCGCCCGAGCTGTGGAACAGCGTCGGTCCGGTCGAATTCTACTACCGGCGCCCGGCGGCCGGCGGCATGGAACGCCGGCTCGCCTTCGCCAACGTGTTCCGGTTGACAAGCGGATACCGCCTGATCGTCGGCCGCGACATCGAGGATCGCCGCGAGCTTGCCCGCATGGTCCGTTCGGCCATGTTGTGGGGGCTCGGCGTGATGGCGCTGTTCGGCATCGGCGGCGGCTATTGGGTGAGCCGGAAGCTGCTCGCCCGCATCGACACGCTGTCGGCGACCACGCGCACGATCATGGCCGGCGATCTCAGCGGGCGGCTGCCCGTCACCGGCTCCGGCGACGAGATCGACCGCTTGTCCGAAAGCCTCAATCTCATGCTCGGCCGGATCGAGCAGCTCATGGCGGCGATGCGCGAGGTCTCGGACAATATCGCCCACGACCTCAAGACGCCGCTCAGCCGCTTGCGCAACCGCGTCGAGGCGGCGCTGCGCGAGCCTTACGGCGAGCCGGTCTATCGCGAGGCGCTCGAGCGGACCATCGAGGAGGCCGACGGCCTGATCAAGACCTTCAACGCGCTCCTTTCCATCGCCCGCATCGAGGCGGGCGCGGGCGGCGAGAACCGCGAGAGGCTCGATGTCGCGGCCCTGCTCTGCGACGTGGCCGAGCTTTACGAGCCGGTCGCCGAGGAGAGGGGGCTCGTGCTCAAGGCCGAGGCGAAGGGTCCGGTCTTCGTCCGCGCCGACCGCCAGTTGCTCGGCCAGGCCATCGCCAATCTCATCGACAACGCGCTCAAATATGGAACCGCCGCGGGCGCGGCGGCCGGCACCAGGCCCGATGTCGAAGTGACCGCGACCGAGAGAGGCGACATGGTGGAGATCGCCGTCACCGATCGCGGACCGGGCGTTCCGGCGGCCGATCGCCAGCGCGTGCTCGAACGCTTCGTCAGGCTGGAAGCGAGCCGGTCGGAACCGGGCAGCGGTCTCGGATTGAGCCTTGTCGCGGCGGTGGCGCGGTTGCATGGTGGCTGCCTGAGGCTCGAGGACAACGGGCCCGGCCTTAGAGTGGTCCTCGCTTTGCCGAGCGGAAGCGGGGCGGCCGCGAATGGGGTGCCGGCTCAGGAGCAGGCGGGATCAGAGACCAGGGCAGCGTAACGTCGTTCGTCGCGCGCATCAGCGAGACCCCGTGCGTTTACGATGCCGCGCGGGGCGCCGACGTTCTCCAAAGCCTCAACCAGGCCTTTCGCGACGCCTCGGAGTTCGCGCCCGCAGCGGCCCTGATCGCCGAGGCGCCGAAAGCGCGCGCGCTGCTCGAAGCCGCGTTCTCCGCCTCGCCCTACCTTGCCGCTCTCGCGCAGAGAACGCCGGCCGATCTCGCCGAAATCCTGACGCGCGACCCCGAGGCCCATGTTCGGGAAGCGCGCGCGGCGCTTGCCGGGGCTGTCGGCCAGGCGTCGTCCTCGCAGGAGGTCGCCGCCCTCCTGCGGCGCCTCAAGCGGCGCATGGCCCTGCTCGCGGGGCTTGCCGATCTCGGCGGGGTGTGGGCGACCGAAGGCACGCTGCATGCGTTGAGCGCCACGGCCGATGCGGTGCTTCAGCAGGCGACCGCGTTCCTGTTCCGCAAAGCGTGCGAAGCGGGTCAGGTGCTGCCGCGAGGCGACGAAGTCGCGCCCGGCTATTTCGTCATCGCCATGGGCAAGCTCGGCGCGTCCGAGCTGAACTATTCGAGCGATATCGACCTCATCGTCTTCTACGACGCCGAGCGCGCCGGGTTGAAGGAGGGGATCGAGCCGTCAACCTTCTTCGTGCGGCTCACGCGCGATCTCGTCCGCCTGCTCCAGGAGCACACCGCCGACGGCTACGTCTTCCGCACCGATCTGAGGCTAAGGCCGGACCCGGGCGCGACGCAGATCGCGCTCTCGGTCGAAGCGGGGCTCACCTATTACGAAAGCTTCGGCCAGAATTGGGAACGCGCCGCCCTGATCAAGGCGCGGGTCGCGGCCGGTGATACCGAAGCGGGCGACGAGTTCCTGCATCAGCTCGCGCCCTTCATCTGGCGCAAATATCTCGACTTCGCCGCGGTCGCCGACATCCATGCCATGAAGCGGCGCGTGCATGCCTTCAAAGGCCACGGCGCCATCGCGGTTGAGGGCCACGACATCAAGCTCGGGCGCGGCGGCATCCGCGATATCGAGTTCTTCGCCCAGACCCAGCAGCTCATCGCCGGCGGCCGTCATCCCGAGCTCAGGACGCGGGGGACGATCGAGACGCTCGAACGCCTCGCCAAAGGCGGCTGGATCGCGCCGGACGCCGCCAATGAACTGAGCGCGGCCTATCTCTTCCTCCGCCGCATCGAGAACCGGCTGCAAATGGTGGAAGACCAGCAGACCCACATCATTCCCGCCGAGCCGCGCGAGCTCGATCGCGCGGCGCGGCTGTGCGGCTTCGCCGAGACGGACGCCTTCGGCGATGCGCTGCTTGCCCGCTTCAAGCGTGTCGAAACGCACTACGAGGCCTTGTTCGAGAAGCTGCCCGAGGCGCCGGGCGCGGCGCCTTCCCTCGTCGGCGGCATCGACGCGGACAGCCCGGCCGCCCGCGCGGGGCTGGAGCGCCTCGGCTTCCAGAACCCGGAAGCGGCGCTCGCCGCCATCCGCGCCTGGCAGTCGGGCCGTTATGCCGCCACCCGCAGCGAGCGCGCGCGCGAGCGGCTGATCGGGTTCCTGCCCTTGCTGCTCGATGCGTTCGGGCGCACCGCCGAGCCCGATCTCGCGCTTGTGACCTTCGACCGCGTCATCGCCAGCATGCCGGCCGGGCTCCAGCTCTTCTCGCTGCTCGCCGCCAATCCGAGCCTGTTGCGGCTCATCGCCGACATCATGGGGACGGCGCCGAGGCTCGCCCGCATCATCGGGCGAAGGCCGCGCCTGCTCGATGCCGTGCTCGACCCGGGATTTTTCGGCACCGTGCCAACGCCCGCGCGTCTCAAGGAGCTGGTGGGCGGGGCGGTGGCCGAGGCGCAGGACTATCAGGAGGCGCTCGACCGCGCCCGGGTCGTCGGCCGCGAGCAGGGCTTCCTCACCGGGGTGAGGGTGATTTCCGGCACGCTCTCGGCGCGGCAGGCGGGGGCGGCCTACGCCGATCTTGCCGAGACCCTGATCGAGACTCTGGCAAGACGCGTGGAGGAGGAGCTTGTCCGCAGCCACGGGCGGATGCCGGGGGGAAAGGCGGCGATCCTCGCCATGGGCAAGCTCGGGGGACGGGAGATGACCGCGGGCTCCGATCTCGATCTCATCGTCGTCTACGACTACGAGGGCGAGGACGCGCAGTCCGACGGACCGAAGAGCCTGCCCGGTCCGCAATACTACATGCGCTTCACGCAGCGCCTGATCGCCGCGCTCTCCGCCGAGACGGCCGAAGGCTCGCTCTACCAGGTCGATATGAGGCTCAGGCCGTCAGGGAGCCAGGGCCCGGTCGCGACCAGGCTTTCCAGCTTCACGGCCTATCAGAAGGGCTCGGCCTGGACCTGGGAGCATCTCGCTCTGACGCGGGCGCGCGTCTTGAGCGGGCCTGCGCCGCTCACGGGCGAGATCGAGGCGACGATCAAGGGCGTCCTCTCGGCGCCGCGCGACAGGTCGCAGGTGGCCGCCGAGGTCAGGACGATGCGCGACAAAATCGCCGACGAGAAGGGCACCACCGATATCTGGGATCTGAAGCAGGTGCGCGGCGGACTGATCGACCTCGAATTCATCACCCAGTTTCTCGAGATCGTTTCGGCGGCAAAGCACCCCGACGTGCTCGACCAGAACACCGAGGCGGCGCTCGCCAAGCTTGCCGCTTCAGGCGCGCTCGCGCCCGGCGATGCCGATATCCTCGTTCCGGCGGCGCGGCTCTATCACACGCTGACGCAGGTTCTGCGGCTCTGTCTCGACAAGCCGTTCGTCGCCGACGAGGCGCCGCGCGCGCTGAAAGACCTGCTGGCGCGGGCCGCCGAGATGCCGGACTTCGCCACGCTCGAAGCGTCGCTGAACGACACGCTGGCGGCCGTGCACGAGGCCTTCGACCGTATCGTGGCGTAAGCGGGGAGGGGTCGTTTAAGCGGAGGCTGCCAGTTCCGGCGCGTCGTTGGCGATCACCGGCTGAAGCGGCAGCATGCAGGTGACGGTCGTGCCCTGGCCCTCGCGGCTCGTGATGCGCAAGCTCCCGCCATGCAGCTCGACCAGAGCGCGCGAGATGGCGAGGCCGAGCCCGCTGCCCTGATGGCTCTTGGAGAACTGGTTCTCGACCTGCTCGAAGGGGCGGCCGAGCTTGGCGATATCGGCCTCGGCGATGCCGATGCCGGTATCCCTGATGGCGATCTTCACGTAACCGCGCGCGCGCGCCAGATGCACGTCGACGCTGCCGCCGTCGCGGGTGAATTTGACGGCGTTGGAGAGGAGGTTGAGGAACACCTGCTTGAGCGCGCGCCGGTCGGCTTCGAGCGGCAGATGCTGCGGCCCGTGCCGGGCAAGCGTGATGTGGCGCTCGGCGGCGGCCTGGCTCACCACCTTCATGCTGTCGGCGACGATATCGGCGAGATCGACCCTGCCGACATCGAGCGACATGCGTCCGGCCTCGATCTTCGACATGTCGAGAATGTCGTTGATGACTTCGAGCAGGTAGTTGCCGCTGGCGAGGATGTCGCGGGCGTATTCCTGGTATTTGGGATGACCGACCGGGCCGAACAGCGATTGCGTCATCACTTCGGAGAAGCCGATCACGGCGTTGAGCGGCGTGCGCAGCTCGTGGCTGATATTGGCCAGGAACTCGGACTTGGCGCGGTTGGCGGCCTCGGCCCGGTTCTTCTCCATCGCATAGTTCTCAGCCAGTTCAGCAAGTTGCTGCTTCTGCTGCTCGAGCTCGCGGCGCGAGGACTTGAGCTCGGCGACACTGGCTCTGAGCTGCTGCTCGCTGTCGGCGAGGCGTTGCTGGCTCTGCTTCAAGACCGTGACGTCGGTGCCGACGCTGACATAGCCGCCGTCGCGGGTGCGGCGCTCGTTGATGTGCAGCCAGCGTCCGTCCTCGATCTGCGCCTCGTAGGTGCGGCTGTCGTCGTCGTTGGAGCCGGTCATGCTCACGCGCTTGGAGACGATCGGCTCGGAGGCGGCGGCGATCACCTCGTCATAGGGGCTACCGGGCCGGACCAGATCGTCGGTGAGGCCGTGGAATTGCTGATATTTGCTGTTGCACATGACCAGGCGATTGTCCCGGTCCCACAGCACGAAGGCCTCGGAAATCGTCTCGACCGCGTCGCGCAGCCGCGCGTTCTCGTCGGCCGAGCCGATGGTGACGGCGTCCTCGGCGAGAACGGCCATGCCGGTGAGATAGAGTTCGCGATCGGTCCCGCGCGCGATCTGGCCGCGCAGCCTCAACGTGACCCAATGGCCGCCGGCGTGGCGAAGCCGGAAGCAGCGGTCGAAATGGGAGAGCCCGTCGCGCAAGTGCCGGTCCACTTCGCCGCGGAGATCGTCCTCGGGGTGGAGCGCCCGGGCGATGGCGCCGAAGGCCATGGCCTTGTCGCTGGCGTCGAGACCGAGCAGACGATACATCGGCGCCGACCAGTTCACGTGGCCGCGGGCGAGGTTCCAGCGCCACAGGCCGCAACCCGGCAGCGCCTCGGCGAGTTCGCTCGCGTGGCTGCCGGTTGCCGTCTGGGCCGAGGCAGCCGGAGCGAAAGACCACAGCCCGCCCCCGAGCAGGGCGAGCACGAGGAAGGTGACCACAAGCAGCGTGATCTCGAGCCGCGCGCCGCGCCGCCAATCGGCAAGCGCCGCATCGACCGGTTGGATGAAGGCGAGTTGGGCGTCGCCGACGTTGCGCACGGTGACGAGGGCGTCGGTTCCGTCGGGGAGGCCGAGGCGGAGGAGGCCCGCCTCCGCGCCGAAGGTGGTCAGCGGCTGCTGCGGCCCGAGCACGGTGAGAAGGTCGCCCCGCGGCGCGCCGTCCAGGGGCGCGCGGGCTCGAATGTTGCCGTCGGCGTCGGCGAGCAGGATGACCCGGTCCATCCCCAGCGCGCGCTTCGGCAGGCTGTCGGCCAAAGCCTTCTGCCAATCGCTGTCCGCTTTGAGCGTCTTGTCCTTGAGGTTCGCGGCGGCGCCGTCGGCGATCAGGTCGAGACGGTGCTCGGCCTCGGCGGAGGCGGCGCGCTTGCCGGCAACGAGCTCGGCGGCGAAGCCGAGAAGGGCGATCGCGGCAAAGCCCGCGAGCAGCAGGGGCAGGAGACGGCGAACCCGTTCAGCCTCGGGAAGATAGCGGGCGATGAGGTCGCGCAGGTCCAGCCAAAGCGGGCCTACGAATCCGAATCCCTCACGCGCCGAACGCGCCTGCGCCATTCGGTCCCCCTCACGTTCTCCTGCTTCGAGCCGGAGACGTGCCGCATCTCCGAATCGCCCCTCATCGCATTGGAATCGATCAGGGCTGTGTCTGTCCAGACTAAAGCTGTGGAAATTCGGTTAATAACCCGTTGACGGCGCGCCGACTCTCAAGCCCCGCCCAAGGTCTTGCTGACGATCTCGTAGCTGTCGGTGGATAGCGACTGGGCCGCCAGGCCCTCGAGCGCCGCCTTGGCGTGGGCCTTCCGCCCGCGCTCGAGGATGCGCCAGCTCTCGAAGGCGCCCAAGAGCCGCGCGGCGATATGCGGGTTGAACCGGTCGATCTCGAGCGCCTGGGCGGCGAGCAGGCGGTAACCGGCCCCGTCGGCGCGGTTGAAGCCGGTCGGATTGGAATGGATGAAGCTTCCGATCAGAGCGCGGATGCGATTGGGGTTCTTGAGCGAGAATTTCGGGTGGGCCAGGAGGGCTTGCACGGTTTCGACCGAATCGGCGCGCGCGGCCCGCGCCTGCACCGCGAACCACTTGTCGAGCACGAGAGGCTCGTCCTGCCAGCGCGCGTAGAAATGCTCGAGCGCGGTCTCCCGCGCTTGTCCGGGCACCTGCGACAGGATGGAGAGTGCGGCGATGGCGTCCGTCATGTTGGTCGCTTCGCGGTAGTGCCGTTCGGCGCGCGCGATCTCCGCGGGGGCGCCGGTCGCGGCCAGGAGATCGAGCGTGGCGCTCCTGAGCGACCTCAGGCCGGCGCTGGCCGCGTCCGGCGAAAAAGGCCCGCGCGGCGCCGAGGCCTCGTAAAGCTCGGCCAAGGTCTCGCCGATGGCATTGCCGATCGCGGCGCGCAAAGCCTCGCGGACGCGGTGCACGACATCGGTATCGACATCGCGGCCGAGCTCGCGCGCAACATCGGATTCGCCCGGGAGCTTGAGGAACTCGGCGCGATAAGCCGCGAGCAGCCCCATATCGCTTGCCGTGGCGGCGAGGACCTCGGCGAGGCGCGCCGCGCCATCGCCGCGCGCGCGTCCCGATCCGTCGCCGCCCCGCGCCGCGGCGGTGAGAAGGTTAGTGGCGTAGGTCTGCGCCGCCTGCCAGCGGTTGAAGGGGTCGCTGTCATGCGTCATCAGGAACTCGATGCGGCCGGCATCGAGGCCCGTGGTGATGCGGACCGGCGCCGAGAAGCCGCGGAGCAGCGACGGCGTCGGCGGCGAGGGGACATCGCTGAAGGTGAAGACCTGCTCGCGCTCCGTCACCTCGATGAGTCCGTCGCTCACGGGCACGCCATCGAGCTTCAGCGGAAGCTCATCGCCGTTGGCGCCGATCAGCCCGAGCTTGAGCGGGATCAGCATCGGCTCCTTCTTGGCTTGGCCGGGCGTCGGCGGGGTGACCTGGCTCACCGAGAGCCGCGCCGTCTTGGCGCGGGCATCGGAGTCGAGCGCGCAAGCGAGCTCGG
>JBFWTF010000091.1:0-9297 GCA_050247995.1 Methyloceanibacter sp. | reverse complement strand
GGCGCTGCGCGAGCTCCGCGCCGGCGCGGGCGGGCGTGCCGTGTTCGTGCTCGGCATCGCGCTCGGCGTGGCGGCGGTGGCGGCCATCGGCTCGCTTGCCGCCGCCTTCGACGAGGCTCTGGCGCGGCAGGGCAGGCTCCTGATCGGCGGCGATCTGTCCTTCGAGCTGATCCACCGCGAAGCGAATACGGAAGAGCGCGCGGCGCTCGAATCGCTCGGCCGTTTGAGCGAATCGGCCGGGTTCCGCGCCATGGCGCGGACCCCGTCCGGCAAGAGCGCACTGGTCGAGGTCAAGGCGGTCGATGACGCCTATCCGCTCTATGGCGACGTCGCCGTCGTCGATGCGGACAAGACCGCTCCGCTCTGGCGCGACCCTTCCGTCGTTCTCGCCGAGCGCACCCTGCTCGACCGGCTTGGCCTTTCCGTCGGCAGTACGCTCGCGATCGGCGAGGCGACCGTCACCATCGGCGGCATCCTCGGCGAGCAGCCGGACCGGCTCGCGGACCGCCTCGCCTATGGACCGAAGCTGCTCATGTCGCGCGAGACGCTTGCCAAGACGGGGCTGGTCCAGCCCGGCAGCCTCATCCGCTGGACCTACCGGGTGAAGCTTCCCGCCGCGACCGCGAGCGACAAGGACGCCCTGGCCGAAGCGCGCGCCGGGATCGAGCGCGAATTTCCGCAAAGCGGCTTCGCCATCCGCGATTGGACCAACCCCGCGCCCTCGCTTCGCCGCGAGGCCGATCGCTTCACCCAATTCATCAACTTCGTCGGGCTCACCGCCCTTCTTCTCGGCGGCATCGGCGTCGGCAACGCCATCCAGAGCTACATGACCAAGAAGCGCGAGGTCATCGCCACCTTCAAATGCCTCGGCGCGCCGAGCCGCCTTGTTCTCGCCGTCTATCTGATCCAGGCGCTCCTGCTCACCGCGCTTGGCATCGCCATCGGGCTTGTCATCGGCGCGCTCACGCCCGCGCTGCTCGCGACCCTCTATGGCGATACGCTCCCCATCGCGCTCGCGCTCGAGCCGCACCCCTTGCCGCTCCTCACGGCCTCGCTCGCCGGACTTCTCACCATGGCGCTGTTCGTGCTGTGGCCGCTCGGCCGCGCCGTCTCGGTCTCGCCCGCAATGCTCATGCGCTCCCATCTCGGCGATGAGGCGGAGCCGCCGGCGTGGCGCTACGCATCCGCCGCCGCGATCGCCGGGCTCGCCCTGTTCGCGCTCGCCATCGCCGCCTCCGAGGAGCGGGCCATCACCGCCTCGATCTCGGCCGGCATCGTCGCCGCCTTCCTGCTGCTCACCGGGTTTGGCATCTTGTTGCAACGCTACGCGGCGCGCTTCCGCCGCACCCGGCCGCCCTCGCTTGCGCTCGCGCTGACCAGCATGGCCGGACCGAATTCGCTCGCCCGCTCCATCGCCGTCTCGCTCGGCCTCGGTCTTGGCCTGCTCGTCGCCGTGGCGCTGATCCACCGCTCGCTCTATGTCGAGATCACCAACGATATCGCCATCGACGCTCCGGCCTATTACTTCCTCGACGTCGAAGCCAAGGACCTCTCGTCCTTCCAGCAAGCGGTGCGCAAGATCGAGCCCGGCGCGAAGCTCGACCGGGCGCCGATGCTCCGCGGCCGCATCGTGGCGCTGAAGGGCGTTCCGGCCGAGAAGGCCGAGGTCGCGCCCGACGCGCGCTGGGTTCTGGCCGGCGACCGCGGCCTGACCTACACCGATACCGTCCCCGGAGCTTCGACCCTCGTCGCGGGCGAATGGTGGCCGAAGGATTATTCCGGGCCGCCGCTCGTCTCCTTCGACGCCGAGCTTGCCGAGGGGCTCGGCTTGAAGCTCGGCGATCCGATCACCGTCAACATCCTCGGCCGCAACGTCGATGCCACCATCGCGAGCTTCCGCAAGATCGACTGGGAATCGCTCGCCATCAATTTCGTCATGGTGTTCACGCCGAACACGCTTGAGGGCGCGCCCCATCGCATGCTGGTGACGCTCGAATTTCCCAAGGGCACGCCGCCGGAGCGCGAGGGCAAACTGATCCAGGCTCTGGCCGAGAGCTTCCCTCTCGTCACCGCGATCAGGGTCGGCGACATCGTCGATGCGGCCAAGGACATGCTCGGCAAGGTCATGGCCGCCATCGGCGCGACCGCCGGCGTCACGCTTCTGATCGGCGCCGCCGTGCTCGCCGGCGCCGTCGCCGCGGGCCAGGAGCGGCGCAAATATCTCGCCGTCATCTACAAGACGCTCGGCGCCACGCGCGCGCGCATTCTCCGCGCCGAGTTGCTCGAGTTCGGCCTGCCCGGACTCGCCACGGCCCTGCTTGCGGTCGCGATCGCCACCATCACCGCCTGGGCCCTGTGCCGATGGGCCTTCGAGGTGGACTTTATTTTCTCGCCCCTTGCCGCGGTGCAGACCGTGCTGCTCGCGCTCGCCTTCGTCGTCTCGATCGGCGCGATCACCACCTGGCTCGTGCTCTCGGCCAAGGCCGCCCCCTATTTGAGGGCCGAATAGGCCGGTTGAGACGAGCGGGAGCAGGCCTTTCCAAGCCTTGCGGAGCCTGGTCTAAACCCCCATATTCGAAGCCAAATTGCCTATCGTGAACAGGTCGCATCGCTAGGGGAAAGGACACCGGAACAATGGCAGACCTCGACAGACGCTACGCGCAAGGCACGACGATCGGACGCACCGAGGCGGGCGTCGTCGATCAGGGCCTCAGGGCCTACATGCTGCGTGTCTACAATTACATGGCAAGCGGTGTCGCGATCACCGGCGTGGTCGCCTACCTCGTCTACGCCATGTCGGTCGAGCAGACGGCCGCGGGCCTTCAGCTCACCGCCTTCGGCTCGTTCATGTTCGCGAGCGCCTTCAAATGGGTGGTGATCTTCGCCCCCCTCGCGATGGTGTTCTACCTGTCGGCGCGCATCAATTCGATGAGCGTCGGCGCCGCGCAGATCGCCTTCTGGATCTTCGCCGGTCTGATGGGAGCCTCGATCTCCTCGATCTTCCTCCTCTATGCCGGCGAGAGCATCGCGCGGATGTTCTTTATTACTGCCGCTTCGTTCGGCGCGCTGAGCCTGTGGGGCTACACCACGAGCAAGGATCTGTCCGGTTGGGGCTCGTTCCTGTTCATGGGCCTGATCGGCGTCATCATCGCCTCGCTGGTGAACCTCTTCATCGGCTCGAGTGCGCTGCAATTCGCCGTCTCGGTGATCGGCGTCCTCGTCTTTGCCGGGCTGACCGCCTACGACACCCAGCAGATCAAGGAGATGTACTACGCCGGCGACGACGGTACGGTCACGGGCCGCAAGGCCGTGATGGGAGCGCTCAGGCTCTATCTCGACTTCATCAACCTGTTCATGCTGCTCTTGCAGCTCTTCGGCGACCGCCGCTAGGCGTTTCGGCCCGAGCAGAAACAGCAAGGCCCCGGCTTCCCGCCGGGGCCTTTTCTTTTCAGGCTTCGACCAGGCGCAAGCCGCGGTCGAGCGCGCGCAGCACGCGGCGGAGATCGGGCCCGCGCTTCAGGATCAGGCCGGTGGCCGCGATCACGCTATAGGCGCCCTGCCGCCGCGACAGCTTCGGCGCCTTCTCGATGCGGTAGAGCGGCGTTTCGGAGGCGCGCCGGAACACCGAGAACACGGCCTTTTCCTTCAGCGTGTCGATGGCGTAATCGCGCCATTCGCCGCTCGCGACCTTTCGTCCGTAGATGTCGAGGATTTGGCTGAGCTCTTGGCGGTCGAACGCGATACCGCCGCGTCGAGGCAGGGCCTCGGGAAGATTTGCATCGCCGCCGGCCTTGTGGGCCAGCGGCAAGACTATGGGTTCCGTTTCGCTCAACCTGCGCCTCCTGTAACGGAAGCTTCATGATGAGCCGACCTTTAAGGAAATTCAAGCCGATGGCGGACGTCACACAGGTTGTAACATAACGAAACATAAATCACAGTTCCGCCCCGTTTCAGCCGTTGCCACGCCCCAAAGAAACGTATGATGCTTAACGTTGCCTCTCGGCCCGGTCCAATGGAGAGGCTTCGGAATCTCAGCCCCCCAGCCCCCCCGGGGTTTCTCTAGGACCGGGCCAGTTCATTCGGATGAGGCATGCGTCAAACGGGCCGGTTAGCCGGCCCGTTTTGTTTTGCGCCGAGGGGTTCGGCGCCCCCGCCTCTTACGGATTGTGCTCGGCCGCGCCGAGAATCGGGCCCGCGTTCTCGACCTGGAGCAGCGCGACCAGACAATCGCCCTTGGTCTTGAGGTCTTTAAGCGGAAGCCTGAGCGTCATCGCTTCGCCGTTCCAAATTCCGACCGGCGCCAGCTCCTTGACCGGGTGGTGGTAGCTTAGAGTGCGGCCGCGATTCTCGCCGCGGCTGATGGGGACCGTCACGTCCTTCTTGGCAACCGCAAGCCAAACCGTGGCCGAGCGCTCATTCGATTTCTCCGGCGCCGCGCCGATGCCGATCACCAGAGTTCCGCCTTCGGTGTGCATGTTGAGCGGTACTTTCACCACCTCGAGCCGCTTGGCCGCGCTCCGCATCGCCATCTCGATCGCCGCCTCGTTGGCGCCGTTCACATGGGTGATACCGTCGACCACCACTTGCGGCGTATACACGCTGCCGTCGCCGCGCATCAGCGCATAGTCGCGCTGGCGCTCGCTGTTGGCCGGGCTTGAGAGCGTGTCGTGCCAGCCGAGATAGTTCCAATAATCCACCGAATAGGACAGCGCCACGATGTCGGGATTCTTGCCGAGCTGCGCCAGAAGTTCGTCGGCCGGGGGGCAGGACGAACAGCCTTGGCTGGTGAAAAGCTCGAGAACCGATTTTGTCGCTGGCACAGGCGGATCGGCCTTCGCTGGCCCGGCAAGGGCCAGAGCCACCACAGCGCCTGCGCTCAACCAGCGGACCCAATTCATGGCGCCTAGGATGCAGCAACCGGGCGGGAATTTCCGGCCAAAAATGCTTCGCTCGCGGTCACAAGTGAGTGACTAGACTGTCACCTTGGCGAGGCTCCGCAGCACGTAGGGGAGAATCCCGCCATTGCGGAAATATTCCAGTTCGTCGGCGGTGTCGATCGCGGCCTTCAGGCGAACGGTCCGCCTCTCGCCCTTCGCCGACACGATTTCCGCCGCGACCTTCTGCATCGGCTTGAGCGCGGCCAGACCTTCGATGCTCACCTGCTCGTCGCCCTGGAGCCCGAGCGAGCGCCAATTCTCGCCCTCCGCGAACAGGAGCGGCAACACGCCCATGCCGATCAGATTCGAGCGATGGATGCGCTCGAAGCTCTCGGCGATCACGGCGCGGACGCCGAGCAGAAGCGTGCCCTTCGCCGCCCAGTCGCGCGACGACCCGGTGCCGTACTCCTTTCCGGCGAAGACGACGAGCGGCACGCCCTCGTCGCGATAGCGCATGGCGGCATCGTAGATCGGAAGGCGCTCCCCCGACGGGTAGTGGATCGTGACGCCGCCCTCGACCCCTGGCACCATCTGGTTCTTGATCCTGGTGTTGGCGAATGTGCCGCGCACCATCACCTCGTGATTGCCGCGACGCGCGCCGTAGGAATTGAAATCGTGCACGTCGACGCCGTGCTCGATCAGATAGCGGCCGGCGGGACTGTCGCGCTTGATCGCTCCGGCGGGCGAGATGTGGTCGGTGGTGATCGAATCGAGGAAGAGACCGAGAATGCGCGCGGCCTTGATGTCGGTCACCGGCGCCGGCCGCAGCGACATGCCGGCGAAATAAGGCGGGTTCCGCACATAGGTCGAGTTCGGGTCCCAGTCATAGGTAAGCCCGCCTTCGACCGCGATCGCGCGCCATTCCGGGTCGCCGCGGAAGACGTCGCCATAACGCTTCTCGAACATCGATGTCTTCACCGCCTTGCGCACGACCGCCGCGATCTCCTTCGCTTTCGGCCAGATGTCCTTCAGATAGACGGGCGTGCCATCGGCGCCGGTCCCGAGCGGATCCTTGGTGAGATCGGCCGCGACCGAGCCCGCGAGCGCGTAGGCCACGACGAGCGGCGGCGAGGCGAGATAATTGGCGCGTACGTCGTGATTGACCCGTCCCTCGAAATTGCGGTTGCCGGACAGTACCGCGGCGACGGCGAGGTGATGAGTGTGGATAGCGTGCGAGATTTCCTCCGGCAGCGGCCCCGAATTGCCGATGCAGGTGGTGCAACCGTAGCCGACGAGATTGAAGCCGAGCGCGTCGAGAGACTTGGTCAGCCCGGCCTCCGCGAGATAGTCGGTCACCACCTGCGAGCCCGGCGCGAGCGAGGTCTTGACCCAAGGCTTCACCCGCAAGCCGCGCATCACCGCGTTCTTGGCGAGCAGCCCCGCCGCGACCATCACCGACGGGTTCGACGTATTGGTGCAGGAGGTGATGGCGGCAATGACAACGTCACCATGGCCAAGGTCGAAATTCCTGCCCTTGACCGGCACCCTTAAGGCGGCCTCGTCGCCTTTGCCGTATTCCTTGTCGAGCGCCTCGGCAAAGGAAGAAGCGGCGCGGGCGAGCGGCACGCGGTCCTGCGGGCGCTTCGGTCCCGCGATCGAAGGCTCGACCGCGCCGAGATCGAGTTCGAGCGTCTTGGTGAAGACCGGGTCCGGCGTGTCGCCTTCGCGGAAGAGACCCTGCGCCTTGGCATAAGCTTCGACCAGGGCGATGCGCTTGCGCGTCCGCGCCGTCGCCGCGAGGTAAGCGAGCGTTTCGTCGTCGATGGGGAAGAAGCCGCACGTGGCGCCGTATTCCGGCGCCATGTTGGCGATGGTGGCGCGGTCTTCGAGCGGAAGGTGGTCAAGGCCCGGCCCGAAGAACTCGACGAACTTGCCGACCACCCGCGCGTGTCGCAGCATCTCCGTGACGGTGAGAACGAGGTCTGTCGCGGTGACGCCGTCCTTGAGCTCGCCTGTCAGGCGGAAGCCCACCACTTCCGGGATCAGCATGGAGATCGGCTGGCCGAGCATGGCCGCCTCGGCCTCGATGCCGCCGACGCCCCAGCCGAGCACCGAGAGCCCGTTCACCATCGTCGTGTGGCTGTCGGTGCCGACCAGCGTGTCGGGATAGGCGACGCTGCCAGCTCCGTTCGCCCCGGTCCACACCGTCTGCGCCAGATATTCGAGATTGACCTGGTGACAAATGCCGGTGCCGGGCGGCACGACGCGGAAATTGTCGAAGGCTGAGGCGCCCCAGCGCAGGAAGGCGTAACGCTCGCGGTTCCGCTCATATTCCTTGTCGACATTGATCTGGAAGGCCTGGTCGGAGCCGAAGGCGTCAACCATGACCGAATGGTCGATGACGAGATCGACCGGCGCGAGCGGATTGATCTTGCGCGGATCGCCGCCGAGCGCTCCCATCGCGTCGCGCATGGCGGCGAGATCGACCACGGCGGGGACGCCGGTGAAGTCCTGCATCAACACGCGCGCCGGCCGGAACGCGATCTCGCGGTCGCTTCTCTTCTGCTTGAGCCACTGCGCCACGGCGCGGATGTCGTCGGCGGTGACGGTGTGCCCATCCTCGTGGCGGAGCAGATTTTCGAGCAGGACCTTGAGCGAGAAGGGCAGGCTGCCGATGCCGGCAAGCCCGTTCGCCTCCGCCTCCTTCAAGCTGAAATAGAAATATTCCTCCCCGTCGGCTTTCAGCGTGCGGCGGCATTTGAAGCTGTCGAGCGAGGGTTCCAGGACCGCAGTCAAACGGGGCCTCCTTCGGCGAGGGTTCGCTGCACGCGGGCGCGGCCAAGGCGGGGCGGGCGAGCCTCTGCTCTGCCCACGAACGGCTCCCCTTGGTTAAGGCTTGCGTGCTTAGGAACTATATAAAAGCCCTTGCGGCAATGAGACAATGACGCGAAGAGAACTTTCCAGCCCTCCCCCGGAAACGTCCGCCTTTCCGTTCTGATCTCGCGCCCTTCGAACCCATGCCGCACGCGATCGGCCTCGCCGCCCAAAAAATCAGCTGCCAGCGCGGCGGCAGGACCGTCTTCCGCGATGTCAGCTTCCGCTTATCGCCCGGCGAGGCGCTCCTCCTCACCGGGCCGAACGGCTCCGGCAAGACGAGCCTGCTCCGCCAGATCGCCGGGCTCCTGCCTCTGGCGGACGGCGCGCTTCGCCTCGAGGGCGGAGAGCGCGAGGCCGCCATCCCCGAGCTCTGCCACTACGTCGGCCATTTGAGCGCCGTCAAGGCGAGTCTCAGCGTTTGGGAGAATCTCGCCTTCTGGGCCGAATTCCTCGGCGGGCGGTGCCACGCGGTCGAGCCCGCTCTCGCCGCCTTCGGGCTTGCGACGCTGTCGGACCTTCCCGCCAGACTGCTGTCGGCGGGACAGAAGCGGCGGCTTGCGCTCGCCCGCCTCCTTGCCGCGAGCCGCCCCATCTGGCTGCTCGATGAGCCGCAGACCTCGCTCGACACGGCCTCGCTCAAGCTGCTCGATGCGGCCCTCGAAGATCATCTCGACGCGGGCGGGATCGCAATCGTCGCGAGCCACGCCAAGCTCGGGGCGAAACTGTCCCAGCATCTCGCGCTGGGCAAGGAGCGCAGCCGATGAACGCGGCCCTCGCCCTCCTCGCCCGCGACGTGAAGCTCGCCTTTCGCGAGGGCGGCGCCATCGGCACGGCGCTCGGCTTCTATCTCGTCGTGATCGCGATTGCGCCGCTCGGCCTCGGCCCCGATCTCAATCTCCTCGCCCGCATCGCGCCGGGCCTCTTATGGGTCGCGCTGCTCCTTGCCGCGCTCCTTTCCGCCGACCGCATCTTCCACAACGACTACGAAGACGGCGCGCTCGATGTGCTCACGACCGGGCAGCTTCCCCTGCCCGTCGTCGCCGCGATCAAGAGCCTCGCCCACTGGCTTACGACCGGCGTTCCGCTCGCGCTGCTCGCGCCTCTGCTCGGCCTCCTGCTCAATCTCCCGGGCAGAGCGAGCCCGTTCCTCGTGCTCGCCATGCTCGCCGGAACGCCCGCCGTGAGCTTCATCGCCGCGATCGGCGCGAGCTTGACGCTCGGCTTGAGGCGAAGCGGGCTACTTCTCGCGCTGATCGTATTGCCGCTCTACGTGCCGGTGCTGATCTTCGGCGTGGCGGCGGCGTCGGCCGCGATCACCGGCCCCGCCTCGCCCTGGCCGCCTTTTCTCATGCTGTGCGCCTTGAGCCTCGCCAGCATCGTGCTCGCCCCTCTCGCCGCTTCCGCCGCCCTCCGCACCGCGCTCCGCTAGGTCAATTGCCATGACAAGCCAAAGCCACTAGATCAGGCCCGATGCCGAGCCTCGCCAATCCGACGCGCTTCCTCGACCTCGCCGGCCGACTCAGTCCCTGGCTCGCGGGCGCGG
>JBFWTF010000090.1:0-9430 GCA_050247995.1 Methyloceanibacter sp. | reverse complement strand
GCGGTCGGCGAGGCGAACTCGGCGGCGCAGGTGTCGATGCGCTTGTAGTCCGGGTGCACGTCGAGCGCCCGGCGCACTCCCGCGACCTCGCTCGCCTCGATGCCGGCGAGCGTGGCCAGCCGCTCGTCGGAGAACCCCATCGCCTTCAGGGCGCGGAACTGACCTTCGCTCTCGGGTAGGCCGTGCTCCCGCACCCGCGCCTCCATATCGATAATGTCCTTGATCTGGCGGAGGAACCACGGGTCGATCTTGCAGGCCTCGAAGATCTGCGCCTCGTCGAAGCCGAGCCGGAGCGCTTGGGCGACCTTGAGCAGGCGGTCGGGCGAGGGCGTGCCGAGCGCGGCGCGGATGACGTTCTTGTCGTCGCCCTGGCCGAGGCCTTCGAAGGTGACGTCGTCGAGCCCGCTCAGCCCCGTTTCCATCGAGCGTAAGGCCTTTTGCAGCGACTCGGGGAAGGTGCGGCCGATGGCCATGGCTTCGCCCACCGACTTCATCGACGTGGTCAGCACCGGCTGCGCGCCGGGGAACTTCTCGAAGGCGAAGCGCGGGATCTTCGTCACAACGTAGTCGATGGTGGGCTCGAACGAAGCCGGCGTCGCCCCACCGGTGATGTCGTTGGCAAGCTCGTCGAGGGTGTAGCCGACGGCGAGCTTGGCCGCGACTTTGGCGATGGGGAAGCCCGTCGCTTTCGACGCCAGCGCCGATGAGCGCGACACGCGAGGGTTCATCTCGATGACGACGAGGCGCCCGTCGGCGGGGTTCACCGCGAACTGCACGTTGGAGCCGCCGGTCTCGACCCCGATCTCGCGCAACACCGCGATCGAGGCGTTGCGCATGATTTGATATTCCTTGTCGGTCAGCGTCAGCGCCGGCGCCACCGTGATCGAGTCGCCGGTATGCACGCCCATCGGATCGACATTCTCGATCGAGCAGATGATGATGCAGTTGTCGTCCTTGTCGCGGACGACCTCCATCTCGTACTCCTTCCAGCCGAGCACCGATTCCTCGATGAGGACTTCGCTTGTCGGCGAGGCATCGAGACCGCGCTCGACGATCTCGAGGAATTCCTCGCGGTTATAGGCGATTCCGCCGCCGGTGCCGCCGAGGGTGAAGGACGGGCGGATGATGGCGGGAAGCCCGATATCGGACAGCGCATCGAGCGCCTCGATCAGTCCTTTCTCGACATAACGCCGGCGTCTCTCGCTTTCGCCCCGCGCCCAGTCGGTCTCGAACTTCGCAAGCGCCGGGCCTCGTGCTTCCGGATCGGCATGGGCGGCCTCGATGCGGGCGACTTCGTCCTTGTATTTCTGCCGGTCGGCGCGCTTCAGCGTGGCGGCGTCGGCGAGCCGCGAGCGCGGCGTCTCGAGCCCGATCTTGTGCATCGCCTCGCGGAACAGCTCGCGGTCCTCGGCCTTGTCGATGACCTCGGCGCGCGCGCCGATCATCTCCACGCCGTATTTCTTGAGCACGCCGGCGCGCTCCAGGCTCAGCGCGGCGTTGAGCGCGGTTTGCCCGCCCATCGTCGGCAGAAGCGCGTCGGGACGCTCCTTCTCGATGATCTGGGTGAGGAACTCCGGCGTGATCGGCTCGATATAGGTGGCGTCGGCGACGTCCGGGTCGGTCATGATCGTGGCCGGGTTCGAGTTCACGAGCACGATCCGGTAGCCCTCTTGCTTCAGGGCCTTGCATGCCTGCGTGCCCGAATAGTCGAACTCGCAGGCTTGCCCGATGACGATCGGGCCTGCGCCCACGATCAGGATCGACTTGATGTCCGTGCGTTTCGGCATGGCTCAATCTTCTCCCTCCCCCCTTGAGGGGGAGGGCTGGGGAGGGGGGTCAGACAGCGGCACCACGTCGCAGATGCGCTGCCAAACACCCTCCAAATTCTGCAAGACGTCATTATTCCAAAACCGCAAGACCTGGTAGCCGCGTGACTCCAGCCATTGCGTGCGCTTCGCATCGCGCATCTCTGTCCTCGCTTCCGCATGTTGCCCACCGTCGATCTCGATCACGAGCTTTGCGCTTGGACAGAAGAAATCGACCACATACGGACCGATGGGTTGCTGCCGGCGGAATTGAACGGCGTGGAGTTGATGTTTGCGCAGGACTTTCCAGAGGCGCCGCTCCGCCATCGTCGAGGAGCTTCGCAACGAACGCGCGCGAGCAGTGAGAGGCCGCTTACCCCCCACCCTAGCCCTCCCCCTCAAGGGGGGAGGGGATATCGTTTCGCTCGTGTTGGGCATCATGCGTAACGCCCAGCATTATTGCAGAGAACGTAGAGCTTCATTCCTGGCCTCCCCGGCTCCCCTCGCGCTGGCGCTGCTCCATCAGCGCGACGAAGCGGGTGAAGAGGTAGTGGCTGTCTTGCGGTCCGGGCGAAGCCTCGGGGTGGTACTGCACCGAGAACACCGGCTGGTCCTTCACCTTCAACCCGCAATTCGAACCGTCGAACAAGGAGACATGCGTCTCCTCGACATCCTTAGGCAGGCTGTCGCGATCGACCGCGAAGCCGTGATTCATCGAGGTGATCTCGACCTTCTCCGTGGTGAAGTCCTTCACCGGATGGTTCGCGCCGTGATGGCCCTGATGCATCTTGGCGGTGGTGGCGCCGAGCGCGAGCCCGAGCATCTGATGGCCGAGACAGATGCCGAAAACCGGGAGCCCCGAAGCCACGAGTTTGCGGATCTCGGGCACGGCATAGACGCCCGTCGCCGCCGGATCGCCGGGGCCGTTCGACAGGAAGACGCCGTCAGGCTTCCGCTCGAGGATTTCTTCCGCCGTCGTCGCCGCCGGCACGACCGTGAGCCGGCAGCCAGCGGTCGCAAGCTCGCGCAGGATGTTGCGCTTGAGCCCGTAATCGATGGCGACGACGTGGAAGCGCGGAGCCTCTTGCCGGCCGTAGCCCTTGCCCCATTGCCATGCCGTTTCGTCCCAACTGTAGCTCTGGCCCGAGGTCACGTCCTTGGCGAGGTCGAGCCCGACCATGCCGGGGAAGGCGGCGGCCTCGCGCTTCAAAGCCGCGCGGTCGAATTTGCCGTCGGGCGCATGGGCGATGACCGCGTTCGGCATGCCCTTCTCGCGGATCAGCGTCGTCAGCGCCCTTGTGTCGATGCCGGTGACGGCGATGATGCCGCGCGCTTTCAGCCAGGCGTCGAGATCCTGCCCCGCGCGCCAATTCGAGGGCGCCGTGATCGAGGCGCGCAAGACGCAGCCGCGCACCCCGCCGGTGGCGAGGCTGCCCGCCTCCATATCCTCGGCGTTGGTGCCGACATTGCCGATATGCGGGAAGGTGAAGGTGATGATCTGACCGGCATAGGAGGGATCGGTCAGGATCTCCTGATAGCCGGTCATGGCGGTGTTGAAGCAGACTTCTCCGACGGCGACCCCGGCGGCGCCGGCGCCCGTTCCTTCGATCATCGTTCCGTCGGCAAGGACGAGCAGGCCGGTCGGCGTCTCTTCGGTCCATCCGGCTTTCGCGCGCGCGCGCGGCTTGGCCTCTGCGGCCAGATTTTCACGCGTGTCGGTCATCGTCTCTTAATAGGCGCCGTTCGGCGGGAGGCGCCCGGATGCTAAGTCGGGTGCGAGGACTTCGACTACAAGGGCTTGAGGCCCGCAAGACAAGGCTCGCGAGGCCCGCGAACTCTTAGGCCACGAGACCGCGAGGGTCAATCCACAGTGGAAAATATTTTGTTGTTAGAACAATAAGTTAGGTCAACAAAATCCCTTGCTCCTTCTGGCGCCCTCGATTAGTTTGGAAACTTCCTTCCCGAACGCCCCGAAGCTCCCATGCGCGACACCGTCACCGCCGCCTTGAAGGCTGCCACCAAGGCGCAAGACAAGCGCCGCGTCTCGACGCTGCGGCTGATGGCCGCCGCCATCAAGGATCGCGACATCGCCGCGCGGACGGCGGGCAAGAGCGAGGCGACCGACGCCGAGCTGCTCGAGCTCTTCGCCAAGATGATCAAGCAGCGCGAGGAATCGGAGAAGATCTATCGGGAGGCCGGCCGCGCCGAGCTTGCCCGGCAGGAGGCCGAGGAAATCGCCATCATCCGCGAGTTCCTGCCCCAGCAGCTTTCCGGCGCCGAGCTCGACAAGGCGATCGCCGACGCCCTCGCCAAGACGGGGGCGGCAAGCGTGAAGGACATGGGCAAGGTGATGGCCGAGCTGAAGGCCCGCTACGCCGGCCAGATGGACTTCGCCAAGGCGAGCGCCCTTGTGAAGGCGAAATTGGGCTAGCCAACCCCTCCGCAGGGGTGCCGCCCACCTCTGTCTGCGATCGGAAAACCAAATCGCTCGTTCGGATTTCGCCTGCGGCGGGAAGCCACGCGGCCTTTTGTCTTCGCACTGCAACATCGAATCGTCACATGTTTTCAATATGTATGCCGCAATGCAGCATGAACTTGATTCGATGCTTGCTCTGAAAAGGAGGCCAACCATGGCAAAGACCCCAACGTCCCGTTTCCGCGCCGCCGTGAACGCCCTGTTCGCGCTCGCGCTCACCGTCGCCGCCGCACCGGCTTTCGGCGCCGAGTCTCCCACGCAGAATCTTGGGCCCGTCGGCCCGGCCGAGCCCATCCTCGTGAAGGCCGGCACTCAGCGCGTCATCGCCTTCTTCACCCCGGACCGCGGCGGATGCGCCGTGAGCGCCGTGACCTGGATGGACGAGGATGCGAAGGCTCCCTACGCTTCGGCGCGGGTTCGCGTGAACCTGAAGCCCGGGCAGATGCTCGCGCTCGACGGCTCGCAGGCCCAGTCGATGAGCCTTCTCTGCGGCGCCGATGCCGCGACCCTCGCGGTCGTTGCCCCGGCCGAGCTCGTTCTCACCGGCTCGACCAGGCATAACTGACGCGAAGCACCCCATCGGTCCTAGAACAATGGCGCCCTCCCTATCGCGGGAGGGCGTTTTTTATGTTCTCGACTTGTTCCAGGGGGGCCGTCTAGCGTGGATATCGGTGAAGCATCTGATTCGCCGATTGGCTCAGGGCGAAAGGCGGCGCTCACTCCAAAGCGATGAAATTCTCCGATTCGTTCCTCGACGAGATTCGCGCCCGCCTGCCCGTTTCGCAGGTGGTCTCGCGCCGCGTCCCGCTGAAGCGCGCGGGCCGCGAATGGAAGGGCTTAAGCCCTTTCAACAAGGAGAAGACCCCGTCCTTCACCGTCAACGACCAGAAGGGCTTCTATCACGACTTCTCGTCCGGCAAGCACGGCGACATCTTCACCTTCGTCATGGAGACCGAAGGCCTCTCCTTTCCGGAGGCCGTCGAGAGGCTGGCGGGCGAGGCCGGCCTCGAATTGCCCAAGCCCGATCCGCAATTCGAGCGCACCGCGAAGGAACGGCTCGGCCTCTACGATGCGCTCGAAGCCGCAGCTAGGCTTTTCGTCGAAGCGCTGCATGCCAAGGAAGGCCGCGCCGCGCTCGCCTATGCCGAGCGCAGGGGCTTGTCGGCCGAGACGTTGCAACAATTCCGCATCGGCTTTGCACCCAACGCCAAGGACGGTCTCAAAGCGGCGCTGTTCAAGCAGGGCTTTCCCGAAGCTCAACTGCTCGAGGCAGGGCTCCTCATCAAGCCCGATGACGGGCGCGCCACTTACGACCGCTTCCGCAACCGCCTCGTCATTCCCATTCTCGACGCCAAGTCGCGCGTCATCGCCTTCGGCGCCCGCGCGCTCGATCCCGAGGCCCAGCCGAAATATCTGAACTCGCCCGAGACGCGGCTGTTCGACAAGGGCTCGACCGTCTTCAACTTCGCCCGCGCGCGGAAACGCGCCTTCGAATTGGGCGAGCTGATCGTGGTCGAAGGCTATATGGACGTGATCGCGCTCGATCAGGCCGGCTTCGCCAACACCGTCGCCACGCTCGGCACCGCCTTCACCGAGCGCCAGATGGAGAGCCTGTGGCAGCTCGCCGCCGAGCCCATCGTCTGTTTCGACGGCGACCGGGCCGGCGAAGCGGCGGCGGCCCGCGCCATCGACCGCATGCTGCCGAATTTGCGCGAGGGCCGCTCGTTCCGCTTTGCCTTCCTGCCCGAGGGCGCGGATCCCGACGATCTGGTGCGGATGAAGGGCGCGGGCGCGCTCGAGCAGTGTCTTGGCGACGCCCGGCCGCTGATCGATGTGCTGTGGCAGAGGGAGCTCAAGGCGCACCCGACCGACACGCCGGAGCGGCGCGCCGCCTTCGAGGCGCGGCTCGAAGCCTTGCTCGCCGAGATCGCCAACGCCCGCGTGCGCGAGCACTACCGCCGCGAGGTCAAGAACCGGCTCTTCGCGCTCTGGCGCGAGCGGGGCGCCAAACGCGGCAAGGCTGGCGCCGATGCCCCGCAGGGGCCGAAGCGGATCGGGCCGCCGCCCATTCAATCGCCCTACGGCTTTGCCACCGTCATGACCCTCGCCCTCGTCAATCACCCCTGGCTGATCGACCGTTTCGCCGAGGAAGTGTCGGCTCTCGACATCAGGGACCGGAAACTTGCGAGCCTCTTGCGCACGGTGACCGGCATCATCCTCGAAGACGGGCGGCCGACGGCGGAACGCATCGCCAAGAGGATCGAGGCGAGCGCCCACGGCGCGTTCTTTGCCGAGCTCTTGCGCGAGAGCGCCTTCAAGCGCGTCGCCTTTCTCGATCCCGAGAGCCCCAAGGGCGACGTCGAGGCCCAGTTCGCCGACCTCATCTATCGCTTCCGGGCGCTGCCCAACCTGACCCGCGAGCTGGCCCAAGGCGCCGATCGCCTGGCCGAGGCGAGCGAGGCCGAGTTCGAGCGCTTCGCGGCCCTCCAGCAGCAGGTCGCGAGCGTCGGCAGCCAGCACGCGGCCGACGATGCCGGCGACCGGGACGCCGCCAAGCGTTTCGAGGAGACGATTGCCCGGCTCAAGGGCGCCAATATCGGCGGCCAGCGCGGGCGGCGGCCGGAAAGATAGGATTAGAGCGGGACCCCGCCGGACCCCCTTCGTACTCCCCTTATTATAGGGGGGGAGAAAAATTTGAGCGGGGGAGCCAAAGACGTGGCCGGCAGCGCAGGTAGGGCCGGAAAGCGAGGTTCATTCTCGTGAAACATGCTCAAGAGACGAAGGAGGTGCGGCCGCCGGTCGTGGGGCAAGTCAAACCCTAGAAAATCCCGGATCCTGGGGCTTCCCGGCCTTGACAGGGGATGCGCCTCTCGCCAAGTGAAGCGGAAAGACGTGCAACCGACGCGCTGCCGTGGTTTTCAGGGCCAAAAGGCCTGCGAGGGCGCGAGTTCGAGGGCCGAGCCGGCCCCAAATCGCGTCGAACCGCTCTCCGGAACCAGCCGCGACGAGTAGTGTTGAGGAAGTAAAACGCACGTAGGAGCCTCGGGTTTTGCGCCCTTGGCCCATAGTCTTTAGGGAGCGTGGCAATAGACCGAAGCTTGGCCCGAGTAAAAAAGTTCCGCGCGCGGCGGACGAGCGGGTCCATGCTTAATTGACGATTAACGGAGCACCCGTTAATCGCTTGTCGTGAGTTTGCGCCCGGGGCGGAGCGCGAGAATGGCGAGACGCCGCTCGTATGCGAAGCGAGCGCGCCGCCAAGCAAGAACGAAACCTGCGGAGTAATCTGAATGGCAACCAAAGCCGCTGAAGCCGAGGATCAAGAGCAAACCCCAGCGGAGCCCGCTGACGGCCCCGTGCTCGACATGTCCGACGCGGCAGTCAAGAAGCTGATCAAGACCGCGAAGGCACGCGGCTTCGTGACTTATGACGAGCTGAACGAGGTGCTTCCCTCCGAGGAGGTGTCGTCCGAGCAGATCGAGGACACCATGTCGATGCTGTCCGACATGGGCATCAACGTCATCGACACCGACGAGGCCGAGGAAGGGGCGCAGCAAGGCGAGGAGGGCGCCGAGAGCCCGCGTGCGGTCGTCGCGCCCCAGCCCGTGGCCAAGGCCGAGACCGCCAAGGAGCCGTCTGAGCGCACCGACGATCCCGTCCGCATGTATTTGCGCGAGATGGGCTCGGTCGAGCTTCTTTCCCGCGAAGGCGAGATCGCCATCGCTAAGCGCATCGAGGCCGGCCGCGAGGCCATGATCGCCGGCCTGTGCGAGAGCCCGCTTACCTTCCAGGCCATCATCATCTGGCGCGACGAGCTGAACGACGGCAAAATTCTGCTGCGCGACATCATCGACCTCGAAGCCACCTATCAGGGGCCCGACGCCAAGCCGGCGCCGTCCCAGCCGCTGCCCGGCGAGGGCGGAAACGGCGCCGAGGCCAACGGCCAGGCTGCGCCCGCTGCCGGCGCCCCGGCCGGCGATCGCGAAGAGGAGCAGCCGGAACGCGAGGAATTCGACGACGACGACGACGATCTCGAGAATGCGCTCTCGCTCGCCGCCATGGAGGCCGAGCTCAAGCCGAAAGTGCTCGAGACCTTCGACCTCGTCGCCACCAACTACAAGAAGCTGCGCAAGCTCCAGGACCAGCTTGTCGAGCGCGCGCTCAAGAACGACAGCCTCTCCTCCGGCCAGGAGAAGCGCTACAAGGTGCTCAAGGACGAGATCGTGGCCGAGATCAAGTCGCTCTCGCTCAACGCCAACCGCATCGAGAGCCTGGTCGAGACCCTCTACGACATCAACAAGAAGCTGCTCGGCTATGAGGGGCGCCTGCTGCGCCTCGCCGAAAGCTATGGCGTCCTGCGCGAGGATTTTCTCGGCGAGTATCAGGGCAACGAGCTCGATCCCAACTGGCTCCGCCGCGTCGGCCGCCTGAAGAAGAGAGGCTGGATCGATTTCATCCGCGACGAGCGCGGGCTGGTGAAGGAACTGCGCTCCGAAATTCAGAATCTCGCCGCCGAGACCGGGCTCCAGATCTCGGAATTCCGCCGCATCGTCCACATCGTGCAGAAGGGCGAGCGCGAGGCCCGCCAGGCCAAGAAGGAAATGGTCGAGGCCAATCTGCGCCTCGTGATCTCGATCGCCAAGAAATACACCAATCGCGGCCTGCAATTTCTCGATCTCATCCAGGAAGGCAATATCGGCCTGATGAAGGCGGTCGATAAGTTCGAGTATCGCCGCGGCTACAAATTCTCGACCTACGCCACTTGGTGGATCCGGCAGGCCATCACCCGCTCGATCGCCGACCAGGCGCGCACCATCCGCATTCCCGTGCACATGATCGAGACGATAAACAAGATCGTGCGCACCTCGCGCCAGATGCTGCACGAGATCGGCCGCGAGCCGACGCCGGAGGAACTCTCCGAGAAGCTCGCCATGCCGCTCGAGAAGGTGCGGAAAGTTCTCAAGATCGCCAAGGAGCCGATCAGCCTCGAAACCCCGATCGGCGACGAGGAGGACAGCTATCTCGACGATTTCATCGAGGACAAGAACGCGGTCCTGCCGATCGACGCCGCCATTCAATCCAATCTGCGCGAGACGACGACGCGGGTGCTGGCCTCGCTCACCCCGCGCGAGGAGCGCGTGCTTCGCATGCG
>JBFWTF010000089.1:0-9495 GCA_050247995.1 Methyloceanibacter sp. | reverse complement strand
GGGGCGATGCGCGACGACGAGGTGATCGCCGCCGCCGACCGGTGCGGCCTCGCCATGGTCTTCACCGGAATGCGCCACTTCCGGCATTAGGCTTCTTGAGCGCTCTCGCAACTGTCATGCCCGCGAAAGCGGGCATCCAGTAGTCGCAGCGCGCAAAAGGCAGGTGTTACTGGGTCGCCCGGTCAAGCCGGGCGATGACAAGGGAAAGAGCGACGGCTACTTCGCTCTGACTTTGAGCAGCAGCAACAACCCGCCGACGAGGAAGATCAGGGCCGAGGCGATGCCGAGCCGCTGACTCCCCGTGGCGTGGGTGACCGCGCCGATGGCGAGCGGGGCGGCGAAGGCGGTGATCTTTCCCGAGAAGGAGAAGAAGCCGAAGAACTCGGTCACCTTGCCGGGCGGCGAAATCCGCGCGAGCAGGGTGCGGCTCGACGACTGGATCGGGCCCGAGGCGAGGCCGATGAGAATGGCGAAGGCGAGATAGACCTGCTCGCCGATTGAGGAGAACGGCGCGCTGCCCGGAACTTTCGCCTCGACCGGAACCACGAACAAGACATGGCCGGGATCGACCGAGAGCACGCCGATCGCGGCGGCGACGAACAGGAGAAGCGTGCCGGCGATCACGGCCTTGGAGCCCTTGGCGTCGTCGAGCGGCCCGCCGAATGCGGCGCCGATCGTGCCGGTCAAGGTGAGGATGATGCCGAACAGGCCGAGCTCGGTCGCGCCCCAGCCGAACACGGTCGCGGCATAGATGCCGCCGAAGGCGAACACGGCGCCGAGCCCGTCGGCGTAGAGCATGCGCGCGAGCAGGAACAGCGCCACTTGCCCGTGATGGCGCACGAGGTCCTTCACCGAGCGCACGAGCTGGGCCAGCGTCGCGCTGACCGCGCGGGGCTCGAGCGGCGCGCCGCGCACATCCGGCGTATAGAGAAAGAGCGGCAGGACGAACACGAGATACCACAGCGCCGAGAACGGTCCGACGAGGCGGTCGCCTTCGCGCGTTCCGGGATCGAGCGGCACGAGCGGGTCGAGCCCGAGCAGAGTCTTGCCGGTCGCGGGATCGGCGACGAGGAAACCGGCGACGAAGGCGAGGCTGACGAGACCGCCGACATAGCCCGTGGCCCAACCGGCGCCCGAGAGCGTGCCGAGCTTCCGGCCCGAGACGAGCGACGTCATCATCGCGTTGTTGAACACGGTGGCGAGCTCGGCGCCGATCGTCGCCACGCCGAAGGCGATGAGGACGAGCGGGGCAAGATCGGTGCGGCCGGGCGCGGCAAGCCAGAGACCGCAAAGCCCTAAGACCAGCAACACGGAGAAGCCGGCGATCCAGGGTTTGCGCGGCTGGCCCGCGTCGGCGATGGCGCCGAGCACGGGGGCGAGCGCGGCCGCGATCAGCTCGGCGATGCCGGTGGCGTAGGCCCACAAGCTCGCGCCGCGCGCCGGATCCTCCATGAAGCCGTTGACGAAATAGGGCGCGAACAGAAAGGTGACGACGAGGGTGTAGAAAGGCTGCGTCGCCCAATCGAACATGAGCCAGCCGAAGAGCGCGCGCTTGCCCACCCTTCCGGCCGCGTCGCCCGCGGCGTCCGGCATCTCAAGGCCGGCCGTAGGCATCGAGCACGATCAGATGATTGGGGAGCTCGTTGCTGGTGCGGCCCGGCGGGAAATGCTTGGCGAGCATCTTGCCGCAGCGTTCGATGGCGCGGATGAAGCCTTCGGTCGCGCTGCCGCGGGCGAGATGATTGGTGAGCTCGCCGACCACGTCCTCCCAGGCCGACGGCGGCACCTTGCGGTAGATGCCCTCGTCGGCGATGACCTCGGCGAAGCGCTCGACGAAAGAGACGTAGATGAGCACGCCAGTGCGGCCTTTGGTGGTGTGGATGTTCTGCACCAGGAACTGCTCGACGGCGCGCTGATGGGCGCGCGCGCGCTTCACCGCTTGCGGCACCAGCCGATACCGCACGCTGTCGAGCTGGAAGGCCACGAGGAAAACGAGGAAGGACGCGAGCTGGAGCAGATAGATGTACTGCACCGGCCATTTGGTGGCGAAGATGAGCGGGATCGGCACGGCGAGCGCAAGCAGCGCCGCCCACAGAACCCCGAAGGAGCGGTAGCCGTCCGAGGCGATCGCGGCGACGACCACGATCTCGCCGCTCGTCTTCTGTTCGGCGCGCGAGATCGCCGCCGAGATCGCGACGCGATCTTCGGGAGCGAAGGGCTGCGCGGGTGAAGGTCCTACCATCCGCCCGAGGCTCCGCCGCCGCCGAAACTGCCGCCGCCGCCGGAGAAGCCGCCGCCGCTACCGCCGCCGCCGCTGCTCCAGCCACTGCCGCCGCTGTCCCAGCCCGGCCCGGGAACGATGATCGGGCCGGAACTGCCTCTTCGCCCCGCGGGCGCCGCATAGCGCGTGGCGCGCCACATGCTGTAGGCGATCCACAGGAAGATCGCGAGCCAGAAGATCATGAACAGCCAGACGAACAGCGGATCGTCGGCCTCTTGGCGCGCATTGGCGCGGGCCTCGACCTCGGCCGCGTCGCCGGTCAGCACGAGCGCGATGTCGCGCACGCCGTCCTTGATGCCGCCGGCGAAGTCGCCTTCGCGAAACCGCGGCAGGATCGAATTCTCGATGACAACTCGCGACAGCGCGTCGGTGAGCGTGCCTTCGAGACCGGTGCCGACCTCGATGCGGACCTTGCGCTCGTTGGGGGCGACGATGAGGAGGACGCCGTTGTTCAGCTTCTCGGTGCCGATGCCCCATTTGCGGCCGAGCTGGTGGCCGAACTCCTCGATGGCGTAGCCCTGGAGCGAGGGCAGGGTGACGACGACGAGCTGGTCGGTGCTCTTGTCCTCGAGCGCCTTGAGGTCGGCGGTGATGGCGACCTTGTCGGTATAGCTGAGCAGGTTCGCGTCATCGACGACGCGGCCGGTCAGCTCGGGGAAAGCCGGCTCGGCCGCGGCAGGCGCCGAGACGAGCGCGAGCGCAAGTGCCAGCAGCACTCCGCCGAAACGCCGCACACCGGCCATCGAGGCCCCCCATTGGCCTTGAGCTAGAACTTGACCTCCGGCGGCTTCTCCGCGCCTTCGGTGGCGGTGAAGTTCTGCATCGGCTCCGCGTCGGGATAGAGCAACGCGCGCCACCAGCGGCCGGGAATCGTCCTGATCTCGGTGTTGTAGTCCTTGACCGCGGTAATGTAGTCCTGCCGCGCCACCGCGATCCGGTTCTCGGTGCCTTCGAGCTGCGACTGAAGCGCGAGGAAATTCTGGTTCGACTTCAGGTCGGGATAGTTCTCGACGATGGCAAGGAGGCGCCCCAGGGCGCCGGAGAGATTGTTCTGCGCGTCCTGAAACTGCTGGAACGCCTCGGGATTGGTGAGGATATCGGCCGGAACCTGCACCTGGGTCGCCTTGGCGCGCGCCTCGACCACCTCGGTCAGGACCTTGCTCTCCTGCTCGGCATAGCCCTTCACCGTCTCGACCAGATTGGGAATGAGATCGGCCCGGCGCTGATATTGGTTCAACACCTGGCTCCACGCGGCCTTGGCCTGCTCCTGCAAGGTGGGGATCGTGTTGATGCCGCAACCGGCGAGCATGAGGCCCGCGGCGAGAAGGGCGGCCGCCCGGAGTATTTGGCCCGGCCGGGCGTGGGTCAGTGCCAGCATGACAGATACTCCTCTCAAGAACCGCTAAGGCCCGCTTGGCCCCTCCGTGTATTGAGCGCCCGCAGCCGAAGCAAGAGCTTTCACGGGACCAAGGCGCCACACGCGGCTTGGCGACGCGAGGGCGCGAGCGGCGCCGCTTCGGCCGGAAATCGCCGGCCTTGAAAGTGTTGCGCGAAGGAAACAGCGCGAAGTTTATTCGTGTTCCGCATTTCCCCCGCGGGGCCACACGGCGAACTCAAAATCGCCCAAAGAGGGTGGTAAGTCCAAGCAGCTACGGCACTTTCGCTTGCCGAGCGGCGCGCGCGGCGGAGCGGCGAAAAGGGCCGGGGCGTTAGGCGATTGGAAGGCTTCCGCTGGTCAAATAGGGGGTGCCTCTTTTAGTGTGATTCGTGCGAGTCGGGGGAATCACACAGGGGGGCTCGCTATGGGTGCGGCCGACGACTGGGAGCTTGTGTTTTGCGTATCGGTTTTCTGAGGGGAAAGGCGGCTTTGGCCGCCGGAGGGACCTCGTCGAAATTTTTCGCCCTGCTCGGCGTAGCGGTTCTCGCCGCCGCGGTCGGGGGCTCGCTGCCCGCCGAGGCAGGCAAACGCAAGAACACGGCGAAGCCGGCCGAAGCTGAGCTTCCCGATCCCGCCGACGGCGAGCCCATGACGCTCGTCGTCTCGCTGAGCCAGCAGAAGGTCGATGTTTATCGCGGCCTGACGCTCATCACGAGCTCGAGCGTCTCCACCGGCCAGCGCGCCTACCCCACCAAGGCGGGCGTGTTCAGCATTCTCGAAAAGCGGAGAATGCACCACTCCAACCTCTATAGCGGCGCGCCCATGCCGTGGATGAACCGGATCACCTGGTCCGGCACGGCGCTGCACGCGGGCGTGGTGCCCGGCTATCCCGCCTCGCACGGGTGCATCAGGCTGCCGTTCTCCTTCGCCCCCAAGCTCTTCAAGATCACCACGGTCGGCGACAACGTGGTCGTGACCCGCGACCGGCCCGCGCCGCAAGTGATCGAGCATCCCAACCTGTTCCAGCCGGTTCCGCCGCCGCCTGCGCCCTCGCTGGTCAAGGAGGAGCAGCAGCCGAAGCGTCAAACGCGGATCGAGGTTCTCCCCGCGACGCCGCCGCTGGCGCATCCGCGCATGCTCGCCAAGGCCGATGTCCCGAATTCCGCCAGCGACGGTCCCTCGGTCGAGGCCGAGGCGCTGCGCGAGAAAGTCGCGCCGAAGACCACGGACGATCCGGCCGCGGTCGAGGACACTCATGCCCACGCCTTCGATCCGTTGGCGGGCGCGCCGGCCGAGTTGTCGCATGACAAGTCCGCGAGGGGCGCGGTGGAGACGGCGAGCTCGCACGCTCTCGGCGAAGAGGGCGCGCCCGAGCCGTCCTTCGCCAAGGCCGATCCCGACCTGAGCGCGATCGAGAGCGCGGCCAAGACCGAGGCTCCCGCCGTTACGCCGAGCGCCGGCCCGGCGCCTGAGCCGTCTTCTTCTTCTGTTGCCGCCGCCGAGTCGGGGCCCGCTGAGACCGCTTCGCCTGTCATGCCGGCCGAGGTCGCGGCCGCAGCCGCGGAGCTCAAGCCCGCCGACGCCGAGGCCGCCACGACCGAGACAAGCCCAACGCCGGCCGAGCCGGCGCCGGTGACGCTGGCCGAGGCAAGCCCGGAAGCAGCGAGCCCCTTGCAACCGCTCGACACGCCGCCGTCGGATATCGCCGCGAAGCTCATGGCCGGCGCCAAGGAAGCGGCGATCCTCGCCGCCGAGCCGCGCTCGACCGCGCCTTTGCGCATTCTCGTGACACGGCGCACGCAGCGCGATCGCATCATCGGCGTCCAGAACATCTTCGCCGACATGGGCTATCTCGAGCGGCAGGAGTTCGACGGCACGCTCGGCAAGGTGACCATCTCCGCCATCAAGAAATTCCAGGCGGCGAACGGCCTGGCGGAAACCGGCGCAATGAACGACGAGCTGGTGGCGAAGGTCTACGCGGTCGCCGGCAAAGGCGAGCCGCCGGCCGGTCATCTCTATGTCAGGCAGGAATTCGGCCGCGTGTTCGACGCAGCCGTCTCGTTCAAGGATCCCGAGACGCCGCTCGGCACGCATCTCTTCACGGCGATGAAATTCGCGCCGGGCGACACCGCGACGCGGTGGATCGCGGTGAGCCTCCAGGGCGGCGATCCCGCCGCCGCGCTCGACCGGCTCGAGATCCCGAGCGACATTCGCCAGAAGATCTCCGAGCGGCTCACACCCGGCTCGTCGCTCATCATCGGCGACACCGCCATCAATACCGCCGGCTTGAAGAAGGGCAACGACTTCGTGGTCTGGGCCAAGGATACGCCGGCCAAGATCACCGAGGCGAGCGCCGACGGCGATTTCACGCCGGCCAAGCCGAGGAAGAAGAAGGCGAAGACGGTGCGCCGTCCCTTCTTCGATGGCTACTCGCAGCGCTCGAACAGCTTTCCGCGCGGGCCCGCTTGGCCCTTCTAGACGGAAGGCGCTTGACCTTCGCGCCACGTGAAAGCGGCCCCTCATCGGGGCCGTTTTCGTTTCTGGCAGCGTCTTGCGTCCTGCCACCCGGGAGTGGTGCGTCGAGCCGGGTTTGGGCTCGGGACAGACTTCGGTTAGGGTTGGAAACCCTTCGAGGGCATCGTTCGGGAGAGGGGCGATTTCATGCTTGGGCCAAGGAGAAGGGCGGCTCTCCGCCTTCTCATCGTCGCTCCGCTCGTCGTTTGCGCCTGCCTCATGACGAAGCGTGCATCGGCGCAGGGCGCCAGCGACTACCCCATTCCGTCGACGGCCAGCGACGCGTACTCCCCGATCCGCGAAGGGTTCGAGGTGCCGATCGAGCCGCGGGACGGGTTGAAGGGGCCGCAGCAATCCGTAGACCCGGGAGCGGCGCGCCTTGAGGCGGAACGGCGTCACCGCTGGCCGACGGCGCCGGCCTTCATTCGGGATACCGATTTGCGGGCGAACAGTCGCACCTACTGGTTCGACGAGGACTCGTTCGGCGTCGACCAACCGCGCGCGCTGGCCACGGGCGGCTGGCTCGCCTATCAATCGGGCTATCTCGCCGATTTTCTCCAACTTCGCGGCGCGCTCTACACGAGCCAACCCCTATACGCGAACGCATTCGCGGGCGACACGGAGATGCTCTCGCCGGACGGCGACGGGCTGACCACGCTTGGCCAAGCAAACGGACGCATCAAACTCGCGGGGCAGGAGATCACCGCCGGGCGCCTGCTGGTGCGAACCCCCTACATCAACCCGTTCGACATACGCATGATCCCGTTGACCTTCGAAGGCGTCGTCTTGACGCCGGAAGATCGCGGGCCCGATCAGGCCTTCGACTACATCGCGTCCTATCTGACGCGCTACAAGCCCCGCAACGAGACCGGCTTCATTCCGTTCAGCGAGGGGCTGGGCGTGACGCAAGACGAAGGCGTTCTCATCACCGGCGCCAGCTATCATGCGAGCAGATGGAACATCGGCTTCTCCAACTATTGGATCAAGGACGCATTGAACACGGCCTATGGGGAGATCGACCATATGTTGCCGCTCGGCCCCGGTGGCGAAGGTCCGAGCTTCCGGGTCGGCATCAACGCGCTCGACCAGCGTACCGTCGGCGCGGACCTCATCGCGGGCGCCCCCTACGACACCTATCAGGCGTCGGCGCGGCTGATTGCAAGTTACGCGGGGTTTGTGTTCACCCTCGCCTCCTCTCAGACCAGCGATGCGGCGAGCATTCAACAACCGTTCGGCTTCGGCACCTCCTACACGTCCATGATCCTCACGGACTTTCAGCAGGCCGGCGTGCGCGCCGCCATGCTGTCGCTGTCCTACGATTTCGGCAGGATCGGGCTTGAAGGGGTGAAGGTCCTCGTCGCTTGGGGACGGGGCGAGGGAACGGGGAGCGCCGCAAATGGCAGCTATGCCGAGCAAGAAGAGCGCGACTTCCGCGTCGTTTACGAACCGCAAAGCGGCCGGCTCGCCGGGCTGCGCCTTGAGTTGGAATATATCGATTGGCAAGTGCCGGGGCTCGGACTCCCCAGCGAAGATCTCGATCAATTCAGGGCAATCGCGAATTACAAGGTGCCGCTGCTCTAGACCCGTCGCTCCCTCGGGGCGCCCGGGCCCGAGGCCATGCGGCGTTTACCTTGTCAAGCTCCGGCCCTGCCTCTGAATCGTCACAAAAACACGAGATTTTGCCGCACAGCAGCCAGTACGGGGGTGGATGGCGGGCTCAGCAAAGTTCCGAAGAGCATTTGCCTACCTTCGGGAGGAGATCCCGGCGGAGGACATCTCCGAGAATCCGGTCGTCGAACATCCCCACAATACGGCGCGCCTCATCCCGGAACGGTTGCCGCCGGCGAAGATCAAAGAGCTTTCGCAACTCAGGCCCGCGAAGGCCATCGCGGCAACCGCCGGTCAATGGGCCGCAATCGCTCTGGCGATCGCTCTCTGCACCACGTTCTGGCATCCGGCACTATACGTCCTCGCGGTCCTCATTATCGGCTCGAGCCAGCATGCGCTGCTGATCCTCGGCCACGACGCCTCGCACTTCCGCACGCTGCCGGTGCGCTGGCAAAACGATCTCTTTGCCAACCTCTTCATGATGTGGCCCGCTTTCGCGTCGGTCGAAGGCTTCCGAAAGTTCCATGGCACGCATCATCAATACACAAGCCTGCCGAACGACGGGAACCGCCACATCTGGTATACGCACGACGCGGCCGGAGACCTCGCGCCCGATTGGCAGTTTCCCAAGACGCGAATGGCTCTCGCGTGGCTTCTCTTGCGCCGCGCCGCATTTCTTACCGGGGCGTTCTGGATCGTGCGTGGCTTGGTCGGCTCGACCCTCGTGCCATCGCCCGGCTGGATGCGCGCCGCGCGCTTTTGCTTCTATGCCTCTGGCGCAGCGGCACTCACCTATCTCGGCGCCTGGCAAGGCTTCTTCCTCTATTGGATCGTGCCGTTCTGCACCTGGCATATCGCCACGCAGTACATTCGCCTGATCTGCGAGCACAGCGCGGTGGAGAGCGACGAGGAAGAATATTCGATCACGCGCACGACGATCCCAACCTTCCTGGAATCTGTCTTCATCCTGCCGTGCAACGTCGGCTACCACCTCGAGCATCATTGGTACCCGAGCGTGCCGTTCTACCATCTGCCGCGGCTGCACCAGGCGCTCATGGAGAGGCCAGGTTTCCGCGAGCACGCGGTGGTGAGGCGTTCGGTTTTTCGTTCGTTAGGAGAATGCGTCAGAGAAAGCGCCGCATCCAAGGTCGGAAAAGCGGCGTTCAGGCCGAGGGTACGGGCAGAGACGACTCTCGTTCATGCATTTCTCGTCCTCAGCCAGATCACCGCCTTTGTCGCTTAGCGGAAACCGGAGCGGGCGCGCCGCATCTCGGCGGTTGGGGGCACAGCAGACGCTTCCGCCCAACGCTTCGGTGATGCCAATTTGTGGAAAATGGAGCGGGCGATGGGATTCGAACCCACGACCCCAACCTTGGCAAGGTTGTGCTCTACCCCTGAGCTACACCCGCGACTCCAACCCGCGACCGGGCCCATACGATCTAGTAGATCGAAAGGGGAATGTCCACATCCTGCCCGAACGCGGCTAAATCCGAGCCGTCCCGAGGGAACGCCCCGCCCCAAGCCATGGCAGCAGACCGCAAGACCCTGGAAGCCCGCCTCGCCCAACTCGGCATCGGCGCCAAGACAACCGAGCACGCGCCGGTCTTCACCGTCGCGGAGTCGGTCGCGCTGCGGGAGAGCATTCCCGGCGCCCATACCAAGAACCTGTTCCTGACCGACCCCGATGGACGCATGGTCCTCGTCACGGCCAAGG